>JACPRC010000215.1 GCA_016190175.1 Planctomycetota bacterium
CGGCGGGATCCTCCTCTACGGCCCGCCCGGGACCGGGAAGACGATGATCGCCAAGGCGATCGCGGGCGAGCTGGACGCCGCCTTCTTCGCGATCGCGCCGAGCGAGATCCTCAACAAGTGGGTCGGCGAGAGCGAGAAGAACATCCGGCGCCTCTTCGACGAGGCCCGCAAGTGCGAGCGCGCGATCGTCTTCCTCGACGAGGTCGAGGCGCTCACGCCGCCGCGCCGGGCGGGCGAGAGCGGCGGGGTCATGCAGCGCGTCGTCCCGCAGATCCTCAACGAGCTCGACGGCTTCGACCGCAAGGAGGGCCACACCCTCCTCTTCCTCGGCGCGACGAACGAGCCGTGGAACATCGACTCCGCGATGATGCGCCCCGGCCGGCTCGACGAGAAGATCTACCTCGGCCTCCCCGACCCGCCCGCGCGGCGCAAGATCCTCGAGATGAACGTCAAGGACGTCCCGCTCGAAGGGGGCGTCGATCTCGACGCGCTCGCGGCGCGGCTCGACGGCTACAGCGGCGCGGACATCGCGTACCTCTGCCGCAAGGTGACGGAGAAGGTCTTCGAGGAGTCGATCGAGCGGAGCGACGAGCCGCCCGTCGGGATGGACGACTTCGAGGCGGTGCTGGCGAAGTTCAAGCCGTCCGTCACGAAGGCGGACGTGGAGCGGTTCCGGAAGTTCGAGGCGATGCGGTAGTTCGGCCGTCCCGCCTTCGCCGAGCGAACCTCTCGTCCCCTGTCTTGACACAGGGGAGCGGCCGGGAGGACGCGGGTCACTCTTCCCGCAGGAAGGGTTTCAGGGCCGCCCAGCTCTCCATCACGTCGCGAAGCGCCTGAAGATTCGCCAGCCGCACGTTGGCGCGGTCGCGCCGGATGGGCAGGACTTCCGAGAGACCCACGTCACCGGCGCCGTATCGCACCTCCGCGGTCCGGAGCACCGATTCGGCCCGGGGCACCATTTCCTTCTTGAGAAGCGTCGCGCGTGCCAACGATCGAGTGAGCCGCGCATACGTCTCTCGCACGCGCCGCGAAACCTCGTTCCGGGTCATCCGAGCGCGAGCCTCCGCCCCGGCGAGATCCGCGCGGGCTTCGCGGATTTTCCCCTGATTGCGGTCGAAGAGCGGCAGGCTCGCGCTGACTCCGACATCGAAACCGTCTGCGTCGTCCGCGCCGATGCGCCGGTAGAGGAGATCCACGTTCAGGTCCGGAATCCGCTCCACCTCCGCGAGTTCGATCCGGCCGCGCTGGGCGCCGACGTCGGCATCGGCCGCGGCGACGAGCGGGCTCCGCCCGACCGCTTCCACCAACGCATGGAGACGCGGGATCTCCAGCACCGCGTCCAGCGTCCCTTCGACGGACTCGATCCGAAGCGACGGATCTCCCATGGCCGCCGCGAGTCCCAGATAGGCCAGTTCGCGGGTCTCGGCGGCCTGCTCGAAATCGATCCGGGACCGTACCTGTTCCATCTCGACGCGGTCGAGTTCCTCCGGCAGCGCATCGCCCGCATCCACCCGTGCCTTCGTCACGGCCACGGCGTTGTCGGCCGCCTTCCGGATCTCGCCCCGGAGATTCTCCACTTCGCGCCCGTACAGCGCCGTGGCGAACGCGCCGTGCACGCGCGCGCGCACTTCGAGCCGCATCGATTCGTATTGATGCAGGGCGCGAAGGCGTTCGAACTCCGCGATCCGCTCGGCCGCGCCCAGACGGCCCCCCAAAGGGAGAGGGAACGAGAATCCGGCGAGGAAATCGGCGTCGCTCGTCGTGCCTCCGTTGAATCGAGCCGACTCCATTCTGAGGATGGCGAGAGGATTGGACCAGAGCCCCGCTTGATCGAATCGCCCCGCCGCCGCCTCCACGCGGGTCCTGGCTTCGGCGAGTTCCGGATGTGCCTCCTCGGCGAAGGCAAGCGCCCGGTCGAGCGTCAGTCCGCGCAGGGACTCCTGCGGAGCGGGGCGAGATTCGGTCCCGGCGGGATCCCGCCTCTTCGTCTCGATTCCGGCGAGTTCCCGATCGGGATGGGGAGAGGCGCACCCGGCCGCCAAGACGAGGAATGCGAACATCCGTTTCATCGACCACCTCCCGTCGCGATGGGTTTTCCAAAGCGGAGATAGAGCGCGGGGACGACGATCATGTTGAGCAGCATCGAACTCAGGAGACCCAGGAGGACGACCAGGGCCATGGGCGTCTGAATCTCGTTGCCGGGCTTGCCGCCTCCCAGCGCGAGGGGGATCAGAGCGAGGCCGGCCGCCAGGGCGGTCATCAGGATCGGCGCCAGCCGCTCCAGCGCGCCGCGGTATACGGCCTCCCGGAAGTCGGTGACGCCCTCATGCTCCTGGAGGTTGCGGATGTGGGATATCAGCATGATCCCGTTGCGCGTCGCGATCCCGAAGACGGTGATGAATCCGATGATCGACGCGACGGAAAGCACGCCCCCGGAAAGGAACACTCCGCCGATGCCTCCGATCAGCGCGAGAGGGAGATTGACCATCACCACCGCGGCGTCGCGGCCGGATCGGAAGGCGAGATAGAGCAGGAACCAGATCCCGACGATGACGCCCGCTCCCAGAATCGCCAGCCGACGGTTGGCCTCCGTCGCCGCCTCGAACTGGCCTCCGTACTCCGCCCGATAGCCCCGGTCGCCGGCCACGATCGGATCGACCGCTTTGCGTATGTCCTCCACGACGGAGCCCACGTCGCGCCCGGAGACGTTGCACATGACGACGATTTTCCGCTCGACGTTTTCCCGGCTGATGGTATTCGGCCCCGTCTCTTTCACGACGTCGGCCACGGCGCCGAGAGGGACCCGTCCCCCGTCGGGCAGGCTGAGCGGCACCTCCTCCAGGGAGTCGGGATTCCATCCCTCCCCCTCGCTCAGGCGGGCCACGAGGTCGAAGGAGTTTCGTCCCTCCATCACGCGAGACACGTGAATCCCCTGAAGCGACGCTTCGAGCGCGCGCATGACTTCCTCGACGAGGATGCCGTATCGCGAGAGCGCGCTCCGATCCAGCCGGACCCGGAGGATGGGGATTTCCATCTGCTGTTCGACCGAGAGATCGACCACGCCTTCGACCTTCGACATCGCCTGGCGGCACCGTTCGCCCAGCGATCGCAGCTTGTAGAGATCGTCGCCGAAGATCTTCACCGCGATATTGGCGCGAGTTCCGGAGAGCATGTGGTCGATCCGGTGCGAAATCGGCTGGCCGACCGTGATGTTCATGCCCGGGACGAGCGAGAGGTCGCGACGAAGCGCCTCCAGAAACCGCTCCCGGCTTCTGTCCTTGAGGACGAACGAGACGTCGAGCTCCGCCGCTTCCACTCCCTGGGCGTGCTCGTCCAGCTCCGCCCGGCCGGTCCGCCTCGCGACCGAGGCGACTTCGGGGTGGGACAGGAGGGTCTCCTCCACCACCCGGCCCAGGCGATCCGACTCGGGGAGGGACGTGCCCGGCAGAGTCACGGCGCTGATCGTGAACGCGCCCTCGTTGAACTCGGGAAGGAACGCGCGCCCGGTGAAGCTGAAGGCGATCAGGGCTCCGGCAAACAGCACGATCGCCGGCGTGACGACGGCCCACGGATGGCGAAGCGCCGGACCCAGGAGTTCTCCGTACGCGCCCTTCAGCGCGCGAACCACCCTCGGCTCGCGGCCCTCCCGAACCGCCCTGGAACGAGGCAGGAGAAAGGAGCAGAGCACGGGCGTCACGGTCAGCGCCACGACGAGCGACGCGGACAGCGCGACGACATAGGCCAGTCCCAGCGGCTGGAGGAGGCGGCCCTCCACGCCGGGAAGGAAGAAGATCGGGACGAAGACGAGCAGGATGATGAGAGTGGCGAACACGATCGAGGACTGCACCTCCCTGCTCGCGCCGTAGACCACGTCGAAGACGGTCCGTCGCCGATCCTCGGGCAAGGCGCCGTTTTCCCGGAGGCGCCGGAAGACGTTCTCCACGTTGATGATGGCGTCGTCGACGAGCGCGCCGATCGCGATAGCCATGCCCCCCAGCGTCATCGTGTTGAACGTCGCGCCGAACGCCGACAGGGCGAGCACGGCCGCCAGAAGCGAGAGCGGGATCGCCGTGATCGTGATCAGTCCCGCCCGCAGGTTCGCCAGGAAGAAGAACACGACGATCACGACCAGAATCGCGCCGTCCCGCAGGGCATGTTGGACGTTTCTCACCGAGACTTCGATGAAGTCCGATTGGCGGAAGATGCGCCGGTCGATCTTGATGCCTTCCTTGCCGAGATCCGCCTGCAGGCGGTCGAGGGCGGAGTCGAGTTCGCGGGTGAGGGCGAGCGTATTCGCTCCGGGTTGCTTCTGGATGCCGAGAATCACCGCCGGTTCCGCCTTCGCGGAGCCCTCGCCGCGCTTGGGAGCCTCGGCGATGCTCACCTCCGCCAGTTCGCGCACCCGCACGGTCACGCCCCCGCGTCGCGCTACCACGGTCTCGCGGATATCCTCCACGGACTGGACGCGCCCGAGGCCCGTGACGAGGTACTCCGATCCTCGATCGTTCATGAATCCGGCCGAGACATTCTCGTTCGAAGCCGCGAGTGCCCGCGTCACTTCTCCGAGCGAGACGTCGTACTCGCGGAGTTTCGATGGGGAGACGATCACCTGATACTGCTTCTCGCCTCCGCCGATCGGAGTCACCTGGGAAACTCCGGGGACGGAGAGGAGCCGCCGGCGGACTACCGTATCCGCGACGGTGCGGAGCTTCATGCCCGTATCCGGCTTGTCCTCATCGGCGGTGAGCGAGATGAAGAGGATCTCGCCCATGATCGAGGATATCGGCGCGAGAACGGGACGCTCGACGCCGGGCGGGAGGCCGCCGGCGACCAGGCTCACCTTTTCGGCCACCACCTGGCGCGCCGCGTAGATGTCGCTCCCCCATGCGAATTCGACCCACACCACGGAAATGCCGACGGCGGTCGACGACCGGACGCGACGCACGCCCGGGGCGCCGTTCACGGCCGCCTCGATCGGGAGCGTCACCTGGCTTTCCACCTCCGTCGGAGCCATTCCGTGAGCCTCGGTGATGATCGTGACGGTCGGCGCGGTGAGGTCCGGGAAGACGTCCACCGGCATGCGCGAGGCGTGGTACGCCCCCAGCCCCAGGAGGAGCATCGCGATGAAGAGCACCACCGACCGTTGCCGGATGGACCATCGAATGAGCGCGTCGATCATCGCATCTCCCTCAATGAGCGTGCCCGTGGGCCGGGATCGTCGTGGAGACCGACGCGAGCCGGACCGAATAGGCTTCCTTCGTCACCACCCGATCCCCGTCGGCGAGGCCCTCCAGGACCTGCACATATCCGAGGCTCCGGATGCCGAGCTGGATGTAGCGCTTCTCAAAGGTCTCCCCCGAGAGTTGCACGAAGACCACCGGCCGACCTTCCTCATCCACTACGGCCGAAGTCGGTATGGCCGAGGCGTCCTCCGCCCGGGCGGTCTCCAGATGAACCGTGAGGGCCATGCCCACCCGGAGATGGCCTCCGGGATTCTCCGCCTCGTACAGGATGGAAACCGTGCGACTCGGAGGATCGACTTCCGTGCCGACGAAGCGCGCGGTTCCGGGAATATCGACGAAAGTCCCTCGCGCCTCCGGGGTCTCGTAGCTCGCGCCGAACGATCGGGAGACGCGGGCGAGATCGGATTCGGGGACGCGCGCGTCGATCCACACGGTGCCCGAGTCAAGGATCTCGAAGACGCTTCTCTCCGTGGAGACGTGTTCCCCCGTCGCGGCATGCACCCGGACGAGAGTGCCGGCGATCGGCGCGCGAAGCTCGAGGACCGGCAGCCCGTCGACGACGATCGCGCCCGATTTCCGGTAGGTGTCCCGGAGGGCGACGGCGGCATCGTAGCTCGCCTTCGTGGTCTTCTGCGCGAATTCGGCTTCCTGGAGCTCGCGCTCGGACTTCGCCTTTTTCCCCACCAGCTCCTTGATCCGCCCGTGGACCAGGTCGGCCTGATCGAGGTCAAGTTTCGCCCGAATGACCGCGGCCTCCGACTCGACGAGCTTGGCCGCGAAGTCGGAAAACGGAGGTTGAACGATGGCGAGCGTCTGTCCCGCTTCGACGCGCCGGCCGATCTCGGGAAGGGACTTTCCCGGCGGCGCCAGGAGGCGTCCCGCGACGGGCGGCGTGACCGCGGCTCGGGATCCGGGGCGTGCGGCCACCAGGGCCGGGACCTTGATCCGTTGGGTCAGTTTCCGCCTCACGACGGGCTCAACCCTGGTGAGAAGCCGCCATTGCTGCTCCTTGAGGAAACTGATGCCCTCCGGGGCTTCCGGCTCGGGAGCCCGATCGACCTCCTCTTTGCTTCCGTAAACCGTGAAGGAGGGAAGCTCGACGACCTGTTCCTGGCCGTCGATCGGGATGCGTAGAGTGACCGACCAGGAGCCCGCTTTCGGAAACGCCAGTTTCGGCGTGTAGATGCCCGCGCGCGCCGGGGCCGGGTCCACGTGTTCGATCGGCGGTTCCGTCCCCTGTCGCAGCACGAAGACTATGGGGCCTTCCTTTCGGGGATGAAGCGTCTTGAGATCGGATACATGCGTCACAAACGTGACCGGCTGACCGGCGACGATGAGTTTATGCTCGAGGAAGATCTCGAACCGATCACCCCACACGGTGACCTGGGCGGATTTCTCCTCCGGCTTCGACTCGGCCGGGGAGGGCTTGTAACCGCAGCCGGCGGTCAAGACGGCGAAAACCGAAAGCCTCATCATTGCGGACTCCTTGGCGCGAAAGAGGAATGAGACGGACGTCAAGCGACGCCGGCAGGCGCGCTAGAGTGTGGGCGGTGCCCGGGGGTCGGATGGACGATGGGAAAGGGGGCTTCGAGGAGGCTGAGGATCAATACCCGCGGCACGATACCCGCACGCGGGCTCCAAGGGTGCAAGCGGGATCGCGTAGGAATCCAGGACCGCGACCTGCGACGAGTGGGTCCGGTTCCCAAGCTCGACCTGCTCGTGGTCGGCCGCCGCATGAGGAGCGTCCTCGTGAGCGCCGCCCTCGGCTTCCGGCGGCGTGAGATGGAATTCGTGAGATTCCAGCGCGAGATGAAGCGCGGTGCCGAGCGTCCCGAAGAGGAATGCGGCGACGGTCAGAAGGGCTCGGCGGTTCTGGAGCTTCACGCCGCGCTACTTGTCCAAAATCCAGGCGCGCCGTCAAGCACAAAATGAAACCGATACCAAGACACCGGCGACGGCACCGCGCGACACGACGAAGGTGACGGAGAAGGTCTTCGAGGAGTCGATCAAGCGGAGCGACGAGCCGCCCGTCGGGATGGACGACTTCGAGGCGGTGCTGGCGAAGTTGGCATGGCTCAATTGCGCCCCTTCTGGGTAACAGTCTGGGTCCTTCAGTTGGGGAAGAAGACCATGAGGAAACCAGGAA
>JACPRC010000217.1 GCA_016190175.1 Planctomycetota bacterium
GTGCGAAGAACGGAATCGGCAGGACGCTCAGCCGGACTTCAGGAACCGGGCGGAAACGCCTACGCTCGCCCCGCCACGCGGAGATGGCCGATGTGCGAAGAATCCCTATTCGTCAGAGCTGCGGGCGGGTCAGCGCGGCAGTTCGCCCGGCACGGGTCGGTCCCGGATCCCGAGGTGCTCCTCGATCCTCTGCTCGACGAAGAGCGCCTGCTCGGCCTGTTCCAGCTTCTCCAGGATCGGGACCACGGCGCCCGTGACGTTCACGGCGTTTACCGAATAGCGGAGGTAAGGCCCGTGTTTCCCGCTGTGCCGGTGTTCCCTGCAGAAGAACTGCCGCAAATCCCCCGCGCGGAGGACCTTGCCGCCGGTCCAGGGAAGGGGCTCGTGAACGATCCGGAGGAGTCCCCGCGAGACCTCGAGCCGCGTCCGATTGAGAAGCCCCGCGGCCGTGAAGTACGCCAGCCCGACCCCGACCGCCACATGGGCGATCGGAAAGACGAACATGATCCAGGGAGCGCCGTGGGCGATGCCCATGGAATACCAGAACACCAGGAACGCGCACCACGCAATGGTGAACGGGACGAGGAAGACATGGACGGGGGAGAACCACCGCCGCGAGATCAGGAGGCGCGAGGAATCCGACTCCATCCGGAAGCCCGCCGGGAGGGGCACCGGGTTCCGTTCCGGCGGCGGTTCCTTCGGCTTCCCGTCGGCCCGAAACGCGAAGACCGCGTTGCACTCCCGGCACTTGGCGGTGCCGCTCGGAAGATCGACGTCGGTCGCGGGGATCACCGTCGCGCAGGAGGGGCAGCGCAGTTCGAGGTTCATCGCGCCGGCTCACCGGTCCCCTGGCACCTCTCGCATCCGTACCCGCCCGACCCGCCGCAGGTGCGGCACGGCGTGCGCGCCGTCCCCGCGCAGTCGGAGCAGTTCGTCTCCTCGTTCCCCGGCTGGTGGATGACCTTGCCCGTGCCCTTGCACTCCCCCTTGCACGGGAACATCTTCGCGCCCCGGCAGTCGCGGCAGGTCTGGGTCCCCTTCCCCGCGCACGCGGTGCACTTCGGCCGCGCCGCCTCCTGGCGCTTCGCGAGAAAATGGCGCACCCCGAACCAGCCCGCGAGGCCGAGGACCACCACGACGACCGTGACGAGGAAGATGCGGGGACCCACGCTCCGTTCCGCCGGCTCGCCGACGGGGCGGGCGGCCTTGCGGCCGGGAGGCAGGGCGATCCCCACCTCGGGGACGACGATCTCCTTCCAGCACGCGGGGCAGCGCATCTTCGTGCTCTTGATCGAGTCCTCCGCCTCGAGCTCCTCGCGGCACTCGGGACAGTAGAAGTAGATCATGGCCCGATTGTGATGGCCCGCGTGCGGGCGATCAAACAAAAACGGTTGCGGCCCGCGGAGGCCGATGCTATACTCCGCCCCCCTGAAGGAGGATCGCATCCATGGCGGTTCGCATTCGACTCACGCGGGTCGGCCGCAAGCACATCGCGAAGTGGAGGATCGCCGTCTACGACGGGCGTACGCGCCGCGACGGCCGGTACCTCGAGAACCTCGGCACCTACGATCCGCATGAGAAGCCCGAGGAGAAGGTCAAGCTCGACGTCGAGCGCTACAGGCACTGGCTGGGCCACGGCGCCCTCCCCACGGAGGCGCTCGAGCGCATCCTGAAGCACACCGGCGCGCTTGCCCCTAAATGAACATCCGTCCCGTCCTCTGGGACGGCGGCGCCCTCCGCATCCTCGACCAGACCCTGCTCCCCTCGCGGGAGCGGTACGTCCGTTGCGCGACTCCCGCGCGCATCGCGGAGGCGATCCGCTCCCTGCGCGTCCGCGGCGCCCCGCTCATCGGGGTCGCCGCCGCCTACGGCATGGCGCTCGCGCGCGACTTGGACGCCTCCGCAAGGCTCCTGATCGCCGCCCGGCCCACGGCGGTCAACCTCGCGTGGGCCGTGGAGCGCGTCCGCCGCGCCCGCGACGTCCTCGCCGAGGCGCGGCGGATCCACCGCGAGGAGATCGCCCGGTGCGAGGCGATCGGCCGGCACGGCGCGCGGCTCGGCGCGAAGCGCATCCTCACGATCTGCAACACCGGCACGCTGGCGACCGGCGGGATAGGCACCGCCTTCGCCGTCTGCCTCCGCTCGCGCGCGAAGGTGTGGGCCTGCGAGACGCGCCCGCTCTGCCAGGGCGCGCGCCTGACGATGTGGGAGGCGGAGAAGAACGGCCTCGACGCGACGCTCGTCGTCGACGGCGCGGCCGCGGCCGCGATGCGCGCGAAGCGGATCGACCTCGTCGTCGTCGGCGCGGACCGCATCGCGGCGAACGGCGACACCGCCAACAAGATCGGCACGCTCGGTCTCGCGGTCCTGGCGCGCGACTTCCGGATCCCCTTCTACGTCGCGGCCCCCTCCTCCACGTTCGATTCCTCGAAACGGACCGGCACGGAGATCCCCATCGAGGAGCGCTCGCCCGCCGAGGTCTCGACGCGCTTCCCCGCGTGGAACCCCGCGTTCGACGTGACGCCGGCGAAGTACATCACCGGGTTCATCACGGAACGCGGCATCTTCCAGCCGCGGGATCTGCGCCGCCTCAGGACGTGAACCTCTCCGGGCTCCGCGCGTGGGTCACGGCCACGTCGTACGTGATGACCGCCTTCTGGTAGAGGTCCAGCAGGCTGTGGTCCAGCGTCATCATCCCGTCCTTGCGGCTCGTCTCCACCACGCCGTAGAGCAGTTGGATGTTCTTCTCGCGGATGATGTTCCTCACGGCGCCGTTGGCGACCATGATCTCGCAGGCGAGGACCCGGCCCTTGCGGTCGGCCCGCGGGAGGAGCACCTGAGTGACGACCGCCTGCAGCGAATTGGCGAGTTGGAGGATGATCTGTTCCTGCTGCCCCTCCGGGAAGACCGCCGTGATCCTCTCCACCGTCTGCGTCGTGTTGGGCGTGTGGAGCGTCGCGAGGACGAGGTGTCCCGTCTCCGCCGCCGTGAGCGCCGTCCGGATCGCGTCCAGCTCCCGCATCTCGCCCACCACGATGACGTCGGGGTTCTGCCGCAGCACGTGCACGAGCGCGCGCGGGAACGAGTGCGTGTCGGTGTAGACCTCCTGCTGCACGACGATCGATTTCTGCGGCCGGTGGACGTACTCCACCGGGTCCTCGATCATGACGATCTTGCACCGGCGCTCGCGGTTGATGAGATCCACCATGTAGTTGAGCGTCGTCGTCTTCCCGCTCCCCGTGGGACCCGCGATGAGGACGAGCCCGTTCGGCTTGCGCGCGAGCTCGTCGACGATCGGCGGAAGTCCGAGGGACGCCCGGTCCGGGATCAGCAGCGTGCAGAGTCGCGCGGCCATTTCCAGGTTGCCCGCGTGGTAGTAGAGCGCGACCCGCACGCGGCCGGCCTCGCCGTCGAAGACCGACAGGCACAGTTCCCGCTCGGCCTCCAGGTGCCGCCTCTGATCCTCGTTGAGGATCTCCTCGATCATCCGCCGCAGCGCCGCGGCCTCGATCGGCGCCGCGTTCGCCATGAGGATCTCCCCGTTGATGCGGACCGCGGGCGGGAGGCCCGCGACGAGATGGACGTCGGAGGCCTGCTTCGCCCGCGCGGCGCGCAGGATCTCCATCAGCTTCATCGGAACATCCCCCGGACGCGGTCCCAGAACCTCCGGAACGCCCCGCGATCGTGGAGCCGTTCCAGCGCGGCCCGGGAGAGCGCGAACCCCGGGTCGAGCGTGAGCGCCTGCTCGAAGGATGCTTCCGCGGCGGCGGCCGATCCGAGCCCCGCCTGGCACTCCCCCTGCTCGTGCCAGAGGAACGGCTGTCCCGCTTCGCGCCGGATCGCCTTCTGCACCCACGCGAGGGCGCGCGCGTACAGGCCGTAGTGCCGGCAGACGCGACCGACGCGCAGGTGCATGAACCAGTCCTGCCGCGACTCGGCCGCCGCCTTCTCGAAACAGTATTCGCTGTTTCCCCCGCCGCCCGCCGCGAGCGCCTCCCCGCGCGCCAGCCAGACCTGCGGCGTCGTCCCCTTCTGCGCGAGCGCCGCGTCCGAGAACTCGATGGCGCGCTTCGCGTCGCCCAGGCGCGCCCACGCGACCGCCTTGACGGAGAGGAGGTCCGGATGGTCGCGATGAATCTCGAGCGCCTTGTCGGCCCACAGGCGAGCCTCCTCGCACTCCCCGAGTTCGACCAGCATCTGCACCTGCCCGACCCACGCGGCCGCGACGTTCGCGTTGAACTCGAGCGCGCGCGAATAATGGCGCAGCGCCCGCTCGAAGCGGGCGGAGCGATGGTCCTCATCGGCGAGCCGGAGATAGAGCCGCTCGTCGCGCGGCTCCTCGCGCGGCACCTCGTCCTCGCGGAGAGGCTCGTTCCCGCCGAACTCCAGGTTGGAGAAGCGGCCCATCAGGCGTCCCTCCGCGAACGGAGCCTGCGGCTCAACCACAGGGAGACGCCGACCGACACGATGAAGAGGATCGCGAGGAATGCGAACTGGCCTAGTCCCGGCGTCGAGACTCCGCCGAAGGTCCGGCCCGCCGCCACCGCCTCCGGGCGCACGAACCGGTTCGCGAGCCAGGAGAGGACGGGCTGGTACAGCACCAACAGACCGCACAGGATCGCGCCCATCGCGAGCACCCGATGGTGGAGCTCGGGCGAGCGTCCCCACGGCGTCAGGTCGAAGATGCTGAAGGCGTGCGCGGAGACCGCGAGGCCGAAGCAGATGCGCCCCACGAGCTGCGTGAAGAGCAGCACGCTCAGCGTCGCGAGGACGGCGACGAGGCCGAAGAAGAAGAGGCCCCGGCGGCGGTTGCCCGACAGGAAATGCCCGAGCCCGGGGACGAGCGCCGCCGCGTAGACCAGCCACGTCCTCGCGCGCGGAGACAGGGGCCGCGGTTCGCGCGGAAGCGCGGGCCCTCCCGACCGCGGCGGCACGACGTCGACGAACCGGTCCTCCTCGAAGAAATACCGGCATCGGCGGCAGACACGGTCGTCGATCGCGCGCGCCATCCCGCACTTCGGGCAGTTCATCCGCGCCTCTGCTTCTGCCGCGCCGGCGGCCGGATCTCCACCTTCGAGTCGGGCTCGTAGAACTCCGCGGTCAGCTCCCGGTTCTCGATCTTCCCGACGATCTCCTCCATGAGACGCGCGTACTCGAGGCAGCTCTTCCCTTTTGCGCCCGACGTGCGCACGCGGACCCTGCCGTCCTTGCCGATCTCGATCTCCAGCTCGTGCGATTCCATCGTCCTACCTCCATGGGGAGCCTCGTGTCTCCCCCGGCAGCACTCCGAGCGAGGGCGCCCGAGGTCGCCGCGAATCGAGAATCCCGAATCAGGAATCCCGTTGCCGCACAGGGCTCTCGATTCTCGATTCTGGATTCTTGATTCTCGATTCCTCCGACCTACTCTTGGACGCGCCGCACGCGGAGGCGGATCGCGCCGTCCGGCGCCTTCTCCTCGGCGAGCGTCGTGAATCCGTTCCGCCCGAGTTCCTGCGATAGACGGCGATAGACGTACTGCTGGATCACCGCACCCGACAGATCCTCGCCGATCTCACGGAGCCGGTCCTTCGCGAGATCGCCCTCCACGCAGGTCCGGAAGCGGCCGCGCGCGTCGCGCGAGAAGACGACCCGCACGCCCTCGCGCTCGACGACGATCCTCTCGTCCGGCGACATCGACTCCGCGACGACCTCCGCATTCTCCATCGCCAGCTCGACCACGTTCTTTCGCACCTTCTTCTTCGGCTCCTCTTTGACGCGCTTGAAGCCGGCCGCGGCCGCGGCGGCCATGACGGCGGAGACCATCACCGGCCACGCGGCCACGACGACCGGCGCCAGGACGATGACGGCGCTCATAGCTCGATCCTCCGCTTCGGCTCCGCGACCGGGGATTCCCGCGGCGTCGCCAGGCGCGCCCGCCCCTCGGCCCACGACCGGAGCCGGGTCAGCTCGCTCTCCATCGTCTTCGACAGCGGCACCGTCTCGCGAAGCGCCTTCTCCACGTGGGCGGTCGCCAGAGGCTTGTCCTCGGAAAAAGCGTCGTACAGGGCCGAGACGACCGCTTCCTCGATCTCCGCTCCGCTGAAGCCCGTCGCCTGGCGGGACAGCGCGTCGAGATCGAACCCCGCCGGATCGCGGTCCCGCAAAGCGAGATGGATCCGGAAGATCTCGCGGCGTTCCGCGTCGTTCGGCAGGTCGACGAAGAAGATCTCGTCGAACCGGCCCTTGCGGAGCAGTTCGGGCGGCAGCTCCGCGATGTCGTTCGCCGTCGCGATGACGAAGACGGTCGAGCTTTTCTCCGAGAGCCACGTCAGGAACGTCCCGAAGACGCGCGCGGTCGTCCCCGAATCGGTGCTGCCCGAGGAGCGCGAGCCCGCCATCGCCTTCTCGATCTCGTCGATCCAGAGCACGACCGGCGCTATCGACTCCGCCACCTGGATCGCGCGGCGCATGTTCTCCTCGGACGATCCCACGAGGCTCCCGAACATCCGGCCGACGTCGAGCCGCAGGAGCGGCATCTGCCAGAGTCCCGAGACCGCCTTCGCGCAAAGGCTCTTCCCGCATCCCTGCACGCCCAGCAGGAAGACCCCCTTCGGCGGCGGCAGCCCGAAGTCCCGCGCCTTGTCCGAGAATGCGAGGGCGCGCTTGCGCAGCCACTCCTTGAGCGACTCCATGCCTCCCACGTCCTCGAAGCGCACCTGGGTTTCGTAATAGTCGAGCAGCCCGCTCTTCCGGATGATCTGCCGCTTCTCGGAAAAGACGGCCTGGACGTCGTTATCGGAGAGCCTCCCGTCGTTGACCAGGATCTTGGCGAAGACGTTCTCGGCCTCGGAGAGCGTGAGGCCGAGCGCCGCCTTGAGCAGGCGCTCGCGCGCGTCGGGCGCGATCTCGATCTTGATCTTCGGCTGGTCGGACACCTCCTTGACGATGCGGTCGAGGAGCGCCGAGAAGTCGCGGACCTCCGGCAGCGGGAAGTCGACGACCGTGACTTCCTTCTCCAGTTCCTGCGGGAGTTCGAGCGTGGGCGACACGAGCACGACGGTCTTGTAGCTGTTCTTGAGCTGGACGGCGATCTCCTTCAGCCGCCGGATGACCGCGAAGTTGTTCCGGGTAAGGAACGGATGGAGGTCCTTGAAGAGATAGATCGCCGGATCGACCTGGTCGATGACGTGGTCGAGCGCCGCCAGCGGGTCCTTCGTCGCGGAGACGCGCGTGCGCTGCGACTGCACGTTCGTCCCGGCCGGGACGATGCCCGTGCTGAACGACCATTCGAAGACGCGCTTGTTGCGCTTCTTCGCGACCTCCAGGAGCCAGTCCTGGACGCGCTGCTCCTCCCACGAGACGACGTAGAGGATCGGATAGCGCGCGCGGATGAGGACCTCGATCTCGTCGAGGGTTCGCCGCGTGTTCTTCACGGAAGCTCGTTCCTCCACTCATATGACGAGTTCGGCGCCCGGTCCGTTGAGGACCGAAAGCAGCGCCGGGGACGCGGAATCGGCGCAGACGCGGCCGCGGGGGTCGATCCAGAGCTCGTCCTGGGACGCGGCCGAAGGGCCGCGCGCGATCCTCCACGGGACGAGGTGCACGCCCAGAGTCCGCACCAGTTCCGCCGCCCGGCGGCATTCCGCCGCGCGGTTCGTGCGCGCCAACTCGCCCCACGCGCGGTGCGCGGGCAGGTAGCCCGTCATCAGGCTCAGGGGAACACGCGGCATCTCGCGCGCTAGCCACTCGGCGACCGGCCGGAAGCAGCAGTCGAGATGTCCCGGCATGACGAGGTGCCGGACGATGAGCCGCGACCGCCGCGCCCATGCGCGCAGGTTCGACCGCACCGCCCCGACGTAGTCCGGCATCGAGGCGATCCGTCCCGCGCACCGGTCGTTCCCGAACTTGAAGTCCGCCAGCACCACGTCGGGGATCCCCCGCAGGAGGCGAAGGGCCTCCGCCGAAGCGGTGGCGTTCGTCTTCCAGACGAGAAGGAGCGACCGCGGGACCCGGGCCGCGATCTCGATCGCGCCGTCGAGATGGACGGTCGGCTCGCCGCCGAGGATCGTGACGCTGCGAAGCCCCGTCGCGACGCGGATCCGTTCCCCGACGGCGTCCCCGTCCAGCGGCGTGCCGGCCCGGCCGTCCTGGCTCGCCCCGCCGGTCAGGCAGAACGCGCAGGCCATGTTGCATCCGCTCAGGCTGACGACGTACGTCGGTACCAGTTCCGACTCTCCCGCCCACTCGATGCCCTCGTGGAAGACGCGCGTCACGGCGTCCGTCCGGCAGGCGCCCGCCGGTCCGCTCGTGCGATCGGCGCCGCAGCGGAGGGCGCAGAGACGGCACGCGCGCATCGCCGCCCTCGCCCGGCCTGCGGCTTCCCGCAATTCCCGGCTCACATCCTCCCCGCCTTCTTCTTCGCCTCCGCCAGGACGGACTTCAACTGGCTCTTGAGCGCGGCGTCCAGCGCCCCCGCGCGCTCGAAGTCCTCGATCGCGGCGCCCCAGGCCTGGAGCGCATAATGGCAGTGCCCGCGCTCCGCATACGCCGCGGCCAGGTTCGGCTGGAGCCTCGCGGCCTCGGTGAAATCGTGGATCGCGGGGCGATGCTGCTGCACCTGCCGGTAGATCTTCCCGCGGTTGAAGTACCCCCAGAAGTACTTCGGGTTCAGGTCGATCGCGCGCGTGTAGTCCCCGATCGCGTCGGACGCGTTCCCCTTCGCCAGGTGCACCGCCGCCCGCCGGTTGTAGCCCAGCGACGCCTTCGGCCGCAGTTCGATGGCCCGTTCGAAGTCCTCCAGGGCCTTATCCAGATCCTTGGCGTGCAGATGGAGCATCCCGCGATTCAGCCACACGTAGTAGAAAGTGCCGTCCATCTCGATCACGGCCGCGTACTCGACCTCCGCCTCGGCGCTGCGCCCCTGCGACTGGTGGAGAAGGCCCAGGGAGTACCGGGCGTGCGTGCAGCGCCGGTCCACACGCGCCGCCCGCTCGAAGCCGTCGCGCACCTTCGCGACGTTGTGCGGCGTCGTCCAGTCGCAGAACGCCCGGAGCAGGATCGCGTGGGCGTCGTCCGGGCGGGATTCGAGATGGCGGTCCAGCGCGAGGGCCGCCTGCGCATACTCGCCGCTGCAGTAGATGGCGTACGCGCCCCAGCGGGCCCCGTCCCGCGCGAAGGGATCGTCCCGGCATTCGCGGAACCGGTCCAGCGCCTCCGCGGGGCGGCGCTCCGCCGCCGCGAGCATCGCCTCCGCGTACGCGCGCTGCACCGGCGATGCGGCCCGCTCGCGGACGCGGTCCAGGTCCTGCGTCACCCGGCGCAGCGCCGCCGGCGCGTCCACGGCAAGTTCGATCTTCGGCCCCAGGTCGATCGTCCCGTGCTGCTGGAGGAACGGCGTGAGCTCGCCGGATTCCTCGAGGTAACGTTCCAGGAGAAGCAGGGCCCGATCGCGGAACGCCTCGACCAGGTCCGGGCGCCGCGCGATGGCGGCGCCGTAGGCCTCGACGGCCTCCGCGGGACTGCCGGCGATCTCGCGCAGCCGCCCCTCGATCCAGTAGTTCCGCCCCTCCGACGGGTCGGCCGTCCGCGCGCGGACGCACTCCCGGATTCCCTCCGGGACCGCCTCGGGGGACCGTGCGTCGCGGAGCAGCGCCTCCGCGCGCGCCAGCGCCGCGTCGCGCCCCTCGCGGCGCGCACGATCCTCGCGCTCCCGCCGTTCGCGTTCCGCGGTGGCCTCCCGCTCCCGCTTGCGGCCCGCGCGCTGCAGCAGGAAGACGTACGTCATGGCCGCCGCCAGGAGGACGGCCGAGGCCGCCCCCACCACGATCGCCGCGCGGTTCCGCCTCGCCCGCCGGAAGATCCGCGTCGTCAGGCTCGGGGGCGTCGCGACGATGGGCTCGTCGCGAAGGAACCGGTCGAGGTCGTCCGCCAGCGCCGCGGCGCTCGCGTACCGCCGTCCCTTCTCCTTCTCGATGCAGTGCAGGATGATCGTGCTCAGGTCCTCCGGGATCTCCGCCCGCACCCGGCGGGGATGGATCGGGTCCTTGCTCACGATGTTCAGCATCGCCTCGCCCGAGGTGGGATCGGAGAAGGGGGTCGCGCCGCGCGTCGCCATGGAGTAGAGCGTCGCGCCGAGCGAGAAGACGTCGGAAGTCGCGTCCAGCTCCTCGAGACGGCCGAGCGCCTGCTCCGGCGACATGTAGGTGGGCGTGCCCACGGTCAGGCCCGCCTGCGTCGTCCGCGGTCCCCGGCGGAGGACGTCCTGCGCCAGTCCGAAATCCATCACGTAGACCTGGCCCATCGAGTCCACCATGACGTTGCCCGGCTTCAGGTCGCGGTGGACGATGCCGTTCCGGTGGATGTGGTGGACCCCGCGGGCCGCGTCGCGGACGATCTCGGCGGCGCGCCGGGGCGACAGTTCCGGCGCCAGCTCCGCGCCCGTGCGGCCGTCGATCAGCTTCATCGCGATGTAGTGGATGCCGCTTTCGTGGCCGACATCGTAGATGGGCACGATGTTCGGGTGCTCCAGCCGGGCGAGCGTCCGGGCTTCGAGGACGAACCGCCGCAGTTCCTCGCCCTCGCCGGCTCCCCGCACGTTGAGCACCTTCAGGGCCACGCGGCGCTTCAGCTCGGAGTCCCATGCGTGCCAGACGACGGACATGCCCCCCTGGCCGGCGGGCTCCACGAGGCGGTACTTGCCAAGGCGGGTCCCCTCGCGCGGTATGACCGGGTCGCTCCCCACAGGACCATTATAGTCCATCCCGGGGGCGGGGCGGGGTATGCTTCTGGAGGAAAGCTGAAACCCGCCCGCCGGCGGGACGGTATTCCCCATCGGCAGGTGAAGACGTGACGCCGGAGATCCCCGACGAGGTCCTCCGCCGGGCGCGCCTCGGCGACCGGGCGGCCTTCCGCGCGCTCGCCGAGGCCCTCTTGAAGTACACCTTCAACCTGTCGTACCGGATGACCTACAACGCGGCGGACGCGGAGGACCTCACGCAGGAGATCCTGCTGCGGCTCTTTCAGAACCTGGGGCGGTACGACGCGGCGCAGCCGTTCCTCCCGTGGTTCCGCCGCGTGGCCACGAACTGCGCGCTGAACTGGAAGGAGCGTCTTGCGAACCGGCGGACGGCGCCGCTGGATCCCGAGCTGGCCCCGGGCGTGGAAGGCGCCTCTCCGTCCGATCCCAGCGAGCGTCTGCGCCAGGCCGTGCAGGACCTGCCGGCGGAGTACCAGACGTGCCTGGCGCTGCGGTATCTGGAGAACCTCGGCGTCGCCGAGATCGCCTCGACGATGAAGGTGCCGGTCGGGACCGTGAAGACCTGGCTCTTCCGGGCCCGCGAGGCCCTGAAGGAGCGCCTGAAACCCCATATGGAGCGGATCGTATGACGTGCGACGAATGGAGGCTGTTCCTGCAGGACTACCTGGACGGCGCGCTCTCGGAGCCCGCGAAGGCGGCGATCGACCGCCACCTCGCGGAGTGCGAGGGCTGCTTCGCCGACGCCCGGGCGCACCGGAAGGTGCAGTCGTGGCTGGCGGAGCAACCGGAGATCGAGCCGCCCGCGGGCCTGGCCGACCGCGTGATGGCGCGTCTGTCCCGCCCCGCCCCCGGGTGGCGGCGGGAGCTCGCGCGGATCGCCGCGGCGGCGGCGCTGCTCGTGGGGCTCGGAGCGGCGGCGGCGATCGCGACGCCGCGGGAGCGGATCGAGTCGGTGCGGCCCCCGGTGACGCTGGAGGCGCCCAGCCTCGGACCGCTGCTGGAGGCGGCGGGATGGAGGCCGTGAGGACGGGATAGTTGAACAGATGTTCGAATACTGAACCGTTGTTCAAACGGATGGAGCGGAACCCATGAACGCGCTGATGCTGGCGGATCTCGCCAAGGCCCAGGAGGGCTTCTACGGGGCGGGCGCCTTCTTCTTTCTCCTCGCGTCCGCGGCCCTGGCCGCGGCCGCCGTCGGGGGCGTCCTCGCGATGACGCTCGTCGTGACGCCGAGCGTCACCCAGCGGTGCGCGGAAGCCCTGCGCGCGCGGAGCCTCCTCTGCTTCGTCGCAGGCCTCCCCTTCGTCGGGCTGTTCGTCGTCTTCGCGGCCGTCGGGAAGAAACTGCCCGCGGTCGGGGCGCTCGGCGTCCTCGCCCTGGCCGTCTTCGCCTTCGTCGGGCTCGCCGCGGCGTCGGAGGACGTCGGCCGGCGCCTCTTCTGGGCGTGCGGGCGAGAGGGATCGCGCGCGGCGCACCTCCTGGCGGGGTGGACGCTCTTCTTCCTCTCCGCGTGCGTGCCGTTCGTCGGCTGGTTCGTGATCCTGCCCTACGTGCTCCTCTCGGGGTTGGGATCGATCCTCGTCGGGGCCTTCCGGAGCGAACCTGCGCCGGCGCGCGCCTGACCGGCGGTGGGAGCGACACGACGGCCGGTCGAATCCTCCCGGGCCGGCGTTCGGGAGCCATTGGATTCCCTGGCGGGACGGAGTAGAATCCCGGCATCGATGGTGCGTCTCAAGATCACGGCGATCGCGATCGCGGCCACTCTGCTTTGGGCCGCCCAGTGCGCAGCGGCGCAACACCTGTGGTGGGAAACGGAGAAGCTGGACGACGCGACCTGCCTCTATGGGGAGGTCACGGTCCTGGCTACCCATCACGGGATCTACTACTGCGGCGCGAACTGGCATCCCGGCGAACCCGCGGGCGGGTACTGCGGCATCCAGCACAACGGACCGAAGGAGCGTCGCACGATCTTCTCCATTTGGGATACGTCGCCGAAACTCCACCCGAACGTGACGCAGGCCGATCCAAAGACGATCTTCAATCGCTTCGGCGGGGAGGGAGAGGGGGCCCACACGCACATGTTGTGGGACTGGCAGGCGGGAGAGACCTTCCAGTTCTTCGTCCAGAAGCAGCCCGGTTCCGCGGCGGGCACGACGGACGCCCGCTATTACGTCTACGACCGATGGTCGAGGAAGTGGCGGCATAGCGCCACCATCACGAGTCCCGATGGGGACGCGAAGAGCGGACGAAGCGTACGGACCATCGGAGGCGGGGGACTCGGCTCCTTCCTGGAGAACTTCGTGGGAAAGGACCGCGCTGTCCCGAAGCTCGCCCTATACCGGCTCTGGCTGGGGAGCAAGGTGGACGCCATGACGTGCCTCACCCGGGCGCAGGGCGACGGCACCTGGGGTCAACTCCATGACTCCTACTTTCTCGCGGAGGGAGAGAGCAAGGACTTGAGCTCGCTGTTCGGAAAAGTGGAGAAGCGGTACGGCAAACCGACCTTCGGACAGGAGGGGACAAAGCTCGCGCCGATCTCGGATCGCCCCCTGCCCGCGGAGCTGGTGAAACAACTCCAGACCCTGCCACAGGCGCGCAGGGTTCAGAACAAATAGCGACCCGGCCGCGGTGACCGCACCGGACCGCCGCTGAGCCATCCCTCCGGCGGGTGCGGCTTGCCCTCCGGAACCCATAGGGCGAAGGAGGGGAGGCGTCGGGAAAAATCGAGGAACGAAAGTGAGCGGCACGCGACAACCGGCCATCCGCCGTCAGCCTGGGCGGACGCTCTTGCTGAAGGCCGATTGCTGATGGCTCTCGCGCAAACGAGTGCCGGACGCGATCGAGAAGCCGGGACAAGGCCCCGCGTTGATTCCGGGACCGGAACCATGTAAACTCCATCGTAATGGCGAAAAACAACGGGTCCGTCGAAAGAAGGGTCGCCGCCCTCGAGAAAAGGACGGGGCGGAACGAGCGCATCATGATCAAGATGCTCTCGGAGATTCACGCCCAAGGCCGGCGCATCGACGACGTCCTCGCCGTGGCCAGGGCGCAGGGAGAGCGCCTCGACATCGTCGTCCGGATGCTCCGGCGCAAGCTGGAAGAGTAACCCCGGCCTGCGGTCAAGGGTTCTTCCCCTCCACCGCCTCCCCCTCGTCCGCCAGGACCCGCAGCAGCCGCGTCTGCGCCTCCCCGTCCACCGTGAGCGTCACGCGGTACTCGCCCGGCGGCACTCGCGACCGCCCCCGCGACAGGTCCCACCGGATGCTGTGGAGGCCCGGCGAGACCGCGAAGGCCGGCGACACGATCTTCTCGCCCCCCTTCGTCGAGACGACCAGCGACGCCTCCTTCGGCTCACGGCCGATGTAATACCAGAGGGTCGCGCCCGACGGCGGGTTCTCCCCGCGGAATCCCTTGCCGCCGCCGAACCACTTCCCCCGCCCCGGATTCCAGAGCGTCTCCTCCCGCGGCTCGAAAAGGTGGGCCTTCGAGAGGAGGACGCCGACCGACAGTTCCTGGAGCGGGCGCACGTCGGCGATCCAGAGACTCCTGCCGTGCGTCCCGGCGACGAGCTCTCCGTCCCGCGGGTGGATCGCCAGGTCGTGCACCGGCACGACGGGCAGCCCCTCGCCGAACTTCATCCACCGCCGGCCGCCGCCGAGCGACGCGTACACGGTGCGCTCGGTCCCGAGAAAAACCAGCGCGGGATTGCGGCGGTCCTGCCGGACGACATACACGGGCTCGTCCTCGGGCAGCCCCGCCGTCAGCGCGGTCCACGTCTCCCCGAAGTCGGCCGTCTTCCACACGTACGGCCGCAGGTCGCCGCGCCGGCGCCCCTCCGCCGTCACGAACGCGGTCCTCGCGTCGGGCCCGCACTCGACGCGCGTGACCCAGAGCAGCTCCGGCATCCCGGGGATCTTCGCCTCCCGCCACGTCTTGCCGCGATCCCGCGTGACCCGCACCGCCCCGTCGTTCGTCCCCACCCAGATCACGTTCTCGTCCGAAGGCGAGAGCCCGATCGTCGTGATCGCGCCGGAATTCGTCTTCGTCAGATCGCCGGAGACCTCTTTCCAGCCCGCTCCGCGATCGGACGATTCGAAGAGCTTCTGCGCGCCGATGTACAGCCTCTTCGGGTCCGACGGCGCGAGCTCGATCGGCGTGTTCCATTCGAACCGCAGCGCCGACCCCTTCGGCCGGATGCCGGCCTTCGAGCCGGTGCGGAGATCGACGCGCACCGGCATTCCGTACTGGCTCTCGCAGTAGACGGTCCACGGATCCGACGGGTCGACGCGGCAGGTGAATCCGTCGCCGCCGTGGAGGAACTCCCAGTGTTCATTGCCGATGGACGGTTCCCGGACGCGGCTCGGACCGCCCCAGCTCCCGTTGTCCTGGAGCCCGCCGTAGATGCGGTACGGTTTCCGCATGTCGAGCCCGATCGCGTAGAACTGCCCGATCGGGAGGTTCGCGACGTGCTCCCACGTGCGCGACCCGTCGTAGCTGACGTAGACGCCCCCGTCGGTCCCCGTGATGACGTGATCCGGATCGCGAGGGTCGATCCACATCGCGTGGAAGTCCGAATGCACCCCGCGCGCGGCGTTGTTGTTCCACTTGCGGCCGCCGTCCTGCGAGAGGTGCAGCTCGATGCCGAGCACGAAGACGCGCTTGTCGTCCGCCGGATCGACGCGGATCTGGCTGAAGTAGAACGGCCGCGGGTTGAGCGTGGACATCTGGGTCCACGTCTCGCCCCGGTCTTCGGAGCGGAAGACGCCGCCTTGCGGAGCCGCTTCCCTCCCCGAGGGACGCCTCTCGAGCGTGACCTCGACCGTCTTCTCCTCGCCGCCGCGCAGCACCTTCACTTTCACCTTGTCTCCGGCCTTGTGCGCGCGGATCCCCGCGAGGAGCTGCTCGTAGGACGCGACCTTCTTCCCGTCGAACTCCACGATGACGTCGCCGACCTGAAGGCCCGACTTCTCGGCCGGCCCGGAAACCCGGGTGAGAGCGATCCCCTGCTCCTGGTCCTCTCCGCGGATACCCATGTAGGCCGCGCCGCCCTCCCCCTCCGACGAATGCGCCGCCTCGACGATCGCGACCACCACGCGCGGGTCCTTGCGCCAGACGTCGATCCCGATGCGCCCCGTTCCGACGGCCGGCAAACCCCGCGCGAGTTTGCCCCAGGTCTTTCCCCCATCTTCGGACCTGTAGAGGCCGGCGGCCGGGCCGAAGCGCGAGGGGCTTCCGCTCCCGGAGAAGGCGTCCCGGCGCACCTCGTACGCCGCCGCGTACACCACGTCCGGCTTCTCCGGGTCGATCGCGACGTCGATGCAACCCGTGTCCTCGTTGAGGAACAGGACGCACTCCCACGTCTTCCCGCCGTCGGCCGTCCGGTAGAGCCCGCGATCGCGCGACGGGACGTAGATGCTGCCGAGAGCGGCGACATACACGATGTCGGGATTCGTCGGATGGACCGCGACGCGCCCGATGAACCGCGTCTCGCGCAGCCCCGCGTGCGCGAACGTCTTCCCCCCGTCGACGGACTTGTACACGCCGTCCCCGTGCGTGACGCTGTTGCGCGCGTTCGCCTCGCCGGTCCCGACCCAGATCACGTCCGGGTTCGACGGCGCGACGGCGATGTCGCCGATCGACGCGGTCCCGCCGCGGTCGAAGACGGGGGTCCACGTGGTGCCGTTGTTCGTCGTCTTCCAGACGCCGCCGGTGGCCGCGGCGACGTAGAAGTGATGCGGCCGCGACTCGACCACCGCGATGTCGGTGATGCGGCCGCCCATGTTGCACGGCCCGACCTGGCGCCAGCGGAATTCGCCGAACGGAGGATCGTTGTCCGGCCGGGCGGCCGCGAGAACGAGCGGGAGGAAGACGAGCAGTCGGCGCATCGGACCTCCGGAAAAAATGTCCCCCGGTCGGTGTCTCATCGTATATTAGGACACCGGCTCGATCGGAGGAAGCACGATGAGGATCGCGATCTCCGCCGCAGTTCTCCTTCTGGCCGCAGGCACGGCCCAGGCTCAGGCGAAGAAGGGCAACGAACCCTGGGGCCCCGCCGGGATCGAATGGCAGGGGGACTGGGACGAGGCCGTCAAGGAGGCGACCGCGCGCAACGTGCCGATCATGTTCGCCGTCCACCAGGACGGCTGACCCCCCTGCAAGAGGATGGCGGAGTCATCCTACACGGACCGCAAGGTCATCGACTTCTCCCGCAACTTCGTGAACGTCATCGCCCACAACGAGGCGGAGCACAAGGAGAGGGAGGTGCAGATCGGCAAGGAGAAGAAATCGCTGTGCGAGGAGTTCTACACGATCCCCTGCGAGGTGCACCGGAAGGGATACGGGGCCGTCAACAAGTTCTTCTCCGGGAACTTCAGCACGCCCACGACGGTCTTCTGCGACCCCGCCGGGAAGGAGATCGCGCGCAAGGAAGGGGCGCTCGGCGCGGGCGAGCTGGCCAAGGAGATGCAGACGGTCCTCCAGAAAGTGGTGGGCGAGAAGGTCGGTCTCGCCGCGTGGAGGCAGGCGAAGCAGGCGCTCGCGGACGCGGACGCGGCGCTGGCGGAGGGGAACTACAAGAAGGCGGTGGATCTCTTCACGAAGGTCTCGAAGATGGCCGGCAAGGCGGTGCAGGAACTGGGCAAGGAAGGGCTCAAGAAATGCGGCGAGGCCGGCGCGAAGCTCCTGGAGGAGGCGCTCGCCATGACCGATATCGAGGAGAAGCGGAAGGCGCTCAAGAAGCTCGTCGAGGACTTCAAGGGGACCGAAACGGCGACCAGGGCGAAGAAGGAGCTCGAGGCGATCAAGTAGCGCCCTAGCCCGGCCTATTCACGAGGTTTCGGACCGGCACGGGCCGAAACCTCGTGAATAGGCCGCCCGCGGCGCGTTCCGTTGGGGCAACAGTCGCGCCGCGGGCCGACGGCGAAGCGCGACAGGGTGTCGCGCGGAGCCGGAGGGGCTGTCCGGTGAAGGCGGCCCGTAGGGCCGCCGCAACCGCCCGCAGGGTGCCTTGTTCATGCGGGCGGCGTAGCCCGCATGAACAAGGCAGGCTACCGGTCCAGCGACCGCCAGTGCTCGTCGTCCATCTTCGGACAGAACTCGCGGACGATCTCCTTCAGGCGGGCCAGCTTCCGGGCGAGGACGGCGTCCCCCTGCGCGCGCACGCGGGCCCTCTTCTGGTCCATCATGAGACAGGCGAACAGCTCCGCCTTGTCCTCCGCCTCGCCGGCCCGGGCGTACTGGCTGATGAACCCCTTGACTTTCGACTCCGCGAGCGATTCCGCCCACAGCGTCGAATCGTAACGGAATCCCTTCTCGTTCAGCGCGACCCAGTCCCCGTCCTTCGTGGAATAGTCCGGCACGAAATCCAGGAAGTGGAAGAACTCGTGATGGATCGTGGCGAACTTCTGCTTCTCCGTCACGTCGATGACCATCGCGAACCGCGGATGGTACATCGCAAAGGCGAGGACCTTCCCCGGAGGCGGGTTCTTGAACCGGATGTCGCGCAGCAGCAGGATCCGGCCGACGTCGACGCGCCGGAAGAAATCGTCGGGGTACTTCTTCACCTCCCGCGCCAGCATCGGGCAGAAGGCCTCCGCGTCCCGGCGGGCCGGGGCCTCCCCCGACACGTCGCCGATGGGGAGAGACCTCGAGGGATCGAGGACGATCTGGATCTCGAACTTCCTGCTGAAGTCCCGGATCCGGTCGTCACGCGGGTACAGGGAGGCGGCGCATTGCGGGCAGGACGCGGTGCCGCCCATCGCCGCGGCGCCGCAGGCCGCGCACCGCCAGACGTGGTGCATCTCGACCGCGTCGGTGAGCCGCACGAGCGGATCGCGCACCCGGTCCCAGGCGTCCTGCGGAGCCTGCAGCAGCAATCGGAGGGTGCGGTCGCCCCGGCTGACGAAGAGCCCGAGGATGCAGCGGCTTCCCTCCGCGGTTTCGAGGACCCATTCCCGGCGCAGGGCCTCCCCCAGCGCGGGAGCGAGGACCTCCTCCTTGACGAGGCGGAGCGACCGCGTGGCGCGGTCCTTCCGCACGGCGCCCTCCCAGGCGTCGGCTCTTCCCCGCGCGCGCGGCCAGCCCGCGAGATGAACGGCGGACCCCGTCGCCTTCCCCGCTTCGTCGGAGATCTCGAAGACGACGTCGGAATCCTCGTCGGGCTTTCGGAGCCGGTAGCCCTCCGGCAGGCGCCGGACGGCGATTCCGAGATCCTCGCGCGCGAACTCGGGCGGCGCGGACTGGGTCTGCATCCAGAGCGCGAATGCGGCGGCGAGCATCGATCTTTCCCCATGCAACGATACCCCGATCCCGCGGCGACCGCAAGAACCGGTGCGGTCTTTTCATGGCCGAATCCGCCGCCGCCGGGTATCTTTGAGTCGTCCGCAACACGGGGCGTCCTTGCGGACGACTCACCCCGAGCGAGCCGCCCTCCTTCGCGCTCCGGCGGGCAAGCAGGCGGGTCGAGGGGTGCGTGGACTGGGACGTGCCCCGACTTCTTGCGAGAGTCTCGTCTTTCAACCATATGCCGGTACAGGACTGGATGACGAAGGACCCGGTGACGGTCGCGCCGGACACCACGCTGCTCGAAGCGCTCGGCCTCATGGAGCGCTCCAAGGTCCGGCGGTTCCCCGTCGTCGAGGGCGACCTCCTCGTCGGCATCGTCACGAAGAGCGACATCCAGGCGGCGCTCGGTCCCATCGACCGCTACTCGAAGCACCCCGACATGGGGCGCAGGCGCGTGGACGAGTTCATGACGAAGGACCCGGTCACGACGACGCCCGGCGAGCCGGTGGAAAGCGCGGCGCTCGCGATGCTGGAGAAGCGGGTGTCGGGCCTGCCGGTCGTGGAGAAGGGGAAGGTCGTCGGCATCATCACCGAGTCGGACATCTTCCGCGCGCTGATCGAAATCACGGGCGTCAAGGAAAAGGGCGCGACCGTCTCGTTCACGGTGGACAAGCCGGAGGAGCTGCTCGACCAGGTCAAGAAGCGCATCGGCCGGCTGGTGATCCAGAGCCTCGTGACGTGGCACGACGCGAGCGACAAGAGTTGGCGGGTCTTCGTGCGGCTGAGGGGGAGGAAGAAGGAGTAGCGCCGGCCCCGCGAACGTGAGTTTCAGGCGATCCGGATCGCGTACTCCATCATGTCGGCCACGATCGTGGCCATGTTGCGCCGGATCTCGAATTCCTCGGGCGTGTAGCAGAGGAGGTCGAGCCCCCCGCCCGAAGAATGGTCCCACAGCATCGTCACCATCGGCGGACGCCGCACCCGATGGACGCCGGCGAAGTCCGGCGAGACGAGGATGATGTCGTAGTCGGATTCCTCCCGCTGGGTGCCGCGGGCGACGGACCCGGCCAGGTACGCCGCCGCGACGCGGACCCGCTTCGACGCCGCTTCGACGAAACCGCGGGCGCGCTCAAGGCAGTCGGCTCTTGGGCTCATCCGTCCCCAACTCCTTGGCCGCCCAGGACAGGATCGGGACGGCCGCATCGAACGCCGGGCGCGCCTGTTGCTCCGTGAAGAGCAGCGCCGGGATCTTCCCTCCCACGTCGGGATAGCGGGTTTCCATGTAGTACGGATCCAGCAGGTCAAGATGCAGGGTCAGGGAGCCGGGACATCCCGCGAGCCTGCCCAGCTCACGCAGCTTGTGGATCTTCGGATGGGGCTTGCCGGTCCGTTCCACGATCATCGCCTTGAGGGCCATCTGCACCGCCATCTCGCAGGAAAAACAGACCTTCGCCCATCGGCGCACCCCGAAGATGGCGACCGCGTCGTCAAGCTCCGCCTTCGCCTGTGACCACAGGTCGTTCGCCTCATGCCGCATGTCACGCTCTACACTACCGCGGATCGCCGCGGCGGGCAAGAGAAGGCTCGGCGCCTCACACCTCCATCCTCCTCACCGCCCGCAGCACCACCCCATGGGCACACGGCCGGAAGGGCACTACGTCGCGACATCGAGATCTGCCAGTGCCGCTCTCCCTGCTGGGAAGTTATCTCGGCCCCGAGCTCGTCACCGAAGGAGGGGGGCTCATCTTCTCCGGGCCTACGGGAACGGGAAAGACGTCGCTCTCCATCACCATCGCCTACCGCGCCATCCAGAACGGATACGAGGCGCTCTTCACGACGGCGGCGGAACTCATCGACGATCTCGAGAACGCGACTCGCGACGGCCGGCTTCGACAAGCGTTGGCGAAATACACGCACCCGCAGGTCCTCGTCGTCGACGAGGTCGGCTCTCTCGTCCATCCCGCCGACGCGGCGAACGTCCTCTTTCAAGTCATCAACGACCGCTACCTCAAGCGCCGCCCAATGCTCTTCACGACCAACAAGCCCATCGACGCCTGGGGGAACGTACTGCACGATCCGGATCTTGCGGAGGCGATTCTCGATCGCGTGCTGGAACGCGGACGCGTGATCGAGATGCGCGGTCCGTCCTATCGCACTCGACCTCTCGCACGTTCGCCGAAGCCGCCGTCCCAAGGAGACAGGACACCCATCGAGGAGACCCTTCGGCGGCCTGGCCCTGGAGAGAGGGGGCCGTCTCCCTCTTCGTCCCATATGGGTGCCAGAATTTCCGGAGATCCGACGCCAGAATTACGGGAACTTGCATATGTCGATCAACACTGGATTTTCGCCCGCGCGAAGTGTAGCATGACTTCTCCTACCCACAAAACCCGTCGAGCGTACGATAACAGGACATGGGAGGGGTTATGCACCGTGTTCGATGCCTGATCGCCGGCGTTTTTCTACTGGGCGTACTCTCCTTGTCCGCACAGGACGAAGTCCCGAATCCCGGCTTCGGCGGCGGCACGGGCATGGTCGGCTATGACGGCGGCGCGAACGAGCGGGCACACGCGGTGGCGGTCGATAGCTCCGGCAACGTCTACGTCGCCGGGACCCAGAATGACAACGACTTCCTTCTCCTGAAATACGGCCCCACCGGGACCTTGCTCTGGACCCGGCTCCTTCTCCTCGGAGACGGGGAGTTGAACGCAGTGGTGGTCGACAACGCAACAGGGGACGTGACGGTCGCCGGTTCCTACGGCGGGGGCTGGGAGATGTACGTCCTCCGGTACACCGGCAACGGCGACCTGTACGGGGACGACGATCCGCTCAATCCCGTCGGTCTGACGCCCTTCGGCAACCAGAACTGGATTGGGGCCGCCGTGAACGACCGCTTCGTCTTCAGCAACAACTCCAGCTACGTCACCGGCCTGGTGATGGACGCCTCGGGCGAGCTCTACCTCACCGGCTGGGAGGACGACGGCATCAGCATCTACGGCCTCACCATGAAACTCGACACCCACGGCCACCGCTACGGCGACTCCTCCAGCCCCGACGTGGCCACCACGTCCTTCGGCAACTCCGAATACGGCGATGGAAACGGAACCTCGGACGCGGCGGATTTCAACCTCTCGGGGTCGGATCGATTCTACTCGATCGCCCGTGACTCCGCGACCGGACACCTTTACGTGGCCGGCGAGTCCTCGGGGGTCCCGCTCGTCGCCAAGTACGACAGCTCGGGTCTCCTCGTGGAGCCGTTCGGCAACGGCGACTACGACGGCAACACGACATCGGATCATCTGGTCCTGCCCTTCAACAACGGCCAGTTCTATGCCCTGGCCGTGGACGGCGCCGGCAACATCCTGGCTGCCGGGGCATACGTGGCCGGCTCCGACAACGACTATTTCGTGGTGAAGCTCACCCCAGCGGGCGTCCTGATCGAGCCCTTCGGGAACTTCGACCTCGACGGCAACACGATCAACGACGCCATCGTCCTGGACAGCGGCTTCGGGGACGATCGGATCTACGGAATGGCGATCGACAACGCGGCGGGATTCTTCGTCGTGACCGGCACGTTCGGTGTGGGGGGCGGAACCGAGATTCGCACGATGAAATTCGCCACAGCCACGGGGGTGCAGCTCCATTCCCTGAGCTACAAGCCGGCGGGGTTCTCCTCGGAAGCGAGGGCCATCGCGCTCGGGAGCTTCTTTGTGGCCGGCTTCGAATCCAACGGGGCCGGCGAGGATATCCGGTTGATCAAGTATTCCTCGCCGCCGCCTGCTCCGGACAATGGCGACAACGACGGCGTGGGATGCGGCATGATCGGACTCGAGGCGCTCATGCTGCTCGGCTTGATCCGGATTTTCAGGGGCCGCGCTCGATAAGAATGTCGGTGCGGTCGGCGTCCTGCTCGAGGCGGACCTTCTGATCCTTCGAGAGCTGGAGCATCGCGAGGAACGTCCCCACCACGCGTCCGCGGTCGCGCCGGTCGCCCACGATCGCCGAGAACGTCGTCCGTTCCTTTGTTCTCGGTTCTTCGCTCTCTGTTCTTTCCGACCGGTCCGAGCCCGCAAGTGCGGACCGGTCAGCCTCACACCTCCATCCTCCTCACCGCCCTCAGCCCCAGCCCCATCGGCACGAGGCACGCGACGAGGCTCAGGACCGCGATCCCCCCCATCGACGCGAGGATCCATGCTCGGAACGCGCCGTCCGAGATGAACGAGCGCCCGAAATACAGGAAGCACGGCACCGCCTGCAGCGCCAGCACCAGGCTCACGAACGCGAGCGTCGTGACGAGGTTCAGCGTCCCCCCGAAGCCGCTGACGATCTTCGACGGGTTGTCCTCCGAGAAGTTCGGGTAGAGCGCCCCCAGCCCGACCGCCAGCCCCGAGACCCCGAGGCAGATCCCCAGCAGCGCCACCGCGTGCAGGATCGCCAGCTCCGTCGGCGTCCGCAGCATGAGGCTCGAAATGCCGATCAGCGTCTCGCTGATGAGGAGCGACGTCGTGAACGAGAGCGCCAGCTTCCCGTACAGGATGTCCTCCCTCGGCATCGGCATCATCCCGATGATCCAGAAGCGCCGCCCCTCGAGCGAGAGCTGCGGGAAGATGAAGCGGCTCGCGAAGGTCGCCAGCGTCAGCGACGTCGCCAGCAGGTTCATCTGCGCGATCAGGTTCTTCCAGAAGATCTCGCGCTCCTGGTACGCGAAGGTCCGCAGGTTCAGGAAGTAGATCGCCAGCAGCCCGAAGAAGATCAGGAACTGCGACCACTGCACCGGGTCGCGGATGAAGCTCTTGACGTCCTTGATCACGATGTGCCGGACGCTGCGGCCGACGAAGCTCAGCAGCGGCGAGAACACCCGGTCCACGATCGTGCGCGCCCCGTACTTGCGGTTGTGCCGGAGCCCCTGCGAGACGTACCAGCCGCGGAGCATCAGGCGCGCCGACATCCAGTGCGCGAGGCCCATGAGGAAGAGCGCGTTCGCCGCGATCACGCCGAAGAAGAAGGCCGCCGTCCCCGTGCCGCCCCGCGAGTGCGAGAGGAGCCCCTTGGCCATCCAGAAGCTCGGCAGGAGCGGGTTGCGGCTGAAGCCCGTCGAGTCGTACACCTCCTGCACCAGCCGCATGTCGCCCGAGAGCTGGCTGCGGATGCTCAGGATCCGCGTCACGATCACGATGACGACCGCGACGGTCACGAGCGCGGCCCCGATGACGAGTTCCTTCCGGGTCCTCGGGAGGAACGACGTCACGACCATCGCGATCATCGCCCCGATCGCCGCCGGGACGAACATCCAGGCCATGAAGTACAGCATCGCCGCCGCGTAGAAGTGCCACGGCGCGCCGAAGAGGCGGCCGTACGCCGCCATCAGCGGCGTCCCCAGGAAGAGGAACGCCCACGAGCTGAAGGCCAGCGCCTCGCCGAACTTGTACAGGAACGTCGTCCCCGGCCGCACCGGCAGGGCGTGCAGGAACTCCGTCTCCTTCGACTTGTAGAAGGACGTGTAGCAGATGATCGCGTTCGAGAAGACGAGCATGATGAAGAGGGCGAAGAAGAAGACGTGGAACGTCCCGCCCACGAGGTCCTCGAGGAGGAACTGCGACGCGATCCCGCCGCTCCGGAGGAAGTCGAGCGCGTGGTAGAACAGCCGGTAGAGGCTCCCCCAGAAGACGACGGAGAAGCACGCGATCACGACGATCTTGAAGCGGGACTGCCGCCCGAAGAGCCGCAGCCGGTTCCGCAGCTCCGCGCCTTTCAGCGAGGCCAGGACGGCGACGTCGTTCATGGAAGCTGTCAGCCCTTAGCCCTTAGCCCTTGCCGTTAGCCCTTAGCCGTTAGCCATGAGCCCTCGGCCGCCCGCATCCGGCCAAGGACTGACGGCTGACAGCTAACCCGCCTTATTCACGTCGGCTTCGCCGCCGACGTGAAACGGCGCCCTGCGGGCGGTTGCGGCGGTCCTGCGGACCGCCTCCACCGGATAGCCCGTCCGCCTGCGCGCGACACCTTGTCGCGCTCCGGCGTCGGCCCGCGGCGCGCCATTGCACCCGCGGAACGCGCCGCGGGCGGCTTATTCACGAGTTCTCGGCCTGCGGCCGAGAACCTTCGTGAATAAGCCGGGCTAATGGCTAACAGCTAACAGCTCGCAGCTAACGGCTCACCGGCGTTCCGGCCTCCCCGTCCGTCAGCTTGAAGAAGACCTTCTCCAGCCCGCCGTCCGTCCCCGCGAGCTTCCGCAACTCGTCCATCGTCCCCACCGCCCGCAACCGCCCTCCGGTGATGATCCCGATCCGCCCCGCCGTCTCCTCCGCGATCGAGATCACGTGCGTCGACATGAAGATCGCGCACCCCCGCTTCGCCTCCGCGGCGAAGATGTCCTTCACCAGCCGCGACGAATGCGGGTCGAGCCCCACGAGCGGCTCGTCCACCACCATCGCCTTCGGCTTGTGGAGCAGCGTCGCCGCGAGGACGACGCGCTGCTTCATCCCGTGCGAGTAGCCCTCCGTCAGCTCGCGCACGTAGTCCCCCATCGAAAAGAGGTCCACGAGCCGGTCGATCTCCTTCGCCCGATCCGCCCCGTCCAGCCGGTACATGTCCGCGACGAAGTGGAGGAACTCCAGGCCCGAGAGCTTGTCGTAGAGGTAGGGCTGGTCCGGCACGTAGGACATCACGCGCTTCGCCTCGATGGGGTCCTTCTGCACGTCGAAGCCGCAGACCGAGATCGTCCCCGACGTCGGCTTCAACAGGCCCGCGATCATCTTGATCGTCGTCGTCTTGCCGGCGCCGTTGGGACCCAGCACCGCGAAGAACTCGCCCGGCTTGATCTCGAGAGTGAGGTCGTCCACCGCGACCTTCCGGCCGAACGCCTTGCTGACTCCGTCGATGCGGATCATCGCGGCCTCCGGGCCGGAAAGAACGAAGAACAAAGAGCCGAGAAGAAAGAGCCGGGGGAAGTCTCCCCCGCCTGCGCGGCCGTAGCCACGGCCGCTTCGGCGTGGCGAAGGCCCGCGCCCCCGCCTCCCCGGGGGCCGGCGGGAAAGGAGGGGGTGCGGGGGACGCTTCCCCCGCCCTCTCTCTTCTCTCTTCTTCGTTCTTTGTTCTTTCCGTCGGTCATGGCTGTTGGAATCCCGCGGGCATCGCGACCGTCGTCTTCCAGTCCCTCGCCTCTTCGTACGGGAGCGCCCGCTTGTCCGCGAGACGCACGTCCAGGACGTAGCGGCCGACGAAGAGCGTGATCGCCAGCACCACGCCGGAATCGTTCACGTAGACGATGTGGGACATCGCCTCCTCGTCCTGCGTCGGCCTGCGCCGGAAGAAGACCTTGTGGCAGGTTACATGCCGTCCCTGGTAGAGGATCGTCTCCCGCTCTTCCACCGTCGCGTACAGGTCCGTCGTCGAGACGCGGCCCGCGTCGCCCCCGGCGCCCACGCCCCTCATGTCCAGCGTCTTCACGCGCCACTTCTTGCCCACGGACAGACGGCCGCCGAAGTACGGCACGATCCCGTCCGAGAGCATCGCGTCGTCGTCGAACGGGATGTCGTCGACGTCGCGCCGGAAGAACTTCGCGTCCAGGGTGACGCGCATCCGGTTCCCGTTCCTCACGGCGACGAAGGAGACGGGGACGGGAAGTTCCACCAGCGTCGCCCGCGAATCGTACCGGAGGAACCGGCGGTCGGTGCCGAGCGTCGTGCGCGAGGCCAGGACGAGGGTCTTCTTGTCCCCCTTCGCGTCCGGCATCTCCAGACGCACCCACTCCCGGAGCTGCGCGCCGCCGTCGGACTCCGGCAGGACGACCGACTCGATCTCCCCGACCGGGGCGCCGGACATGGTGACGGCGAACTTCGTGACTTCGGGATTGGAGACCGTGCGCAGGTAGGATCGGTAGCTCGGCGGATCGCGGAACTCGAAGTAGGGCAGGACCTCGCGCCGGACAAGCTGGGCCATCATCACGGCCCAGAAGCATCCCGCACCCAGGAGAAACAGCGCGCGACCCATGAACAGTGCTATTATAGCATAGCCCTCAGCCGTCAGCCGTCAGCGCTCAGCCGGATCGTCCGGAAGCTGAGTGCTGAGAGCCGATGGCTGACAGCCTTTTCTCCGCCGCCCTGTCCGTCGTCCGCCGCCTCCGCGAGCGGGGCCACGAGGCCTGCTTCGCCGGCGGCTGCGTGCGCGACCGCCTCCTCGGCCGCCCCGTCGCCGACTACGACGTCGCGACGGACGCCCTCCCGGACTCGGTGATCGCCGCCTTCCCCCGCACCGTCGAGGTCGGGAAGGCGTTCGGCGTCGTGACCGTCCTCGTCGGCCCGCACGCGGTCGAGGTCGCCACGTTCCGCTCGGACCACAGCTACCGCGACGGCCGCCGCCCCGAGGGCGTCACGTTCTCCGATCTCCGGACCGACGTCGAGCGCCGCGACTTCACGATCAACGCGATGATGTGGGACCCGGTCGAGGACCGCGTCATCGACCTCGTCGGCGGCCGCGCCGATCTCGCGAGCCGGACGATCCGCGCCGTCGGCGACCCGGAGCGCCGCTTCTCGGAGGACAAGCTCCGCATCCTCCGCGCCGTGCGGTTCGCCGCAACCCTCGATTTCGCGATCGAGCCCGCCACCGCGTCGGCCATCCGGCGCTTCGCCCCGGAGATCCTCCAGGTCAGTTGGGAGCGCATCGCCGCGGAGCTGAAGAAGATCCTCGTCGCGCCCCGGCGCGCGGAGGGGATGGAGCTGATGCGGACGCTGGGGCTCCTCGCCCCCGTCCTGCCCGAGTGCGAGGCGACGGTCGGCGTCCCGCAGCCGCCGGAGTTCCATCCGGAGGGCGACGTGTGGACGCACACGAAGCTCGCTCTCCGGGCGCTCGAGTCGCCTTCGTTCGTCGTCGCCCTGGCGACGCTCCTGCACGACGTCGGGAAGCCGCGCACGATCGAGCACGCCGACCGCATCCGCTTCAACGGCCACGACAAGGTCGGCGCGGAGATGGCCGCGGAGATCTGCGACCGCCTGCGCCTCTCGCGCGAGGAGAAGGAGGCGGTCGCGTGGATCGTGCTGAAGCACCTTGCCTTCCTCGACGCGGACCGCATGCGGAAGAGCACGCTCAAGCGTCTCTTCGCGTCCCCCCTCATCGAGGAGCTGTTCCAGGTCGCCCGCGCCGACGCGATCGGATCGATGGCGGAGCCGGCGACGGTGGAGCGGATGAGGGCGCTGCGCGCGAGCCTCCCCCCCGACGTCATCAAGCCGCCGCCGCTCCTCCGCGGCGCCGACCTCATCGCGATGGGATTCGCGCCGGGGCCTCTCTTCAAGGAGATCCTCCGCGAGGTGGAGGACGCTCAGCTCGAGGGACGGGTGCGAACGGCCGAGGAGGCGCGCGAGCTCGTGCGCGCCCGTTGGAGCCGCTGAGGGGCGGCGACCGCCGGTTCTCCCCGTCCCCTTGTCCCTTTGTCTCCCGGTTTCCCGTTCTCCCGGTCTCCCATCCCCGCGGTCCGGGCATCCTTGACTTGTCCCCCGGTTCCTCCGAATAATGACCGCGTGATCGACCCCGGCCGGAGCCGCGTCCTGGTCGCCGACGACAACCAGAGCATCCGCAAGATCCTCTGCCTCTTCCTCCAGAACGCGGGCTATGAGACCGTCGAGGCGCGCAACGGCCGCGAGGCGCTCGACGGCGTCAAGAACGAGCGCGCGGATCTCGTCATCCTCGACGACATGATGCCCCTCGTCGACGGCTACACGGTGTGCCGGAGCCTCAAGGAGGACCCGGCGACGCGCGACGTCCCCATCATCATCTGCACGGCGCGCAACAAGAAGGAGGACCTGATCGCCGCCATCCGCGCGGGCGCCGAGGACTTCATCATCAAGCCGTTCCTGCGCGAGACGGTGCTCCAGAAGGTCGAGAAGGCCCTCTCCCACCGCAAGGTCACCTCGGCCGCACGCCAGGCGGTCTCCGAGCGCCGCGGCGGCCGCCGCCGCGCCGCGGGCTGGACCGTCTCGTGGGGCCTCCACGGCGAGTCCTCCTCCCAGCCGGTCTTCAAGACGCGCATCCTCGACATCTCGCCCGGCGGCTTCAGCTTCGAGTTCTCCCGCTGCGCCGTCTGCACCGGCTACGAGATCGGCACGGTCCATCCGCTCTGCCTCTTCGCCAAGAACGCCAAGCGCTTCCAGGAGTCCGAGCCGATCGACTTCGTCCTCTCCGTCCGCAAGGATGTGATCATCGAAGGATCCGGCAGGATCGCCCACGTCTACCAGTGGGCGGACAGCCCGCGCACCGAGAAGGTGGGCGTCATGATCGTGAAGATGTCGGAGTCGGACCGCAGCATCCTCGAGCGGTTTTCGACCGGGGAGATGGAGGCGTAGCTCGTTTTCCTTGCCCCCCGACCTCCCGGGCTGTAGCCTTGACATCCAATTTTCCCACCGGCGAGGGAGGATCGATGAGCGAGCCGTTGGACCATCGCAAGCTGTACCGTCTGCCCTGGAGCCTCTCCGACAACACGATCGCGTGGCTCGAGCCCACCTCGAAGTGCAACATCTACTGCGAGGGCTGCTACCGAGCGAACGTGAACCAGCACAAGTCGATGGAGGAGATCTCCGCCGATCTCGACGTCTTCGCGAAGTACCGCACCTTCGACGGCGTCTCGATCGCCGGCGGCGACCCGCTCACGCACCCCAAGATCGTCGACATCGTGAAGATGATCCAGGATCGCGGCTGGAAGCCGATCCTGAACACGAACGGCCACGCGCTCAAGCCGGAGCTTCTCCGCGAGCTGAAACGGGCGGGCCTCATGGGGATCACCCTCCATGTCGACAGCAAGCAGATGCGCCCCGGGTGGAAGGGCAAGACCGAGCTCGAGCTGAACGAGCTCCGGCTCCAGCTCGCGAAGATGATCGGGGACGCCGGCGACATCTCGTGCGCCTTCAACTCCACCGTCTACAGCGACACGCTCGACCAGATCCCCGGCATGGTCGACTGGGCGCAGGAGCACATCGACCTCGTGCACGTCATGGTCTTCATCTGCTTCCGCGCCGCGGTCGAGAGCGCCTACGAGTACTACGCGGGCGCCCGGAAGATCGACATGCAGCAGCTCGTCTACTCCGACCCGCCCGCGGGGACGCGGCTGGACATCACCGCGCGGGACGTGGTCGCGAAGATCCGCGAACGCCACCCCGACTTCGAGCCCTGCGCCTACCTCAACGGCACGGAGAAGCCGGATTCGTTCAAGTGGCTCCTCACCGGACGGTTCGGCACGAAGAAGAAGATCTACGGCTATATGGGCCCGAAGTTCATCGAGCTGGCCCAGACCTCGCACCACCTTCGCACCGGCCGCTACCTCGCGTACGCGGAGCCCAAGACGCTGCGCCGCGGCAAGTGGATGCTGTGGCTCTGGCCGTTCGACAAGGGCCTGCGCCGCACCTTCCTGCGCGCCTTCTTCGACCCGCGCCTCGCGTTCCGTCCGCTCCACCTCCAGTCGATCATGATCATCCAGCCGATCGACGTGACGCCGGACGGGAGGCAGAACATGTGCGACGGCTGTCCCGACATGACGGTGTGGGACGGCCGGCTCGCGTGGTCGTGCCGCCTCGAGGAATGCATGAAGTTCGGCCAGTTCGTGAGGACGGTGCCGAAGGCGTGCGTCCCCGCGCCGGAAGGCGAGCCGGTGAAGGCCGGGACGAACGGCGGCGCGTAGAGCGGCCGATTCCGTCCCAACCGCGCCCCGCTTCGGGCGTTTCAACTCCGTTCGCGCCTCATGGAGGAAATCGTGAGAAGCGTCGCCCTCCTCGCGTGCGCGGTATCGGTCGCCGCCGCTTCCTGCGTCGCGAGCGGCCGGCCCGAGCCTCACTCGCAGGGGAGACCGGCGTCCGAACCCACGCACCCCGCGAAACCTGTCGAGGAAGGGCCGGAATCCCCGCAGAACCGCGTCGTCACGCGCGTCTTCCTGCTCCGACATGTGAGTCCGCGGGACGTGCAGAGGGTCCTGCTCTGAATGACCACGTTCCCGAATTCGATCCGTTGGATCGAGACCGCCCGCATCCTGTTCATCACGGACTACGAGCACAACATCCGGCGTTTCGAGTGGATCATCGAGCGGATGGATCGCCCGTAGCCGGGGCGTTTTCCGCGAACCCGCGCCTCATCCCCGCGTCTAAGCGCGCATGAGAACCCTGGCCGCGCTCATCGCCGTCCCCCTCCTCGCCTTCTCCGACGCCCGGCGGGCGGGAACCGTTTGCCTCCGCGGTCGCCGCGGGTTAGCATGAATCCATGACGAGTTCGCCGTCCCCCGCGTCCAGCCGCCTTCGCCGCGACATCCGGATCCACATCGTCGTCGAACGGCACGACGGATGGTACGTCGCCTACGTCCCGGAGCTGCCGGGCGTTCATTCCCAGGAACGGACTCCGCGAGCCGCGCGAGCGAACCTGATGGCAGCCCTCCGCGAGCTGGTCGCCATGGATCCTCGCGCCGTACGGCCCCGCCCGGTGCGCGTCGAGAAACTCAGGCTCCACGTCTGATCGGTCCGGGATGAAGCGCCGGGATCTCGTTCGCCACATCGAGCGGCACGGCTGCGTCCTGGTCCGGGAGGGCGCCAGGCACTCCTGGTATCGCAATCCTGCGAACGGGTCCTACGCCGCTGTCCCGCGCCATCGCGAAATCGTGGAGTTTCTCTCACGCAAGATCTGCCGGGCACTCGGCCTTCCCGCCCCGTGATCGACCGCTCCGCGAAAGCGTTTCCCGCGAACCCGGGCGTGGCCGCCGCGTCTAAGCAGGCATGAGAACCCTCGCCGCCCTCCTCGCCCTTCCCCTGCTCTCCTTCTCCGACGAGCAGGAGAAGCCGGCGAAGTCGTTCGCGCCCGACCCCACCGCCCGCATCGTCGTCCACGAATGGGGCGTCGTGACCTGCGCGGCGGGGGCGCGGAACCAGCTCGTCGGCGCGTCCGGCCCGGCCGACGAGGACCTGCCCGCCTTCGTCACGCGGTTGACGACGCTCGGCCAGAGTTACGCCATGGTCGCACGACAGCCCATCATCTACTTCTACACCGACAAGCCGACCGACTTCTCCGTGCAGGTCCGGTTCCCGAACGGCTATCCGACCTGCTTCGATCCGCCCGCGCAAACGTGGGCGAACACCGCCGACTACAAGACCCCGGGCGCCGGGAACATCGGATGGCAAGGCCGGCTCGACCCCGCGGCCGCGCCCGCCTTCCCCGAGGTCGCGCCCGACCACTGGGTCGCCCATTGCCGGAGCGTCGATTCGACTCCCGTCACGATCGGCTCGCGCAGGGAGAAGTACCTCTTCTACGAAGGCGCCGTTTCGATCGCCTGCCCCGTGCGGCTTGAGCTTGACGGCGACTCGGTCCGGGCCGAGTTCGCCGGCACGTGGACGGCCCCCTCGATGGCCGTCCGCGTGAAGGACGGACGCGCGGAGACCTATCCGGTCGCCGGCGCGGGAAGACTCGCGCCGGAGCCCGTCGCCGTCGAGTCGATGCTCGCGAAGGCGGGGCTCTATGAAAAGGA
>JACPRC010000211.1 GCA_016190175.1 Planctomycetota bacterium
CCAGGTCAGCAAGGTCATCGCTGATCCATCGAGCCTCCACATAGTCCGAGCCGTTCTCGTAGAACAGACACTTCACGACGCCCACGTTGCGTCCGAGCGACGGGCCCTGGATGGAGCGCCCACCCTGGAGCCAGAGGCGGAAGCGCATCGGGCCCTCGTGGAGCTCCCCCTCCGCGGGCTGCCATACCACCTGCGCGAGGAGCAGGTTTTCCGGCGAGTCGGGGTCCAGCAGGATCCGCACGGTCTGCTCGGTCTCGGCGCCGAACCCCAGCATCTTGAAAGTCCGCGCCCGTTCGTCCACGGTCCCCGCAGGGTCCCCGTCGTCCGCCTCGAGCAAGAACCGGTTCAGAAGCTCGTCGGGGCGAAGCGGCGGCTCCGGCGGACGGAAGTTCTGCCTCAACGACTGCAGGAACAGCCACGGGTCGCTGAACTCAAACCGTACGATCGGCCGCAACCCCTTCGCGATCGCGAACTCCAGCGGGCGGAACCTCGCGCGTTTCTCCCCCTCCGGCTGCGCGTTCAGGTCGTCCTGCGCCCTGAGGAACGTCAGCAGGTCCGCGTCCGACATCCCCATGATCCCGCCCGCAGGCCACGTGCCGAACGCCTCCCCCTCGGGCAGGACCTCCATCGAGACACCGGCCACGGCGGCCGGAGGCAGGGACTGCGCCGGATCGGACCACTGCACACTCGCGCCGACCGTCCCGTTCGGCGCTGCCACCACGGGCAATACGTCCGAGATGAACAGCACCGTCGTCCCAGCCGTGACCTCGCGGGCGTTGTCCGCGTCCACCTGCAGCATGGTCCGCGCCGTCACGCGCGCGACCCCTGGCCGCGTAGAGAATGCCTGCGCCTTCACGCGCCCGTCGGCTCCTGCGGTCAGCGTGACCTCCGCCGCCCCGTCAGAACCCGCCTGCGCCAGGCGAGCCTCGTCGAGCCCCTCGATGCGGAGCACGATCGTCGCCCCCGCCGCCGCCGTCCCGTCCTCACGAATCAAGCGCGCCTGCACCTCTCCTCTCGCTCCACCATTCGCAGGGATCGCCGACTGCGCGCGGACCGTCAGCCCCGACTCCACCTGGGCGCCACGCTGCTCCTCGTACAGCCGCACGTCCGACACGGCGATCATCGGCGCCGATAGGTAGAGATTCGGACCAGCAGCCTTGAGAGGCACCTGCATCGGTCCGGGCAGCACCGAGCTGCCGTCCTCGTCCGCGGAGGATACGAAGGCCGCCAGATCGCCCCTCGGCCGCGGCGTGCGGAGGCGGATCTGGAACACGCCCGCCGGGCCCCCCGGCAGTCCCGCGTCAAAGCCCACTCCGGGGGCCTCCGCCATCAAGTACTCGTCGGGGTCCTGGAGGAAGACGAACCGCCCCCTCTTGGTCCGCAGCGTCACGATGTCCACCGCCTCCACGACCGCCAGCGGCCGTTCCGCCGGAGTACCGGTGTCCTGGATGTCCACTCGCGCCCGGATCTCACCCGCCGCGAGCTGGTCTACCCGCTCGTCGTCCACCACGTTGAGGAAGAAGGCACCCATGGTCACGGCGACATCAAGGACCGGCGGGGGTTCCTCGGCCGAGATGCTCTCCTGGCTGATGAAGAGGTACTCCACCCGGTCCCTGTCGGGCGACATCGAGGGATTGCTCTCGGGAGGCGTCGCCTGGACCGGGGTCCATGTGTACCCGGGCGCCGTCGTCAGCGTCGCCGCGGGTGTCGAGCTCATCGTCCAGGCCATCGAACCGTCCAGGGCCCGCGTTTGGGGGAGCGTCAGGCTGACCCGGACCACCATCCGAAGGGCGTCGTCCACCCTGGTCACCCAGGGGCTGACCCGGACGCCGGTGGCCGACAGCACCGTGGCAACCGGCTGGTTGTACCGCCCCGGAACGACCGTCCCGACCGGTCCTTCTACCAGCGAGACCCCGTCCCAGGCCCCGAAGCCGTAGGCCTCAAACGCCTCGCCGTACCCCCGCGTGACGAGGCCCGCAATCCGTGCCAGTCCAGCGCGCAGCCCTCCAAGCTGCGCGCCCTGCCCCTCCGCCTGTGCGAGCGCGGCCGCAGCCTCCTGGATCCGTCCGAGGCCCTCCGCGAACGCGTCCTGCTCAATCAGGTCGTCCGCGCTGCCGCTCCCCGCGAGCGCCGCCAACGCCGAGTCCAACGCGGCGCGCGCCCCCAGAGGCGTTCTCGGGTCGTCCCGCACGGCCTGGACACCCGCCGCCACGAGCCCGAGGTCTCGGCGGGCGTCCGACATCATCTCGGGGACGTCCGCGACGACACGCACGTAGCCCCCCCGCACGACCAGCCCATCGAGCTCGAGTCGACGAGCAAGATCGCTGGTCAACGGGAAGCCCGTGGCTGCCGCATGCCCGTAGAGATCGGTCGCGGCGACGACGCGGGAATCCTCGAGGGTCCGCGTCTCCGCCTCGCCCTGCGCGTCCTCGACCTCGGCCACCAACAAGAAACGGAACTCGACCCCCACGTCGAACGTGTAGTTCTCATACGGGTCGAACAACCATGCCTCGCCCCATGCCCTCCCCAAGCTCGTCGAAGGGTCGCTGGTGCGGAGGCGGACGTCCACAAGGCGGTAGGGCTCCCCCGCGAGGACGGTGACTCCCTGGCTCCTGCCCTGCGGCGGACCGAGCGTCTGCCAGCCGTCCGAGAGCGTGACCACGGAAGTGGACGCCTCGACCTGCCGCCTCCCCATGACCTGGAACGACAGGACGTCCGGGACGAAGCGTACGCCGAGGTCGAGGAGCGTGAAGGGGACCGGCATGATGCGCAGCCGCCCCTGATCGTCCAGCTCGTTGGACACGGTCAGGTAGACCACGCCCTCGAACTCCTCGTCCACGCTGCCGTCGTCCTTGAGGACACGGATCGTGAGGCCGACCGCCTGACCGGCCCGCACCACGCCATACGCCGTGACGAGCTCGATCCGCCTGGGCGCCGCGACGGCATACGCGCGAGCGTCCCGGACCTCGGGGGACTCCTTGTGCCACGCGGTCACGGATAGCCCGCGTGTATCCCCCTGCAGGGACATCGGTGACGTCTGGGCGACGCCGTCCGGGCCTGTTGTCAACGTCTGCTGCGACACCTGCCCGGACCTGTCCTCCTCGACTCGGAGCTCGACCTCCTCGCCAGGCATCGGGTTTCCGAAGACGTCCCGGACGATGACGCCGAAGCCCGTGATCGCCTCGCCACCGACCATTCCGGGGCCCGATAGGGGGAAGACCTCGACCGTGCCGACGGGACCGGGCAGCAC
>JACPRC010000202.1 GCA_016190175.1 Planctomycetota bacterium
GGGGAAGGGGGCCGGCGGGGGGCCGGCCGCGCCGCAACCACGGGCCGCGCGCACCCCGCCGAAGCGCATCCCCGAAGGCTCGAAGGCGGGCCCGCCCGGAAGGAGCGCGGTTCACGATCGAAGCGCCCGCGGGCCGGGCCCCCTGGGGGGGCGGCGCGCGACGGCGCGAGCAAGACGCGGGACGCCGCAACGACCGAGCCGCGGTGGACCGTGGCTTGCCGCGAGCCCCGCGCGCGGGGGGAACCGTTCAGCGTTTGGGCTTCTGCCGAGCCCAGCGGGCATCGAGTCGCCGGCGCATTTCGGCCAAGGGGATCGTCTTCCCCCGACGCCGCTCCTCGATCATCTTCCAGAAGGCGGGGCTCGTCCGGTAGAAGACGTCTTCCCAATCGTCTCCCTCGACGCCGATGACGATGGCGGCCGGTTGTCCGTGTCGGGTCACGACCACGGCTTCCTTCTGGGCCGCGTCGACGCACTCGCTGACCTTCCTCTGCAAGTTCCGCACGTTGACCGTCTTCATAGGATCTCCTCCGTCGTCTTGTGCGGCGGCTTGTACCGCACCGCCCGGACGAACACCTTCTTCTCCTCTTCGTTCACGTCGTAGAAGACGCGATACTCGCCCACGCGCAGCTCCCACACGGGCGGCACCGCCTTGAAGCGCGGCTTCGCTCCCTTCAGGATCTTCCGCTGTCGCGTCTCCACGTTCGGCTCGTGCCGCAATTGCTCCACGATCGCGTCCAGGATGCGCCGTCCGTCGAAGGGGCGAATCCGGGCCAGGTCCTCCTCGACGTTCTCCTCGAACGCGATCCCGTACATTGCATGTATAATCGCATGTATATTCCCCGTCGTCAAGAGGCCGCCGGAAGTTCGACTTTCCCCCTCCGCCCCGGGTTCCGTGGTAGTATCGGGGTGTCGATGACCGCGACCGACCCGCGCGATCCGAAGACGCACTATGGGGCCGCGGAGCTTTTTCCGCGGCTCGCGCGTCGGGTCCCCTCCCCCTTTAGCCGCCGAGCCGCAACGGGTCGGCCGGGTCGGGAGGCGGGGAATCGCGTAGGGGTGAGGTACACGGCGGAGTACCACTACGACCCCGCCGGCAACCGCACGAAGAAGATCGTCAACGGCTCCGGCGTCACCCTCTACGCCTACAACGCACTCAACCAACTGACCGGCGAACAGACCTCCGGCCAGGAGCCGATCGCCTACGGCTACGACGCCAACGGGAACCAGACGAGCCGCACCCAGGGCCAAGGTCCAACGGCGAAGGTGGAGACGTTCGGATACGACTTCGCGTACCGGATCTCCTCGTACACCCGCGCGGTGGGCGGTGTGCCCGAAGCGGCATGGCTCTACCGCACCGCGGCCTCGGGCGAGCGCCTCGCGAAGATCGACGCCCTCGCCTCGACGATGGAGACGGAGTGGTACATGTCCGACGGCGCGGACGTGTGCGCCGACTACGCGCAGACGGGGGACGGGCCGCTCGTCCCGAAGGCGGCGTACGTCCAGGGGCTCGGGATCGACTCGAAGCTCGCGCGGCTCACGCTCGACGCGGCGGGGCTCGTGATCGACACGAACTGGTTCGCCCCCGACGCCCTGGGCTCGGTGCACCAGATCCTCGGCTCCGACGGCGCCCTGCTCTCCATGGATCTCACCACCGCCTGGGGCGAGAGGCTCCCCGCGAGCACCTTCAGCTTCCCGAGCGCGACGAACTCGCGCTACGGCTATACGCAACGCGAGGACGACTCGGAAAGCGGCCTCATGCACTTCCGCGCGAGGAGCTACGACCCAAGATGGGGAGGTTCGGGTCGCCTGAGCCGACGCTACGCTTCCGCGCGGCTGAACACTACCGCTATGTCCTAAACAACCCAACTCGACATCTCGATCCGACAGGGACAACTCGTGACTTGCCAGGTTCCGCTGGCTCGGCCATGGCGCCTCCTGACCCATCAGCGGCTGCGATGAAGCGGCCCATGTGTAGGCCGCCACATTAAATGTGTGAGCTGCCACAATAGTTGCCCTATGGCGGCCCAGGGACCCTTTCCCGCCCATCCCGAACCCATTTATTCCATTAGCTGGCTGGGACCCCGCGACGGTTCCGAGATGGGCCGCGGCGATGCCGCTTCTTCCGGTGGTCATCCGGCGTCTCCGCGGGGTAGACTCGGGTCATGACCGAGTCCGACGCCGATTTTGACCTGGCCCGCCGCGCGGTCGATCTCGGCTGGCTCGACCGGCGGCAGGTCGAAGCGGCGATCGAGTCCTTCGAACGCACTCGAGGAACGCGGCTCCTGGCGCATCTTCCGTTGACTCCGGAGCAGATCCGGAATCTCCAAAGCCCGCGTTCCATTCCCGCGGAGGCGGCGACCTCCATGAAGGAGCCGTCCAACCGGATCGGCCGCTTCTGGCGCGTGCGGAAACTCGGCAGCGGCGGGATGGGAATGGTCTTTCTCGCGTGGGACCCGGATCTCTCCCGCTGGGTTGCGCTGAAGTTCCTCAAGTCCATCGGCGACGAGCGGGAGCGGGCTTTCTTCCGCCGGGAGGCCCAGCTCGCGGCGGCTCTCGATCACCCGGCCATCGCGAAGATGTACGAGATCGGGGAGCATGAGGGCGCCCCGTACATCGCCATGGAGTTCGTCGACGGCACGACGCTGGCCGCGGCCAAGCTCTCCGCTGCCGAGCGGGTACGCGCGGCGACGACGGTCGCCGAGGCGGTGGCCTTCGCCCACGGTCGCGGGATCATCCACCGGGACCTCAAGCCGGCCAACGTCATGGTCGACCGTCACGGCCGCGTGTTCGTCATGGACTTCGGGTTGGCCAAGGAAGTCGCGGTGGACGCTCCCAGCCTCACGGGCACGAACGCGGTCCTCGGAACGCCCAACTACATGGCTCCGGAGCAGGCGCGCGGCAAGGCCACGGCGCAAAGCGACGTCTATTCGATCGGCGCGATCCTGTACGAGCTCGTGACCGGCCGCCCGCCCTTCGTCGGCGATACGGCGGCGGATGTCCTGATGCAGGTAATCTCCGCGGAGCCGATCTGGCCGCGGCGGCTGGCGCCGGGGACGGCTCCCGACCTCGAGGCCGTCATCCTCAAGGCGTTGGAGAAGGACCCGCGCCGGAGGTACGCCGACGTGCCCGCCCTGCTGGAGGACCTCAGGGCCCTTCAGGATCGCGCCCCTCTCCGGCATGCGCGCCGGCCGACGTGGGGATATGTGATGGCCAAGCGCGTCCGCCGGCAGCCGCTCCTCTGGGGCCTCGGAGCCGCGGCCGTCGCGGCCGTCATCGGAGGCGGGACCTTTGGAGCGGTCTCGCTCGCGGCCCGGGCCCGGGCGGACCGGCAGGCGAAGCGGCAGGCGGAGGCCCGCTCACAGGCGGAAGCCCGGGGGCGGGAGGAGGCCGAACGACGCGTCGCGGCGGAAGAGGAGGGACGCCGTCGCGTCGAGGCCAAGCAGGAACAGCTCGTCCGCGCGCTCGCGCACCTCCAGGCGGCCCGCGCCCGGCAGGCGGCGGAGTCGGGCGACTTCACCGCGGCAGCGATCCTCTACGCGGAGGCGAACCGCCTGGCCCCTTCGACGGCCGCGGGCGTCAATGCGGAGTACTTCCTCTCGCGTCATCCGGTCCTATCCTCCGTCCAATCGCACTCCGGCATCGTCTTCGGTCTCGCATGGGACGAAGCGGGAGACCTCGCCGTCGCGGCCCTGGGCTCTTGCGGACTCGAGAAAGGCGAGTACCCCGTCGCCCTCTCGCCCGACGGCGAGTCCCTCGCGACCTCGACCGCCGTCGTGAAGGGGGAACGGCGCGAGTACCTCTTCCGGATCCGCCGGAGGAAAGACGGGACCGTCGTGAGCCGGGAACGCGTCGAGGTCGGCTTCGCTCCGGTGGCCGCGTTCGCTCCGGACGGCCGGATCGTCTACGTGCACGAGAAATCGGGGGAGATTCGGGCACGCCGCCTGCCGGGACTGGAAGAAGTCTCCGTGATCGTGCGCACGTCGCCGGGACAGGTCGTGATGTCGATGTGCCTCTCACCCGACGGAAGCCGGATGTACGTGTACGCGGGAGGATTGTACGAAGTTGCGGACGGGCGCACTCGTTTGGTGTACGGACGCGCGGATTCCCCGGTGCTCTTTCATCGGATGGGCGCGGTGCCGGAAACGACGCTCCTGCTCGTGGCGGCCGGAAAGGGCGCGGGCCTCTTCGACCTGCGCACCCAGCGGGTGGCCTTCACGGGAGCGGCGCACGACGACTACGTGGACGCGTGGGACGTCTCCCCCGATCGGAGGGTCTGGGCCACGGGCAGCCGGGACGGCTCCGTCCGGTTCTGGAGCTTCCCTGACTGCAAACCCGCCGGCCCGTTGATGCGCGTCGCAAGCGGCGTCGCGAGCCTCCTCTTCACCCGGGACGGGAAGGCGCTCGTCGCGGGCAGCTACGACGGGAGGCTGTACCGGTGGGAACTCCCCGACACCCCCTGGAAAGAGTGGGAGGCCCCGGTTCCGATGAAGGAACTGGTCGTCGCTCCCGGGGGCGACCGGTGGATCGTGCAAGGCCACGACGGTCTCGTGAGAGTCGTCGATGGCCGGAGCGGACAGGAGATCGGGAACCCGCTGGCCGTCCCGGATGCCTTCTCCAGCTTCCTCTTCTCGGGAGATTCCGGCCGGGTCGGCGTGCTCTCGAAGGGGAAGATCCAGGTCGTCGACCTGAGATCGGGAATCCCTCTCGGGGAGATGGCGCGGCCGGGCGATTTCGACTGGCCGGCCTTCCTGCCCGACGGGCGGATGCTCGTGACGCAAAGACCCGCGGCTTGGGTCTGGACGCCCGGAGGAAAGAGCGAACCTCTTCCCGAGGGGGTGTACGCCGTGGTGCCCGGGACCGCGCTGCTCGTGGAGGCCTCCGTGGATCGACTCCGACTCCGCGATGTGCAATCCGCCCGGGTGCTCGCAGAGCGGGAGATCTCCGGAAAGGTCGTCCGGCTTCATGCCCCGGGTGCGGGAAAGCGGGGCCTGTGTCAGTTCGAAGGAGGACGGGTCCTCGTGTTCCGGCTGCCGGATCTGATTCCCGAGGGGACGGAGGTCCGATTCGACGTCGTGCCGGAAAGCGTCTGGCTGACGGAGGACGGATCCGTCATTCGAGGCCTGGCCGGCGAGGGAGAGGTGCTCTGGAGCCTGAAACTCGGCCGCGCGCTGAAGCCGCCGCCTGCGGCGAAGGGATCGAGGAGGTGGGAAGGGATCCGATACGATCCGCATTTCAAGCGCGCCGCCGTGCAGGAGGGAGCGGCGGGCCGATTCTGGGATCTGGAGAAGGGGGAGTGGTACGGCGAGTCCTTTCCCTGGGAGAGCGGATCGGGTCCCGCGCAGTTCTCTCCCGACGGGCGGAGTTTCGTCGTGACCACACAGAACTCCCTCCGGCGGATCGACGCGACGAACGGACGTCTCTGTTGGGCGCCCGCCACGCTTCCGGCCTATCCCGACGACATGGAGTTCGAGCCGTCCGGGGGCATCCTGATGATCGCCTGTCGCGGCGAGGGAATTCAGTTCTTCGACCTCGAAAGCGGGGCCGCGGTGGGGATGCCGTTCCCGCACGCCGCTTCGGGATTCGGACTCCGGAGCCGGATGTTCCACGATCCGCGGGCGGGCCGGCTGGTGAGCGGGCACGAAGGTCGCGACCTCAGTCCCAACACGATCCGGGTCTGGGACGCCCGCTTCCTCATGAAGATGTCGGACCCGGCTTCGCTCCGCGACAGAGCCATGCGGATCACCGGTGCGCGCGTGAGCGAACTCGGCGCGGTAGAGGCGCTTCCGGTCCAGGAGTGGGAGAAGCTCGGGAGATAGTCCGAGGCGGTCGGGCGCGAACCTGCGGCGCCTCTTGCATCTTCCCGCCCGGTGACCGATAACTCATGGGATGGCCATCGCGGCGGGACTGGACACCGGAGTCGTCGCGCCGCTGCTCTACCTCGTGTCGGCGATCGGCAACCTCTCCCTCGCGGTCCTGGTGATCTCCCGCGGCCGCGGCCGGCGCGGCGCCCTCCCCCTGGCGCTCCTCTGCCTCGTCCTCTTCGCCTGGCAGATGGGCGAGAGCCTTCACGCCACCGCGGGGGGCTTCTGGGGATACGTCCGCCTCGTCGCCTCGTCGGTCGCGCCCTCCTTCCTCTTCAACTTCGTCCGCCACTTCGTGCGGCGCGAGCGCGACTACGGGCGCGTGACCTCCGTGCTCTACGGCATCACCGCCCTCTTCGCGCTCCTGACCGCGGGGGCGCTCGCGCTCCAGGTGCTCCGGGCCCTCGTCGACCATTGGATCTGGAACGCGGTCTACATCCTCTGCCTCTTTCCGTTCCTCGCGTTCGCGATCGTCCTCATCGTGCGCCGGCGGCGCGAGGTTGCGGACCGCACGGAGCGCACCGCGCTGAACTTCATCGCCCTCGGCATCGCCGTGGGCGTCTTCTCCGGCCTGGTGGACCTCACGGTCGCGCTCGGCAGCCCGCTGCCCCCCATCGGCCACCTCGGCGGGCTCGCCTTCACGCTCATCCTCGCGGTCGCCATCTTCCGTCACCGGCTCCTGGAGACCGACATCCCCTTCTCGCGCATCGTCGCGATCCTGGGGATCGCCGGCGGCCTCGTCTTCCTCAACGCGTTCCTCTCGATGCGCGTGGTCGTCGGGCGGGGGGACATCATCCTCGTCGGCACGGCCTTCGCCGTCGTCCTCGTGCTCGCCGTCTACCGCCTCGCGTTCGTCGGGTGGTACGCCCGGCAGGAGCACCGGCGGAGGCTGGAGATGCTCGGCGCGATGGCGGCGGGCGTCGCGCACGAGATCCGCAACCCGCTCGCGTCGATCAAGGGAGCGGCGCAGCTCGTCCAGAGGGAGGTGAAGGGCGATTCGGCGGACTACATCAAGCTCGTGATCGACGAGGTCGACCGCCTCAACCAGGTGGTCGAGAGCTTCCTCGATTTCTCGCGGCCGCTCACGCCGAAGAAGAAGCCGGTGCCGCTGGCGGACCTCGTGGGCGAGATGGTCGTCCTGCAGCGCGCCGCCTCGGGCAAGCCGACGATCGACATCGCCGCCGAATCGATGCCGACGATCTCCGCCGACCCGGACCTCCTCCGCCTCGCCTTCGGCAACCTCCTGCGCAACGCCGTCGAGGCCGCGGGGAGCCGCGTGGTCGTCCGCGTGCGGGAGCAGGGCGACCTCGTCGCCGTGGAGTTCGACGACGACGGCCCGGGCCTCACGCCGGAGCGGATGGAGGAGATCTTCCGGCCGTTCTTCACGACGAAGGCGCGCGGCACCGGGCTCGGGCTGCCCATCGCGCGGCGGATCGTGGAGAGTCACGGCGGCGAGCTCGTCGTGCGGAACGTCGAGCCGCACGGGGCGCGGTTCACCGCGACGCTGCCGGCGCGCGACGAGGCATGAGCGGACGGTTGCAAGACCCGCATGGCCAAGCTATCATCCGCCGGATGACCGGTCCCGTCCGCACGCGGTTCGCGCCCAGCCCCACGGGGCACCTCCACATCGGAGGGCTCCGGACCGCCCTCTTCAACTGGCTCTTCACCCGCCGCCACGGAGGACAGTTCATCCTCCGCATCGACGACACGGACCAGGACCGCAACGTCGCCGAGGCGCTCGCCCCCATCCTGCGGGGGCTCCGCTGGCTCGGGATCGACTGGGACGAGGGGCCGGACGTCGGCGGGCCGTGCGCTCCTTACTATCAGTCGCAGCGTCTGGAGCGCCATCAGGCCGCCGTCCGCGCGCTCCTCGAGAAGGGACTCGCGTACTGGGACTACGCGACGACCGAGGAAATCGCCGCGGAACGCGCCGCGGCCCAGAAGGAAAAGAGACAGTTCGTCTACAGCCGGAAGTGGATGGCCGCTTCCCCCGAGGACCGGACCCGCCTCGAGGCCGGCGGGCGGAAGGGCGTCGTGCGTCTCCGGATGCCGCGCGATGGCCAGTGCGTGATCCAGGATCTTGTCCGCGGCGAGGTGCGGGTGGACTGGGTCGGCGAGCAGGACCACGTGATCCAGCGCGCCGACGGATCGTGCCTCTATCACCTCGCCAGCGTGGTGGACGACCGCGACATGGGGATCACCCACGTGATCCGGGCGGAGGAGCACCTCCCGAACACGCCCCGGCAGGTCTTCATGATCCAGGGGCTCGGCTCCAGCCCGCCGGAATACGCGCATCTCCCGTTCGTCGCGGAACCGGGCAGTCATGTCAAGCTCTCGAAGCGGAAGCTCGATCAGTACCTCAAGAACGCCGACTTCGCGCGCGTCACGGAGCACGGCCGGGCCATCGCATCCGCCGTCGGCCTCCCGGTCGCGTCCGACACCTTCAACCCCGTGATCGTGGACTTCTACGAGCAGGTGGGATACCTGCCGCAGGCGGTGCGGAACTACCTCCTCCTGCTCGGCTGGTCGCTCGACGGGACGACGGAATTCTTCACCCGCGAGGAGATGATCGGCCGTTTCTCGCTGGAGCGGGTCAACAAGGCGCCGGCCAGCTTCGACGCCAAAAAGCTCTGGGCGTTCCAGGACCAGTATATGCGCCAGGTCCCCGTGGACGAGAAGGTCCCGATGGTTCTGCCGTACCTCGAGAAGGCGGGGGTCGTCGCCCCGCCCGCCGCCGTCCGCAAGATCCTGGAGTTCGCGGGGGACCGGATCAAGGTCGCCGGCGACATCCTGGATCACCGCCATTTCTTCCTCCCGGACGATGCGGTTCCCATGGACGAGGCCGCCTTCGAGAAGCGGCTGCGGAAGCCGCCCGAGGCGGCGGGGCTGCTCCGCAAGTTGCAGGCGCGCCTCGACGGGCACGACCGGTGGGACGCGCCGTCGCTCGAGGCGCTCGTGCGCGACTTCGTGGCATCGGAGAAGATCTCCCTGGGCCAGATCGTCCACGCCGTGCGCGTGGCCGTGACTGGACGCGCGGAGGGTATCGGAATGTTCGAGACGCTCGAGATAATGGGCCGCGAGCGGACGCTCGCCCGCATCGCCCGGGCGCTGGCGCGCTTGTGACCGAGAACGCCCGCACTAGGATCGACCTGTCCGGTTTTGGTGCGGCGTGCTCGTCCTGAGATATGGAAATGGAAACGCCGAAACCCGAAGCCCGCTCGCTCAACTTCATCGAAGAGATCGTCGAGGAGGACCTCCGCGCCGGCCGCAACGACCGGCGGGTCCACACGCGCTTTCCTCCCGAACCCAACGGCTATCTCCACATCGGCCACGCGAAGTCGATCTGCCTCAACTTCGGACTGGCGCGGAAGTACGGCGGGCTCTGCAACCTCCGCTACGACGACACGAACCCCAGCAAGGAGGAGCAGGAGTACGTCGATTCGATCAAGCGGGACATCCGCTGGCTCGGCTTCGACTGGGCCGACCGCGAGTTCTACGCCTCCGACTACTTCGAGCGGCTCTACGAGTGGGCCGTCAAGCTCATCGAGAAGGCCAGGGCCTACGTCTGCGACCTCAGCGCGGACGAGGTCGGCAAGTACCGGGGCACCTTCACCGAGCCCGGGAAGGAGAGCCCCTGGCGGAACCGGCCCGTCGCCGAGAATCTCGACCTCTTCAGGCGGATGCGGGCCGGCGAGTTCCCCGACGGCAGCCGCACGCTCCGCGCGAAGATCGACATGGCCTCGCCGAACATCAACCTCCGGGACCCGGTCCTCTACCGGATCCTGCGCGCGCACCACCACCGCACCGGCGACAAGTGGTGCATCTCCCCGATGTACGACTTCGCGCACGGCCAGTCCGACTCGATCGAGCGCATCACGCACTCGATCTGCACGCTGGAGTTCGAGATCCACCGGCCGCTCTACGACTGGTTCATCCGCGAGCTCGGCATCTACGCGCCCCGCCAGATCGAGTTCGCGCGGCTCAACCTGAGCTACACCGTGATGAGCAAGCGGCGCCTCCTCGAACTGGTCCGCGACGCACACGTCCGCGGTTGGGACGATCCGCGGATGCCGACGATCTCGGGCCTCCGCCGCCGCGGCGTCACGCCCGAGTCCATCCGCGCCTTCTGCGAGCGCGTCGGAGTCGCGAAGATGGACAGCACGATCGACGTCGACGTCCTGGAACAGTGCGTGCGGGAGGACCTCAACCGCCGCGCGCCGCGCGTGATGGCCGTGCTCCGTCCCCTGCGGGTCGTCATCGAGAACTATCCCGAAGGGAGGACGGAGGAGCTCGACGCGGTGAACAACCCCGAGGATCCGTCGGCGGGGACCCGCAGGATCCCGTTCTCGCGGGAGCTGTGGATCGAGCAGGACGACTTCATGGAGAATCCCCCGAAGGGCTACTTCCGGCTCGCGCCCGGCGCGGAGGTGCGCCTGAGATACGGGTACTTCATCCGGTGCAAGGAGGCGGTCCAGGACGCCTCCGGCCGCGTGACGGGACTCCGCTGCACGTACGATCCCGGGACGCGCGGCGGCCAGTCGCCGGACGGCCGGAAGGTGAAGGGGACGATCCACTGGGTCTCGGCGCCCCACGCGATCGAGGCGGAGGTCCGCGAGTACGACCGGCTCTTCAGCGTGCCGGACCCCGGCGGAGAGGACTACCGCGTCCACCTGAATCCGAAGTCGCTCCAGGTCCTGACCGGTTGCCGCCTGGAGCCGGGTCTCGCCTCGGCGCGCCCGGGCGACCGCTTCCAGTTCGAGCGGCTGGGTTATTTCTGCGTCGATCCGGACAGCGCGCCCGGGAAGCCCGTCTTCAACCGGACCGTGACGCTGCGGGACACGTGGGCGAAGGTGATGAAGAGGACGTGACGACATGTCTGCCGAACCCCTTGTCCTCGTCGTCGACGACGAACCGTCGATGCGCAAGGTCCTCGCCGGCATCCTCAAGCAGGAGAACATCGCCTGCCTCGCGGCGGCGGGCGGCCCCGAGGCGCTCGACCTCCTCCACCGCCACGACGTCTCCGTCGTCATCACGGATCTCCGGATGCCGGGCATGGACGGACTCGCGCTCCTCGCGCGCGTCCACGAGATCGACCCCACGATCGAGGTGATCCTCATCACGGCGTACGGCACGGAGGACGTCGCGCGCGAGGCGCTCAAGAGGCGCGCGTCGGACTACATCCGCAAGCCCTTCGACCGGGACGAGATCCTCTTCGCCGTGCGCAAGGCGGTCGCCCGCCGCGCGGCGCCGGAGACCGCCCCGCCCGACGAGGCCGCGATGATCGGCCGCTCCCAGAAGATGAAGCGCGTCTTCGAGCTGATCGAGAAGGTCGCGCCCACGAACTCGACCGTCCTCGTCCTCGGGGAGAGCGGGACGGGCAAGGAGCTGGCCGCGCGCGCGATCCACGCGAAGAGCCCGCGGCGCGACCGCCCGTTCGTGAAAGTCGTCTGCGCGGCGCTGCCGGAGACGCTGCTGGAGAGCGAGCTCTTCGGCTACGAGAAGGGCGCCTTCACGGGGGCGGTAACGGCCAAGCCCGGCCGCTTCGAGCTGGCCGAGGGGGGTACCGTCTTCCTCGACGAGATCGGCGACCTCACGCCCGCCACGCAGGTGAAGCTCCTGCGCATCCTCCAGGACCGACAGTTCGAGCGCCTTGGCGGGACGCAGACCCAGACGGCCGACGTGCGCGTCCTCGCGGCGACCCACCGGGACCTCGAGGCGTTCGTGCGGGAGGGGAAGTTCCGCGAGGACCTCTTCTACCGGATCAACGTGGTACCGATCTCCCTGCCGCCGCTGCGCGATCGGATGGACGACCTGCCCTTCCTGTGCGAGCAGCTCCTCGGCCGCTACCGGCAGATCCACGGCAAGGAAGGGGTGCGCCTCGATCCGAAGGCGCTGGAGCGGCTGGCGGGCTACGCCTGGCCCGGGAACGTACGCGAGCTGCAGAACGTCCTGGAGCGGCTCGTCGTCCTCTCGGGCGGAGGCGTCATCACGGCGGAAGAGACGGCGGCCTGCCTCCCGGCCGGCGCAACCGCCCCCGCCGGCGGCGGCCTCGGCTCCGCCCGCGCCGAGGCGGAGCGCCACGCGATCGAGCGCGCCCTCCGGGAGACCGACGGCAACCGCACCCGCGCCGCGAAACTCCTCGGCGTCAGCCGCCGCACGCTGCACAACAAGCTCAACGAATACGGCATCGAATGAAGGCGAGCTTTCAGCCATCAGCGATCAGCCCTCAGCAAGACCGACGAAACGCCCTTCTTGCTGATAGCTGATAGCTGATTGCTGACGGCTGATCGCTTGCACGGCGGTCATTTCCCTTCCAGCGCCTTGAGCGCCTTCTCGATGTCGATGCCGGGACCGAGGGGGGCGTCGTCGCCGAGCCCGCCCCCGAACATCATCCGCAGGAGTTCCTTCGGCTTCATCCCGAGGGCCGGAAGCGCCTGACGGAGGTTGGCTGCGACCTCGGGCGCGAAGATCGTGTCGAGCACGAAATCCCCCGAGTCGTCCACCCCGAGGTCCTCGTCCCCGTGCGTCTCCTCGAACCAGCGGCGGAAGACCGCCTTCGCGCCGATCGCCTCGGTCCATTCCCGGGGAGAGACGAGGCGGAAGCGGAACCGCGCGACCGCTTCGCGGATCGCCCCGTGCAGTCGCCCGTCGCCGAGCGACTTCCGGAGTTCGACGTAGGCGTAGGGGGCCTTTCCGTAGACGAGTCCCGCGTACTCGATCGGCGAACGGAACGTCGCGGCATCGCGCAGGACCGGCCGGTCCGGACCGTCGAGAAGGCGGTAGAGCGCATAGTTCAGCTTCACGTTCATGTCCATCAGCGCCCGCGCCGCGGCCGCGCCGTGACGGTCCTCCATCGCCAGACCCGCCGCGTACTGCGCGAGCGGCTCGTCCAACGCGGGGCCGCGCCGGCTGTCCCCGCCGACGATGCCCGCGAAGTACTGGTGCGCCACCTCGTGCGCGACCGTGAACTCCAGCGCCGGATCCAGCGAGACCGCCGGCTTGTCCGAGTCGCCCGATGGCCCCAGCAGCTTCGCCAGCCCGCCCCACATCTTGAGGAGCGTCGCGAGCGGGCTCGTCGACTCTTCCGGCGGCCGATACAGCATCCCGGCGATCAGCACCATGGAGCAGAACTCCACCCCGCCCGCGCCGCCGACGAGCGAGGCTTCGACCACATCGAGTTCCGTGTAGGGATACGGGCCGAACCGCTTCTCGAACGACGCCAGCGCGGACGTCGCCGCGTCCAGCGCGGCCTTCCCGCCCCGCGCGTCCCGCTTCCGGAAGACGCTCGTCACGCGCGTCTCTCCGACCGTCCGGGACGCCCGTTCCAGGTCCCGGCCCGCGACGAGCACGAGGTCGCGAACCAGGGCGCCGGCGGACTCCGTCACCCTCGTCCCCTCCGGGCCGTCCGCAGGCGCGCCGTCGACGAGGTTGGTGACGATCGACAGGCCCGCGGGAACGGCGGTCCTGACGCGGAAGATCGCCACGCCGTTGTACGCGAGGTCGCCCACCCGCGCGGGAAGCCCCGTGTCGAACTCCCCGTCGCGGTACGGCGCGGCCATCGGGTACGCGCTCGCCATCGTGAGGAGGCCGTCCCCCTTCGCAAGCAGGCCATAGTCCGCGACGCCGACGGACCCGAGCGAACCCAGCGAGGCCATGCCCTGCGCGTACGGGTCGTTCGCGTTCGCCTGCAGCACGCGGAAGCGACCCGAGTAGCGCACGGCGAGCGTCACGCGTTCGCCGGGGGCGACCGGCTTCCCGAATCCCACGAGGACCATGCCCGGCCGGGCCGCCTCCCACCGGGACGCGGGCCCCTCGAGCGTCTCCACGGAGGACACGGCCATCGCGCCCGCTCCGGGCTGCGCCGAACCGAGATCGGCCGCGTCGTTCGGGTGGAGCAGGAGCGGCAGCTTCTCGATCGGTCGTCCGGTGAGATTCGCGTACCGCAACGTCATCCGGGCGGAGAAGGTCCCCGTCACGTCGTCCACCGCCTGGCGGATGTCGTAGAGCGGCAGGTCTTCGAGGCGGCGGATTCCGAGATGCCGTTCGATTCCGTCCCGAGCCTCGGGCCGCAAGAGTTCCAGGCCCGGCACCTCGTCCGTCGCGGGCGGCGCCGGCGGGCGCGGGAGCGCGCATCCGATCGTCAGGGAAAGCGCCAGCAGGGCCGCATTTCGCATGGGTCTTCCTCCAATCGGGATGTTGGACGCTCCCGGCCGCCCGCGGGTTCCCGGAACGGATGCGCCGCGCCGCGTGTTACAGTTCCGTGTTCGATTCGGAGGGCCGACGATGCGCGCGTTCTCGCTTCTTCTGTTGCTCGGTTCGACTTTCGTCCCCGTCCCGGCCGCGGGAGGCCCCGACCTCGTCTCCGACGCCTCGCAGTACGACGGCCAGCCCGCGCTCGCCGTCGACGCCGCCGGCGCGCCGTGGGTCGCGTGGGTCGGGTTCGCGAAGGACAAGGGCGACCAGGTCTTCTGCGCCCGGCGCGCGGACTCCGGCTGGTCCCGCCCCGTCGCCGTCACGACGAAACCCGGGAACTACGTCCGCCCCGCGATCGCCTGCTCGGGCGAGACGGCGCACGTCTTCTGGACCGCCACGACCGAGGAGAAGACCTCGATCTGGATGTCGCGCTGCGCGGCGGGGAAATGGTCCGAGCCCGCGCGCGTGTCGCCCGCCGACGGCTATCACCAGAACCCCGAGGCCTGCGTCGATCCGCAAGGGCGGGTCTGGCTCACGTGGCAAGGGTTCGTTCGCGGCAACTACGACATCTTCCTCGCCTCGTTCGACGGCGCGCGGTGGTCCGATCCCGCGACCGTGACCGCCGATCCCGGCAACGACTGGGACCCCGCGATCGTGTGCGACTCGACGGGCAAGATCACCGTTGCGTGGTGCTCGTTCCGGGAGGCGGACTACGACCTCTACCTGGCGTCGTACGCCGACGGGAAGCTGTCCGGCGAGACGCGCCTGAGCGATCACGGCGGCTATGACCTCCACCCGTGGCTCGCGGTGGACGCGAAGGACCGCGTCTGGTGCGCGTGGGACCGCATCGCCATGCCGTACCACGGCGACTCCGGCGGCACGATGGAGGACCGCGACCGGAGCGGCGAGCGCAAGGAGCGGCCGAAGGCGGAGATCGTCCTACGCTGCTTCGACGGATCGAAGTTGCTGCGTCCCGTGCGGGCGCTCCCGGATCTCCCGAAGGGCTACACGCTCCAGCACTGCGGTTACCCGAAGATCGCGGTCGATCGCGCCGGGACCGTGTTGCTCTTCCATCGCGCCCTGATGCACGAGGCGGGAGGGAAACCGAGGGAGCGGCGCGGGACGGGCTACTGGTGGGACGTGATCGCGACGCGACTCGACGGCGACCGCTGGAGCGCGCCCCTCGTGCTGGAGAAGAGCGACGGCTATCTCGAGGAACCCGCCGTCGGCCTCGGCGCCGACTCCGTCTGGATCGCGTACCAGATGGAGCACCGCGGCCTGCCGGACGACGACGACGACGGGGACCACCACGTCGGGATGAGGCCGCTCGGCGAGAACGGCGACATCTACGTCACGAAGCTCGCCGCCGGGCGCGCCGCGGAACCCGCGCTGGAGGCCGCGCCCGCGCTCTCGAAGGAGCCGAGCGCGCTCTCGAGGCGATTCGTCCCCCGCAGCGCGGCGAAATACGAGATCGAGTACGGCGGCACGAAGTACGCCGCCCTCTTCGGCGACCTCCACAAGCACTCGAACATCTCGCGCTGCTCGTCGGGCACCGAACCGTCGCTCGACGACCACTACCGCTACTCGCACGACGTGTGCCGCTACGACTTCATGATGATGTCGGACCACTCGCAGCACACGACGGACTTCAACTGGTGGAAGCTCCAGAAGAGCGCGGACCTCTACTACATCCCCGACTACTTCGTGACGCTGTTCGGTTACGAGGCGTCGAACCGCCACCCGATCGGCCACCGCAACATCGTCTTCCCGGCGCGGCCCGCGCCCATCATCCGCAGCACGCTCGACGGCGGCCGGACGGGCCGCGAGATCTGGAAGGCCCTCGACGGCGTGCGCGCGATCACGATCCCGCACACGTCGGCCGACCCGGGCATGGGCACGGACTGGCGCGAGCACGACCCGAAGTTCGAGCGGCTCGTCGAGATCTTCCAGGCCTGCCGCGGCTCCTACGAGTCCGACGGCTGCCCCCGGCAGCACTCGAAGGCCACCGCGAAGGGCGGCTTCGTGCAGGACGCGCTCGCGAAAGGCTACAAGCTCGGCATCATCTCCTCGACCGACCACGGCTACGGCGTCTCGTACGCGATCGTCTACGCGAAGAGCGCAACGCGCGAGGACGTCTTCGACGCGCTCTACAACCGGCGGTGCTACGCCTCGACGGCGTACGGGATCGTCCTCGACTTCCGCGCGGACGGGCACCTCATGGGCGAGGAGATCGCGACGGACAAGGACGTCGCGCTGTCGGTCTTCGCGCGCGGCTACGCGAAGATCCGGAGCGTCGAGATCATCCGCGACGGCAAGGTCGCGCACTCGTGGAAGCCGGAGCGGGCGGAGGCGAAGTTGGAGTGCCGCGACGACGCGGCGAAGGGCGCGCACTACTACTACGCGCGCGTCATTCTCGAGGACGGCGAGATCGCGTGGTCGAGCCCGGTGTGGGTGGACGTCAAATAGACCCCCAGCGCCATTCCTGAACCGCGGATTCAGCGGCGAGAATCCAGCGGAGGCCGGAGCGGGTCGGCGCTAACCCGGCCTATTCAGGGAGGTTCTCGGCCGCAGGCCGAGAACTCGTGAATAGGCCGCCCGCGGCGCCACCCTGACGAGCAATAGTGCGCCGCGGGCCGCCCGTCGCGCGAGACACGGAGTGTCGAGCGCGATGGAGCGGGGTTGTCCAGCGGAATCGGCCCGCGGGGCCGATGGAACTGCCCGGAGGGTGCCTTATTCATCCGGGCGGCGGAGCCCGGATGAATAAGTCAGGCTAACCGCACCCCTCCGGGAGTTCCAGACGCGCGAGCGGAATGGGAGGATCGTCGCGGTGGCGCCACTCCGCGGTATGGAGATCCTGCGCGTAGTCCGCCGCCCACCGCCGCCAGTTCTCGGCGATGTCGGGGACCGCCCGGAGGAGAACGCCGAAGTCCTCCTCGCTCACCGTGGGCCCGAGCGTGATCCGGACCCAGCCCGGCTTCGCCGCGGCCTCGCCGCGATCGAGCGCCCGGCGGATGGCCTCCGATTCCTCGCGCTCGATCCCCAGGAGATCATGCCCATAGGTGCCCGCGCACATGCAGCCTCCGCGCACCTGGATGCCGTAGAGGTCGCTCAAGAGGCGCACCGCGAGATGGTGGTGCACGCGACCGCCGTCCAGGATGACCGAGAGGATGGCGAGGCGCTCGGCTTCGAGGGAGCCCAGGATGCGGATCTTCGGATGGTCTCGCCAGGCGGCGATGGCGCGCGCGACGTAGTCCTTCTCGATCGCCTGGATCCGGGAGACTCCGACGGCGCGCTTGAGATCGAATACGAGCCCCGCCCGGATGATCTGCACGATCGGCGGCGTCCCCCCTTCCTCGCGATGCTGGAGATCGTCGAGGTAGCGGTATTCCCATGGCGACGTGTAGAGAACCGTGCCTCCGCCGGGTTCGACCGGCGCGCGGTTCTGGAAGAGGGCGCGATTGACGAGGAGAAGGCCGGGGGTCTGCGGACCTCCCAGAAACTTGTGCATGGAGAGGAAGACCGCGTCTTTCCGAAGCCGGTCGTCGGGATCGGGCGGGTGAAGGTCCACGTCGACGTAGGGCGCCGCGGCGGCGAAATCGAAACAGGCGTAGCCCCCGTGCTCGTGCATGACGCGGGCGAGGGCGTCGCAATCCGATCGGATGCCGGTCACGTTGGAGGCCGCGCTGAACGTGCCGATCTTGAGCGGCCGATCGCGGCAGGACGGGAGCGAGAGCAGACGATCGAGGTCCCGCCAGTCGGGTCGGCCGTGCGCGTCGTAGCCGATCGTCTGGTTTTCGGCGATCGTCTCGCGCCACGGAAGATCGTTCGAGTGATGCTCCATGCGCGTGCGCACGACGAGCGGCCGCTTCTCGGGCGGGATGCGCTCGTCGAGACGAAGTTCCTTCGCCAGGGCATCGGCCACGCGAAGCCCGAGGATGCCGATGAACTTGTTCACCGCGCCCGTCGCGCCCGATCCGGTGAAAATGACGACGTCGTCCTCGCGGGCGTTCACCGCCTCCCGCGCCTTGCGGTGGGCCTCGTCCACCTGGGCGGTCATGAAGCGGCCCGTCGCGCTCGCCTCGGTATGCGTGTTCGCCATCATCGGGAGGATCGCGCCCCGGATGATATCTTCGATCGGGCCGAAGGGCAGGCCGGAGGCGGTCTGGTCGAAGTATCGCTTGCGCTGAGGGCCGTAGGGCGTGACGAAGCCGGTGTCGCGACCGATCACGTGATCGCGCATCCACCGGAGCACCGCATCCTTCGCGAGATCGAACGCCATCGGCCCGTCACTATAGTGGAATTCGCCCCTCCCGACAATCTCGAGTCCGCCGCAAAAAGTCTCTTCCTTTTCCCGCATCGGGCCCTCCGCGGCGCGCATTCGCACCCACCCCCCCGCAGTCTTGGGATACAATCCTGCCGCATGGACACGCCCGAGGACTCCGACCTCCTCTTCGGTCGGCTCGTCGTCGAGCAGAAGCTCGTCCGGCCGGAACACGTCCGGGAGTGCCTGGGCGTGCAGGCCGCGCTCGCCGCGCAGGGCGCCTCCCCCCTCCCGCGGTTGGGCGAGCTGCTCGTCCAGCGGGGCTACCTCACGCCCGCCCAGTTCGGGCAGACGATGGGCGCTTCCGGAGCCGCCCCCTCCTCCTCCCCGCCTTCGGACACCCCCGAGGGCGAGCGCTTCGGCAAGTACGTCAAGACGAGGAGGCTCGGCGAAGGCGGGATGGGCGAGGTATGGAAAGCGTGGGACGGCGGCCTTCGCCGTTGGGTCGCCCTCAAGCTCCTCAAGAACGACGACGCCAGCGACATCGCCCGCTTCAAACGGGAGGCCCAGACCGCCGGCGCCCTCAACCACCCGAACATCGCGGCGGTCTACGAAGTCGGCGAGGTCGCCGGCAAGCACTTCATCGCGATGCAGTTCGTCGAGGGGCAAACTCTCTGCGACTACCCGCGCCGCGACCGGCGGCGGCTCGTCGGGTTCATCCGCGACGCGGCCCTGGCGGTCCACGCGGCGCACCGGCAGGGAATCCTCCACCGGGACCTCAAGCCGGCCAACCTGATGGTGGGCGAGCCGGGCCGCCGGGTCTACGTGATGGACTTCGGGCTCGCCAAATCCATGGACCTCCACAGCCCTCTCTCCGTCTCCGGAGCCGTCGTCGGCACGCCCGACTACATGAGCCCCGAGCAGGCGCGCGGGCTGGTCCACCGGCTCGATGCGCGCTGCGACGTCTACTCGCTCGGCGCGACCCTGTACGAGCTCCCGGCGAACCGCAAGCCGTTCGACGAGTCCGACGTCTTCGAGCTTCTTCGGAAGGTGGTCGACGTGGACCCCGAGCCGGTGCGGCGGGTCGAGCCGAAGATCGATCGCGATCTCGAGACGGTCGTGATGAAGTGCATGGAGAAGGACCCCGCGCGGCGATACGCGACGGCGCTGGAGCTGGCGAAGGACCTGACGCGGTACATCGACGGCCGCCCCATCCTTGCCCATCCGCCGTCGGTGACCTACCGGGTTTCGAAGTTCCTCGCGCGAAGGAAGGGGATCGTGGCGGCGGGCGCCGTGGCGTGCGCGGGGCTCCTCTTTGCCGCAGGCTATTGGCTGGCCCTCCGGCGCCAGGCGCAGGGCTGGGCGCGTGAGGGGGAGGCGAAGGCGCGGGCCGGAGAGTATGAGGAGGCGAAGCGCCTCTTCGACCGGGCGAGCGCGCGCATCGCGGTGAACGAGGACCTCTACCGGCAATGCGAGGCAAAGCTCTCGGAGCGCCGCGCCCAGGCGGAGGCGAAGAGACGCGAGGACGCGATCCTCGGGCCCCTCCGCGCGCGTCTGGCGCAGCTCCCCGAGAGTCCGGACGGATGGAGTCGCGGGCTCCGACTGCTGGAGCAGGCCCTGAGGGAGTTCGACGGCTCCAGCGAAACCTGGATGCTCAAGGGCACGCTTCACCAGAGGCTCTTCGAGTGGGACGACGCCTTGGAATCGTACCGGCGGGCCCTGGCGCTGAATCCGCGTCTCGGTGCGGCGCATTACCGGAGAGGGATGATCCTGCTCGAGGCGAAGGAGCGCCGGGATGAGGCCCTCGTGGAATTCGAGCGGGCGCAGGAAGTGGAGCCCGATAACGAGTACGCGATGGCCGGGCGCGCGCGCGTCGCGAATCTCAGGGGCGATCCTGCGGGGGCACTGAAGCTGTGCGACGAGGCGGTGCGGGGGGGGGACGGGCCGCCGATCTCTACTTCATTCGGGGGTGGACGTACGGGGACCCGGCCTGCCGGTTCTTCGATCCGGACCGCGCGATCGCCTGTTACACGAAGGTGCTCGATCTCGCGCCGCACTTTTGGGCGGCCCGGTACAATCGCGGCAAGGTCCGTCACAGAAAGGCGGAACGTCTCGTCGCCGCGGGACGGACCCGGGAGGCGGCCGCCGAGTGGGACGCCGCGCTGTCGGATTACGCGGAGATCCTGAAGTCGCTTCCGCGCAATGCCCAGGTCATCGCCGCCGCAGGAGAGGCGCGACTCGCCAGAGGAGATCCGAAGGGCGCCATCGACGCCTTCACGGCCGCCATCACGGTGGGCCCCGCTCCGGCCCTCCTCTACGTCTTTCGCGGCAACGCCCAGTACGCCGCGGGCGACTATGATGCGGCCCTGGCGGACTACGGGAAAGCGGTCCAGATCGACCCGGCCTGCACCGAAGCCCTCGTGGGCCGCGGGAACGCCCGCTACATGAAACGCGACTACGACGGCGCCGTCGCCGACTACACGAAGGCGATCGCGCTCGCCCCACGCTACGCGAGGGCCTACGCGGGCCGGGCACTCGCCTTCAACCGGAAGCGGGACTTCGACGCGGCCCACGCCGACTTCACCCGCGCGATCGAGATCGAGCCGCGCCACCCGCGCGCGCACTTCAACCGCGGCGTCGTGAGCGCCAACAGGGGCGACCTCGCCGGCGCCATCGAGGACTACACCAGGGCGATCGAGATCGAGCCTCGCGACGCCGATGCCTACATCAATCGCGCCCAGGCGCGCAAGACGCGGGGCGATATTCCGCGCGCGATCGACGACTACACCGGGACGATCATGATCCGCCCGCGCTTCGCCGAGGCGTACAACAACCGGGCCGAGGCGCGCCTGACCGCGGGCGACCTGCGCGGATCGCTCCGGGATTGCGTGGAAGCGATCGGGATCAACCCCCGAATGCCGGAGGCGCATGCGCTGCGGGGCCTCGTTCGCGAAGCCCTGGCCCGCCGGGAATCGTCCTGCAGACGCGAGCACCTGGTGAACGCGGCGGCCGATCTCGATACGGCCCTCCGGCTCGGGTCCCCGCGCTGGCACCTTCGCGTCCTGGCGGAGTCCGTGCTTCGGCGCGTGCGCGAGGAATCGCGGAAATGAACCTGCGGCGCTACGCTCCCTCCGGCCGCGCCACCCGGACGAGTTCGTCCGCAAACTCCTCGGCGGTCGCGTGCCGCTTCCGCGGGTCCTTCTCGAGTGCGCGCAGCACCAGGCGGTCGAACTCCGCCGGCAGCCCCGGCTGCCGCGAAGAGGGTCTCGGCGCCGGCGCGTTCACGATCTTCTGGTAGACCTCCATCGCCGTGGAGCCCGTGAACGGCACCTCTCCCGTCGCGACCTCGAACGCCATCACGCCCAGCGCGTAGATGTCGGAGCGCGGGCCGACCGTGGACGTGTTGCCCTCGACCTGTTCCGGGGACATGTAGAACGGAGTGCCCAGAAAGGACCCCGTGCGCGTCAGCATGGTCGCGCCGCCCATCGTCTTCGCGAGTCCGAAGTCGAGGACGAATGCCCGCCCCGTGCGGTCGATCATGACGTTCCCCGGCTTCACGTCGCGGTGGACGATCGAGGCCTGGTGCGCGAAGTGGAGGGCGCGGGCCACCTGGCCCAGGATCCGCGCACCCTCGCGGAGACCGATCCGGTTCTGCCCGAGGAGCGCGTCCAGGCGCTCCCCCTCGATCCAGTCCATCGCGATGTAATGAAGTCCGCGCTCCACGCCGACGTCGTGGACGGCGACGATGTTCCCGTGCCGCAGCGAGGCGGCCGTCCGCGCCTCGCGGTAGAACCGCTTCACGCCGGTCTCGTCGGCCCCTTCCCCGCGGAGGACCTTCACCGCCACGATCCGCCGGAGATCGCGATGGCGCGCCTTGAACACGACGCCCATCCCGCCGCGGCCGATCTCCTCGAGGATCTCGTACCGCCCGAGAACCTCGCCCGGCTCGACCTGCGGAGCGGGGCCCGCCCCGAACGGCGTGACCGCCGGCTGCCCCTCCGCGCGCACGGTCGCCTCGATCTGCGTCGTGGTCACGCCGAGCGGGCCGCCGCATACGGAACAACGGGGATCCTGGGGAGTCGCGCCCTCGTAACGCGTGCCGCATTTCTCGCACCGGAGGAGGGATCGTTCCTGCAGCTTCAGGATCTCGAGGAACCGCTCCGTCGACAGGTACCTCCGGCGCACGAGGATCTGTCCGATGGCGATCTTCGCCCCGCGCGCGGACGCCTCCTGCAGCTCGGCGATGCACTCGTCCAATTGGGCGGCGGTGATGTACCCGCGCGCGACCGCGAGCTGGCCGAAGAGATCGATCTTGCGCGCCGTCGTCACCCGGCCCGCCGGCCGCGACGGCGGCGGCGTCCATCCCCCCAATTCGAGGTACCGCTGCTTCTGCACCTCGATCACGCGGCTCACCTGCTCGAAGGTCATCGCCCCGCGCTCAAGGAACTGCTGCCCGAGCGGCTTGGACGATCCGGACCGCGCGCAGCCATCGATGTCCGCGGCCGTCACGAAGCCCAGCTCGACGGCGATCTCCGCGAACTGACGTTCTCTCGCGTCCACGTTGCGTCCTCGACCCGCGCATCCCGCCCTTCCTATTATAGCACGGGCCGCCGCGGCCGCATGGCTCCCGCCCCGTGGTTTCGGTCTCCCCCTCCCCCGTCCGCACCAAAAGTTGACTGTCAACTTTTGGTGTGCTCCCCCTCTCCTTGTCTCCCCCTCTCCCTTTCGGCTACAATTCCCCCGTGCCCCTCTTCATGGACGGCTGCGAGGCCGTCTCGCTCGGCGCCATCCACGCGGGCTGCACGTTCTTCGCGGGCTATCCCATCACCCCCGCCAGCAGCATCCTCCGCCGCATGATGGAGATGCTCCCCGCCGCGGGCGGCGTCGCCGTCCAGGGCGAAGACGAGATCGCCTCCATCGGCTTCTGCATCGGGGCCGCGATGACCGGCGCGAAGGCGATGACCGCGACGAGCGGGCCCGGCATGAGCCTCTACAGCGAGAACATCGGCCTCGCGATCATGGGCGAGGTGCCTCTCGTCATCGTGAACGTGCAGCGCATGGGCCCCGCGACGGGGGGCGCGACCACGACCGCCGAGGGCGACGTCCAGTTCTGCCGCTGGGTCACTTCGGGCGGCTACCCGCTCGTGGTCTATGCGGCGACGAACGTCGCGGACGCCTACCGCCTCACGATCGAAGCGTTCAACACCGCGGAGCGGCTGCGTACGCCCGTGATCCTCCTCAGTTCCAAGGACCTGGCGATGACGTGCGAGACCGCGGACACAGCCGAGTTCGTGCGGCCGGCCCGCGTCACGCGCACGAGCGGCGACGGGGTACCGTATGCCTTCCGCGAGTCCACGGACGTCCCGGGGTTCCTCGCCGTCGGGGGCGACCGCCTCACGCGCTTCACCGGCTCGATCCACGACGGGCGCGGAGTGATCACGTCGGATCGGAAGAAGATCGATCGCAAGCTGACGCACCTCCGCGACAAGATCGAGTCGCGCGCGGACGAGCTCGCGATCGTCCGCGAGGATCTCCAGGAGGGCGCCGAAACGGTCGTGATCGCCTACGGAGCGGCCGCGCGGGCGGCGCGCGAGGCGGTCCGGGACGCGCGTCGCGATGGCAAGCGCGTGTCGCTCCTCGTCCTCTACACGCTCTGGCCCACGCCGGTCGCCGCGATCCGGCGCGCCCTCGGCGGCGCGAAGCGGGTCGTCGTCCCCGAACTCAACACGGGCCAGTACCTCTGCGAGATCGAACGCTTCGCGGCGGGCCGGGAACTCGTCCCGGTGCAGCGGATCGACGGCGGCCTCCTCACGCCCGCCGCGCTGGAGGCCGCTCTATGAACCTGATCGACCCCGAAGAACTCCCCTACCCTTTCTGCCCCGGCTGCTCCCACGAGCTGATCTTCAAGTCCCTGGCGGCCGCGTTCGAGAAGAGCGGCCTCGACGCGCGGCGCGTCGTCGTCGTCAGCGACATCGGATGCCACGGCATTGCGGACCGGATGCTCCGGACGCACACGTTTCACGGTCTCCACGGGCGGTCGCTCACATACGCCGCCGGCATCAAGCTCGCGAACCCGTCGCTCAAGGTGGTCGTCCTCATCGGCGACGGCGGGTGCGGCATCGGCGGTGCGCACCTCGTGAACGCGGCGCGGCGCAACGCCGGGATCTGCGCCGTGGTCTTCAACAACTTCAACTTCGGGATGACGGGCGGGCAGCACTCGGTCACGACGCCCTGCGGCGGGCGCACCGCGACGACGCCGAAGGGGAACGCCGAGCGCGGGCTCGACCTGTGCCGCCTGGCCGACGCCTGCGGCGCGAACTTCGTGGCCCGCACGACCGCCTTCGACCCCGCGCTCGTGGACGTCCTTGCCGACGGGATCGCCCACGACGGATTCGCGTTCCTCGACATCTGGGGGCTCTGCACGGCCTACTACATGAAACGGAACGACCTCCGGAAGGCGGAGCTCGTCGACACGGCGAAGAACATGCCCGGATACGGCGTCCTGCGCCGCGAGTCGCAGCCCGAATGGGCCGCGTCGCAACCGAAAGGATCGGCGCCGGAGCCGCGACTCGACGCGAACGAGATCCCCGTGCTCTTCCGGGCGGAGCTGAAGGAACCGCTGCGGGTCGTCCTGGCGGGCAGCGCCGGGATGAAGGTGCGGACGGCGGCCTCCCTCCTCGCGAGCGCCGCGATCCTTTCCGGCCTGCGCGCCGCGCAGAAGGACACGTTCCCGGTCACCGTGACCAAGGGATTCTCCCTCTCCGAACTGATCGTCTCGCCCGAGCCGATCGAAGACCTCGAGATCGTCCTGCCGGACTGCCTCGTGATCTCTTCCGAGGACGGGCTCGACAAGACGAAAGCCCTCGTCCCGCTCGCGCGCCGGGTCGTCGCGAAGCGCGGGCTCGACGTCACACGCGATGATGCGACGCTCGTAGACCTGCCGGGCGTGCGCCCGGCCGAGCTGACGCTTGCGATGACCGCCCCGCTCCTGCGCGACGCGATCCCCGCGGAGGCGATGCGCGAGTCGGTGCTGCGGTTCGGCCACGTGGAAGAACGGGAGCGCCTTCTCGCGGCGGTCGGGAACCCGGCCGCCGCGGAGGGCGTCACAAGGAGGACAACATGAAATGGACGCTCGCCGCGGCCGCGACGCTCGCCGCCGCGGTGCTCTTCGTGCTCGGCGTGCGCGCGTGGCGGGCCCGCCGCCGTCCCGGATGGCGCGGCGAATTCGTCCTCGCCCTCTCGGCGGCGCTCGCGATGTTCGCCGGCGCCTCCGCAGGCGAACCGGCGAGACAGGAGGATCCCGCGGCGAAGGACCTCGAGACGCGCGTCAGGGACGTGGAACGCGACTCCCGCTGGAAGCAGATGCGCAAGATCTTCCGCAAGCTGGCCGCGCAACTCGAGTCGAAGGATCCCGTCGCCGGCGATCCGACCGCGGAGACGAAGGAGCTCTCCGGGAAGATCACTCCCCTCGATCTGCGGGAGCCGCAGAAGGCGGACGCCCCGCTCCTCTCGCGCGAGGAGGCGCTCGGCGAGTGCCTCAAGTTCCTGGGCAGCGTCGCGTTCCACGTCCACCGCACGAAGGGCGAGGGCCGGCGCTGGACCTGCTACGACATGGCGATGCCCCGGTCGAGCGAGCACCTCCCGGCGCAGCAGGCGCTCCTCAAGAAGCAGTACGAGGAGGGCAAGGTCTCGAAGGAGGTCTACGAGCGCCTCACGAAGGTGTTCGGCGAAGTGACGGGGATGCAATCGCTCCTGCCGTTCCTCAACGCCCGCAACACGGCGCTCGTCTTCCGCCTCATCCGCGACATGGCGGGGGCGCGGGCGATCGAGATCCCGAAGATCTCCCCCGAGGTCGAAAAGAAGATCGGCGATCTCATCGAGCAGCTCGGCGCCGACGAGATCGAGAGACGCGACGACGCGCACAAGGCGCTGATCGAGATCGGCGAGGGAGCCATCCCGCAGCTCAAGAAGGCGCTGGAACACAAGAGCGCCGAGGTGCGGGCCCGCGCGAAGATGATCCTGGAAGAACTGGAGTGAGACCATGAAATCCGTGACGCTGACGATCGTCGTCGGCGCGGCCTTCGCCGCGGCGGCGCTGCTCCTCCTCTTCGGCATCCGCACGATGCGGCCGCGGCGCCGTCCCGGATGGCGCGGCGAGTTCCTCCTCGCGCCGACGGCGGCGCTCGGCTTCCTCTCGGGCGCCGGCGCGCCCGCGCGGATCGCGGCGCAGGAGGACCCGGCGGAGAAGGACTTCGAGGCGCGCGTGAAGGAGGTCGAGAAGGACGCTCGATGGAAGAAGATGCGGAAGTTCTTCCGGGAGCTGGCCCGCGACTTCGCCGCAAAGGGGACGATCCAGCACGACCCGCAGGTCGCCGCCGAGGAGGCGACGTCCGGCATCAAGGTCGAAGCGATCAAGGAACAGCAGAAGGAGGACGCGAAGCTCCTCGACAAGGAAGCCGCGCTCGGCGAGTGCGCGAAGTTCATCGGGGCCGCGGCCTATCACCTCTGGCGCACGAAGGGCGCCGGACGCGAGTGGACCTGCTACAAGATGGCGCTGCCCGAAAGGAACCCGCACGTCCCCGAGCAGCGGGCGCTCCTGAAGAAGCAGTACGAAGAGGGGAAGATCTCGCAGGAGGTCTACGAGCGCCTCACGCGGGTGCTGGACGAGATGGACCAGTTGCAGCGCGTGATGGCGATGCTGAACGCCCGCAACACCGCGCTCGTCTTCCGCCTGATCCGCGACATGGCCGGCTCGCGCGCGGTCGACATCCCGAGAATCTCCCCCGAGGTCGAGAAGAAGATCGGCGAACTCATCGAGCAGCTCGGGGCGGAGGAGATCGAGAAGCGGGACGAGGCGCAGCACGCGATCCTCCAGATCGGCGAAGGCGCGATCCCGCAGCTCAAGAAGGCGCTGGAGCACAAGAGCGCCGAGGTGCGCGCGCGCGCGAAGCTGATCCTCGACGAGCTGGAGTAGCCGTGACCGTCGTAGATCGCATCAAGCGGTGGCTCATCCCCGAGCGCCGCGAATCCCTCATCGTCGAGGTCACGCCGCGCTGCAACCTCGAGTGCCTCTACTGCTACAACGTGTGGAAGGGGTCGCACCCGTATCCGAAGGGCGAGCTCGACACCGCGGCCATCTGCCGCCTCCTCGACAAGGTGATCCGCGAGACGCGCTGCCGCCACGTCACGCTCACCGGCGGGGAGCCGCTTATGCGCAAGGACCTCGCCGAGATCGTCCGCTTCGTGCGCGGGCGCGGCCCCGAGGTCAACGTCATCTCGAACGGCACGATGCTCACCGAGGCGCGCGCCGCGGAGCTCGTCGACGCGGGAGTCTCGCTCTTCGAACTGCCGATCCTGAGCGGCGACCGCGAGGTGCACGACGGGCTTGTCCTGCGGAAGGGCTCGTTCGATCGCGTGGTGGAAGCGATCTCGTGGATCAAGGTCCAGCGCGGCCGCGTGGTGTGCGTCTTCGTAGGGACGCGACGCAATCTCCCCGGTCTTGCGGGCGCGATCGAGCTCTCGATCGCCCTCGGCGCGGACGGCGTGATGCTCAACCGGTTCAACCCGGGAGGCGAGGGCGCGCGGCACCTGGAGGAGTTGCTCCCCGGCCGGGACGAACTGCGCACGGCGCTGGCGGAGGCGGACCGGCTCGTCGCTCGGTACGGCGTCCCGATCGCCTGCTCGATCCCGATCCAGCCGTGTCTCGTCGACCTCGCCGAGTTTCCGCATCTCGGGTTCGGCTTCTGCGCGGCGGGGACGGAGCGGGCGTACTACACGATCGATCCGCTCGGCAACCTGCGCGCGTGCAACCACACGCCGACGATCCTGGGGAACCTCTTCGACGCGCCGTTCGACCGGCTCGCCCGCAGCCCCGGCGTGAGCGCGCTCGCGGACGGAGGTCCCGAGTCCTGCGCGGGCTGTTCGATGCGCCGCGTCTGCCGCGGCGGCTGTCCCGCGGCGGCGGAGGCGTGCGCGGGAAGCGCGACGTGCGCGGAGCCGTTCCTCGGGCGGCACGCGGGCGTACCGCGTCCCGCGCCGGAGGAACTGGCGCGGCGGACGGCGGGGGCGCGGCGCGGGGCGGATTGAGCTCCTTGTCGGCGCCCTGAGGTCGGTGTATCATCGTGCCATGGAGTTCACGGTAGTCGTCACCCGCGAGGAAGGCGTGTACAACGTCTCGGTCCCGTCCCTCCCGGGCTGCCATACCTGGGGCAAGACGAAGCAGGCCGCGCTCAAGAACGCGAAGGAAGCGATCGAGTTGTACATCGAGTCCCTGACGGCCGCCGGCGAACCGATCCCCGCGGAGGAGAGTCTGCACAGGGTCCGCGTCGAGTGAGGCCGAAGCCGTCTCGTCCGGCGGAGGTGGAGCACGTGGCTCGACGGCTCGGCTTCGTCTTCGAGCGATCCAAGGGTTCGCACAGGCTGTACCGCCATCCGGAGGGCCGGCGAGTCGTCATCGCGTTTCATCCCGGGACCATCCCCGTTCCGACGCTGAAGCGGATCATCGCCGACTTGGGGATCTCCGTCGAGGAGTTCAATCGGACGGTGTGAGGGTCTCCCCATCGATTCCGTTCGCAGTCCCCGCTCCCCGATCTACCAAGGAGCGTGGAGCAGCGAACGCCGGTCGGCCGCGCGCGCGTCGCCGCGCAGCTCGCGCTGTACGTCGCCCTGGCCGCGCACGTCGGCGCCTGGTATCTCGGCGGCCGCCGCGAGGTCGGCACCGTCTCGGCCGCGAGCGTCTTCTATCTCCTCCAGGTCGGCCTCGTCAACGCGGGGGCGCTCCTCGTGGGCGCCGCCCTCCTCACCACGCCGCTCCTGGGCAACGCCTTCTGCGGATGGGCGTGCCACTTCGGCGCGCTCCAGGACTTCGCCGGGTGGGCGCTGCGCAAGGTCGGCCTCCGGCCGCTCGGCTGGCACGTTCCGGCGCGCATCCGCGCGCTCCTCTTCGCGAAGCTCTTCGTCCTCAACACCGTCGCGGCGTGGTTCGCGCTCGGGAAGCTGCCGCGCCTCTTCGTGAACTGCGGCGCACCCGAGCCGCTGTTCGCGCTGGGGACCTGGCTCACCGTGGCGCTCGACGTGGGCGTCCTGGCGATCCTGTCCGTCTGGCTCTTCGGCCCGCGCGCGTTCTGCCGCGCCGCCTGCCCGGTGATCCTCGTCGCGCGGCTCGGCAATCTCGCGGCGCCGCTGCGCATGAAGCTCCGCGGGAATTGCATCGATTGCGGCGCCTGCGACCGCGCCTGCCCGATGGGGAACCCGGTCTCGCGGATGCTGAAGGAGGGAGGCTCCGTGGCGGCGCTCGACTGCGTCCGCTGCGGGCGATGCCTCGACGCGTGCCCGACGGGCGCGATCGGCTTCGGCACCGCGCGCGGCGGGTCCTTCGCGGCGCCCGCACCCCGACGCGGCGGGGCCTGGGCGGCGCTCGCCGGAGGCGCGCTCGGCATCGTCCTGCACGAACTGCTGTTCCGCATGCGATCCGACGGCTCGCTCGCGGGCGCGTGGGTCGCCCACCTTCCCAACTGGGAACTCTTCTACGCGTTCCTCGGGCTCGCGCTCGGGGTCGCGATCCACCGTCTTCTTCGAGGAGGAAAACCATGCACGCTCTCGCCTTCGCGCTCGCGCTCGCCGCGGGCGGTCTGACGGACGCGGAGATCGACGCCATCGCGGCCGCGCATTCGTGGCCGTCCACGAGCGACCCCGACAAGATGCGCGGCTACATGCTCCACCGCGGCACGGTGCCGCGCGAGGCCGCCGCCGCGCTCGTAGCGGCGTTCATGGAGAAGCACGGGCTGCCCGCGTCGAAGGAGGCCGGCTTCGACTGGTACTGCGACGAGCTCGCGGCGGGATTCGTCTACGATCGCGGGGAGGAGAAGGTCGCCGCGTGGCGCCGCGCCGCGCGGTCGGCGGCCGTGCACTGGCGGTTGAGTGTCGAGATCGGCCGCGAGCCGGACTTCGTCGAGACGCGGCGGAGCGCCTTGCGACAGGTCGAGGCCGCGGTGGAGCGGTTCTACCTCGATCTGGCGAAGCAGTCCGCGGCGGAAAAGGTACCCCTGGACGATGTCGCGGCCGGCGTCGCCCGCGTGCGGCGCGCGCAGGAGGAGGCCGCCGCGAAGTGGTACCGCTATCGCGAGGCGCTGGAGAAGTGGATCGGGGATCCGTCGCAGGAGGAGAACGACGACCTGAAGGCGCTGCGGAAGGACCTCGACGCGGCGCGGCGCTCGCTGGCCGCGCGGCGGGAGGAGCTGCGCGCGCGCGTGACGAAGAAGGAGGAGGCGCGGCTGGTGCTGAGAGGGATTCTCGAACAGCCGTAGCGCCCCGGAAGATGGCGCCATGGAGCGGGAACGCCCCGTTCACACTCGGGAACGTCCCGTTCCCGCTCGGGAATGTCCCGGTCGCACCCGGGAAGCCGGCGCATCGATCCGGGAGCCCCGCGTTCCGAGTCGGGAACGCGCCGTCCACACTCGGGAACGTCCCGTTCCCGGTCGGGAAGCCGCCGCATCGATCCGGGGACGCCGCGTTCCGAGTCGGGAACGCCCCGTTCGCACTCGGGCATCCCTTTCGCGGATCGGGCTGCGGCCCTGCCGAAAGAACAAAGAGCAAAGGTAACCGTTCACGGGTCGCCATCAGCCCTCAGAGGTCAGCTTTCAGCCGGGCCGGCGCGACTCCCATCTTGCCGAAGACTGATTGCGGACGGCTGAACGAGCAAAGAACGAAGAAGAAAGCGGGCTATCGGCGAGCGGCGCATCCCCTCACCGCTGCACCATCCCCGTCGGGTTGATCGTGATCTCCTTCTCCTCCGCCGGGGACTTGATCTTGATCCGCAGCTGGTTCGAGTGCTTCCGCGGGTCCAGCCGCCCCTCGCCGTCGAAGTGGATCACGAATTCCGTCTGCTTCGGCGCGAGGTATCCCTGGGGCAGGTCGAACTTCGCCTCGCTCGGCAGCAGGTACCGCTCGCGCGCGAAGATGAGGCTCACGCGGAACTCGTCGAGGATCCCCTGGCAGCCGCCCTTCGACGCGCCGAGCACGAGCGCCTGCCCCTTCGTCCACTTCATCGTGACCGCTCCCGTCGCCAGGAGCGCGTCGTTGACGACGAGCTGCGCCTCGCGGCCGTTGAAGACGAGGTGGATCCGGTACCAGCGGTCCGAGCCGCGGAAGGTCACGCTCCCCGACGAGAGCGTGGCCGTGCCGATCCGCGCGACGAGCTGGCCGTTCGCCTCGATCGACATCTCGAGCTGCGGCCCGATCGCGCACAGCATCTGCCGCCGCGGCGCGTCGACACGATAGAACCAGAACTCGATCGCGACGCCCTGGTCCTCGGCGTACACCGGAAACTCCCCGCAGTCCACGGTCGTCGAGCCCGTCATCTGGAGCGCCGAGCCGACGCGGCCCGGCACGAGCACGCCGTTCGTGACGCGGCCGTTCTTCCCGAACGCCCCCGTCGTGACCGTGTCCTCGAAGTGCCACTCCCCCGCGGTCTCCTTGGTCATCGCGTAGACGGCGTTGCCGGCGACGTCGAGGACGACCCATGCGGGGCTGCGCGTGGCGCGCGCCTCGTCGCGCGCGGCGCGCAGCACGGCGACGAGATGTCCCGCGGCCGCGCGCACGCCGAGGTCGCGGTTCGCGTTGCGGTACAGGGCGACGGAAAGCCCGAGGAGCAGGGAGATGATCACGATGACGACGACGACCTCGATGAGGGTGACGCCGGCCCGGTGGTTGGTCATTGGTGGTTGGTGGTTGGTGAAGAGGGCACGCACCCCGCACCAACCACTAACCACCAACCACCAACCACTAGAATTGCCGGAGATCGTCCTCGGTTCCGAGGATCCCGTCCGGTCCCGGGGAAACGAGCTGGTACTTGTCGGGCATCGCCCACGAGCTTCCCGCCCCCTTGAGCGGCTTGAAGGACTGCTCCTGGCCGCCCGCCGCGCCGAGGTAGGTCGTCAGGGGCGCGGGAGCCCGGGCGTAGTCGTTGTGGTGGAGATAGACCAGCGGGTTCCCGAAGAAGTCCGTGTACTCCAGGAGCGCGTACGCCCCCGACTCCGCGAGATAGGACTCCGTCGGGTTCTTGGGGAGATCGTCGCCGTCCGCGTTCGCGTACATCTCCTGCGTAGGCGGCTGGTACAGGATGCCGCCCTTCTGCTTGCTCGAGAGACTCGCGACGAGGGACTCGACTCCGTTGTTCGTGTTGTTCGGGACCTTCACCTTGTAGTCGGCGAGGGTGGACGGCGGGTAGTCGCGCCAGCGCGTGTGGTAGTTGTCGAGCGCGCCCTGCATCGTGGAGAGCATCGCCTGCGTGTTCGAGATCTTCGAGGTCTTGATCGCGTAGGTGACGCCCACCAGGGCGAGCGAGGCGAGGATGCCGATGATGACGATGACGACGAGGATCTCGAGCAGGGTGAAGCCGGCCCGGGGATACGGGGAGATGGGGGGATGAGGGGATGGGGGGAGCGTCCGCCACTCCCCCCATCTCCCCATCTCCCGATCTCCCGATCTCATTTTCGCCTCTCGTATATCCTAACATCGTCGAGGGCCAGGGTGAACCGGATCCTCCGCTCGCCGCGCGCCCAGAACGAGACCTTGAGCCCGCCCTTCCCCTGAAGGTTCGTGAAGGGCCACGGCATCTCGGCCACCTTCGCGTAGTCGCGCTTCGCGGGATCGTAGATCTGCACCTCGATCTGGGACGCATGCTCCTTCCTCCGGCGCTCGAGGCGCAGCCGGATCTCCTGCGGCGCGCGGTACTGCTGGTTCGCCGTCTGCCACTCCCCCTCCGTGATCTCGTGGCGGTCCTTCAGGAAGCGGTCGCTGGTCCAGGTGGAGACGCGCAGCCGCCGCGCCCGGTCGAACGCGAAGTGGAGCCCGGGCCGGGGGGCGTTCTCCTGGACGCGGGGCCCGTAGAGGGAGACCCCGAACTCGAACGAGACGGAGGGCTGCGCCTCCGGATAGAACGTCGCCTCGAGCCTGGAGAACTTATCGATCGCCAGATTGTCCCGCTCCAGAAGGGAGGGCACCCAGTCGTCGCCCGGTTCCCCCGCGAACAGGCAGCGCTGGCCGGAGAGGACGATGGGAACGCGCGGCCGCTCGTCGACCTCGATCCACTGGTTCCGCCCGCGGCCCTGGATGCGGTCCGAATCCTCGCGGCTGAACGTCTCGTCCACGGCGTAGGAGGTGGCCGTCCACTCGTCGATCTTCTTCACCGTCTCCGCCGCCTCCTGGACGAACCGCAGGGAGACCGGATCCTCGTAGTCCTTGTCCTTGACCTCCGAAGCCGCCTTGAAGTACGACCGCGCCGCGGCCAGCCGCCCCGCGGCGTCTTCGCTCCCGAACAAGTAGTGCAGATAGCCGTAGGCGTACTCGACGATCGGGTCCGCCCGGAGGCTGGCGTCGCGCACGAGCTGCTTCGCGTGGTCGAGCCTCTTGCGCGCCGGCTCGGGCCGCCGCAGCAGCAGATCGGCGCAGGCGAGCGCGAGCTGGACGTTGATCCGGTTCTGGTCCTCGATCCGCCCGAACAGCGTGGATGCCCGGACCAGATCGGCCCGGGCCGACGCGCGCCAGGCGTCGGGGACGAGACGGATCTGGTCGCGCGCCGCCTCGCCCCACAGACGGCCCAGCGCGGGGAGCGACCGGTCCGCCGCCTCGCAGAGCGCCGCGAGGCGCGCGGCCTCCGCCGTCTGCGACTCCGCCAGCCGCAGGCACGACACGGCCACGCCCGAGCAGGCCGGCAGGAAGAGGGGCTCGCGGCGCAGCGCCTCGCGCGAACCCGCCAGCGCCGCGTCCAGGTTGCCGGACCGCAGCATCAGTTCGCCCCTGAGGTAGTTCGCGTACGCGTGGCCGGGATCGGCCGTGAGCGCCGCGTCGAGCCGCTTCGCGGCGTCCTCGCCGTTGCCCCCGAGCAGGAACGCGAGCGCCTGACAGGCGGGGACGTCGGCGTCGGCCGGGTCGCGCTCCGCGGCCTTCGCCAGCAGCGCGGCCGCCTCGGCCGGCTTGCCCGCGAGGAGGTACAGGTGCGCGAGGTTCGTCCACGCCTCGCCGGCGTACTGGTCCTGGAGGAGCGCCGCCGCGAACGCCGACGACGCGTCCTTCCAGCGGCCCTCGAACGCGTGGCAGCAGCCGAGCGCGTTCCACGCCTCGGCCGACTTCGCCTTGGACGCGGCATCCAGGTCGGGGAGCGCCTCCGCGAAGCGGCCGAGCGACAGGTGCGCGCGTCCCCGCGCCGTCAGCGCCGCCGTCCGCAGCTCCGGCGTGAAGTTCTTCTGGTCGTTCGAGTACTTCCCGAACATGTCCGTGACGATCTCCACCGTGCGGGCGGGGTCGCCCAGCTCCACGGACATCCTTGCCTGGCCGACCTTGCCGCGGAACGAGAGGGGCGAGAGCACGCTCTTCCCGTAGGCGTCGAGCGCCGACTCGAAGCAGCCCAGCTTCCGCAGGCCTTCGGCGACGCGCAGCCACAGCTCCTCGCGCATCGCGGGCGCCGCCTGAACGCACAGCTCGTAGTGCGCGAGCGCGGCGTCGAAGTCGCCCTGCTCCTCCAGGATCTCGCCGAGGAGCAGGATCGCGCGCGCATGGTCGCGCTTGAGTTCGAGCGCGCTCCGCAGATCCTGCGTCGCGGACTCGATCATCCCGCGCTGCCGGCACTCGTCCGGGGTCCCGTGGCAGAGGCGGTTCGCCTCCGCGTCGGCCTTCGGCTGGAGGGGCTCCGGTTCGTGGCACCACCTCGCGAGCTCCACGCGCCGGTCCGCCTCCTGCGGCGCGCCCGCGAGCTTCTTCCGGCGGTACGCGAGCTGCTCCGAGTTCTTCCAGCTATGCTGGATCTCCTTGATGGCGCTCTTCTTCCAGGTGTGACTGCCCGCGCCGCCCTTCAGGCCCAGCACGAGGACGTCGGGCGCCTCCTCCTGGCGCGCGCAGCCGGCGACGCACTTCCCCTCGTCCGGCTGCTGCGCGCTGTTGAAGATCACGACGCAGAACTCGCGCTCCCGGTCGTCGCTCTGGTCCTTGAAGGGCGTGAGCGCAGGTTCCTCGATCTTCTTGAGCGCCTCCAACTGGTCGGCCGCCGGCAGGTCGGCCTCCGCGACCACGGCTCGCGTGCCCGGCGCGGGGTACTTCGCCTTCGCCTTCTCGTTGTAGATCCGCAGGGGCGGAGCAGGCCGGAAGAGCGGGACGACGGGGTTCTCGATCCGCGGCATGGGCGCGGCGATGGCCGGGACCGGCAGTTGCGTCGTGCTCTCCGTCAGGAAGACGTTGCGTCCGCCCCAGTACTTCTCGAAGTCCGCGTCCACCGGCCGGAACTGGAGCCCGGGCCAGGGGCGGTGCTCGCGGGCGCGGGACGCCGGGAAGGCGTCGTCTCCCGGGCCGCCGGGGCCGCCCGCCACGCCCGCGAGGAGCAGGACGGCCGCGACCGCGGCGCATGCGGCGAACGCGATCTGCTCGCGCGTGAGCGACTTGAGCCAGTCCTTCATTCGACCACCAGGCTTGGTGGTTGGTGGTTGGTCGTTCGTGGTTGGTGAAGAGACTCTTCACCAACCACCAACCACGAACCACGAACCACTCTCCTCATTCGACCGCCTTCCCCCCCTCGATGGGCTTCTCGGGATCCAGGACGAGCCCGCAGACGACGAAGTCCGCGTCGTAGTTCTCCTGTCCGCCCGTCGCCGCGCCGCCGATGGCTGCGGCGTCCACGCACAGGTACGGACTCTGCTGGAACGCGTGGGCAACCCGGAAGACGCCCTCCAGGCTCCCCGACACGCGGATGCGAACCGCCACCTTGCGGAGGAACCGCTCCCCTCCCGTCTCTTTCGGACCCTCGATCGAGATGTCGATATCGGCGAAGCGGTCCCCCGGTTTCATCACGGCGATCGCGGAGCGCACGGCCGCATCGGCCACGGCCAGCCGGAGGAGGGCCTCCTCCGCCGCGACCTCGTCCCCCTGGATCCGCGAGATCACGCTCGCGAAGCCGAAGTCCTCCCGGAACTCCCCCAGCCCCGCCGAACCGTTCAGCGTCTTCAGCTCGTCCCGGACGTTGAGATACACGTCTTTGAAATGGTCCTCGTGCTTCCCCTTCCCCCGGAACCGGTCCGGCAGGGCGAAGCGGTGCGTCTTCACGGCGTCGCCGAGTTTCTGGCGCAGGTTCTTGAGCTCCGTGTCCGCCTGGGAGATCGCCGCGTCGCTCGGCACGCCGCCCGAGGACTGCGACCGGTAGTTCCGCTCCTTCGCCTCGCGCGTCTTCGCCTCCTTCGCGGCCCCCGCGCTGATCGGCCGATAGATCAGGACGAGATGGAGGATCACGCAGAGCGCGATCGCGCCCACGGCGATCAGGAACTTCCGGTTCTCCTTCAGCCAATACTCCATGTTCTACGTTCTACGTTCTACGTTCTACGTTCCACGTTCCATGTTCTACGTTTCACGCTTTGATCGCGACGATCCACGATTGCGCGGATCCGGAGCAGACGCGAGGTACCGAAGGAACCCTCCGATCAGCTCCTTGACCTTCCTGGCGTGCGAATAGAGCGAGTCGAACGACTCGCCGGAGATGTAATCCTGGTCCATACACAGGTACAGATGCGACTGGAGCTCGGAGGCGGACCTTCTGGCGAGCCGGAGGAAGCGAGCGAATTCGCGGTTGGAGCCCCCGTCGAAACCCTCCGCGATGTTGGCCATGGCCGATACGGCGGCCCGACGCATCTGTCTGCGCAAGTCGGGGTCCGCGCGGAACGCGTCCGTACGGGTCGCTTCGTACACCGTCTTGGCCAGACTCCGTGCCTCCGTCCATGCCTCGATCTCCTCGAACTTCGTGATCGTCATGATCGCACGCCTCCCGTGATCAGAACAGGGAACGTGGAACATGGAACGTGGAACATGGAACGTCCTTCATTCGTATCGCGCCTGGCAGATCACCGCGATCTCGAAGCGCCGCCATCCCGGACGGTCGGCGTCCGTCAGTCCGGACGTCCGCGCGAGCTGCCCTCTCTGCTCCTTCGTCAGCCGCCGCTTGATCTCGTCGAGGATCCGGTTCGCCTTCCCCGGCGATTCGGCGCTCACCTCCCCCACCACCAGGACGACGCGCGCGTCGCCCTCCCATTCGAGCAGGTCGGCGCAGTCCCCTTTCGGGAAGATGCGCGGTTCCGCCTGCGGGGGAAAGTCCATGCGGACCCGGAACGCATCTTCCGTGCGGTCCTCGATCTCGCCGATCACCAGCCCGGCCTCCGCGTGGCGGAAGAGGCAGCGCCGCCCGCCCTTCCCCTCGCGCGTGCGGTCCCCGGAGGGATCGACGATCTTCAGCTCGCGCAGCATGATCCCCTCCTCCTTGAGCGCGAACTGCCGCACCTCCGAATGGACGTCCAGAAGCGCGCGGGAGGCGAGGGTGGCCGTCGCGATCCGGTCGAGCCTGGCCGCGACCTCGCGCTGGTCCGCCTCGATCCGGTCGAGCTTCGCGATCCGATCGAGGTTCGCGGAGGACTGCTTTTCGAACCCCTCCCGGCGCGACGTCTGGGACGCGCGGCGCACGGCGGCGAAGCCGGTGATGACGAGGAGCGCGACGAGGAGGGCGGCCGCTCCCGCGGCGACGTAGGACCACGCCCGGAAGAAGTCGCGCCTCTTCTTGACCGCGTCCGGCAGGATCGAGAGCATGGCCTTGTCCGCCGGCAGGAGGGAGAGCTGCGCGAGACCCAGCGGCACGGCGAACTCCGTGGGAAGCGAGCGGAAGTCCTCCCCGCCCGCGGCCTCCACGCCCGAGGCGTCGACGCCGGCGATGAACGGGTCGAAGAGCTCGACGGGCACCTTGAGCGGGCTCTGCTGAAGGGAGCTCTGGAGATACTCGGGCAGCCCGCGCAACCGCGCGCCGCCGCCCGAAAGCAGGATGCGATCGACGGACAGCTCGCGGTCGCCGAGCTCCACGCGCGCGTGGTTGACGCAGGACTGGATGAAGCCGGAGAGCTGGCCCGCGGCCGTGCGGATCGCGGGCCGGATCTCCTCCTCCTTCGGATCCGCGTTGTCGGACGCGGGCAGGATGCTGCCGTAGCGGATCTTCAGCCACTCGGCCTCGTCGGGCCCCACGCCCGCGGCGGCCGCGATGTTCTGGTCGAAGATGCGGGCCCCCGTGGAGACGTTGCGCGCGTAGATGAGCTTCCCGCCCCGGACCAAGGCGACGTCCATGTTGTCCGCGCCCAGGTCCAGGACCATGTGCGTCCCGCCCGCATCGCCGTAGGCGGTCCGGAAGGCGGCGCACAGCGCGAAGGCGTTCGGCACGGCGTCCCGGACGTCCACCCCCGCCCGCCGCGCCACCTCGAGCCGCTCGTCCACGTAGGGCTTCTTGCCCACGCCCACCATGGCGAGATACTGTTTGAAGTACGCGTCGGGCTCCCGCAGGGTGCAGAAGTCCGCATAAAGCTGCTCGTCCCCTTCGCGGCGCTGGTCCAATTCGTAGCCCATCATCGCCCGGTAGTTCGCCGGCTTCATGGCGGGCTGCTGCACGACCTGGAGGTTGATGTCGCGGCCGGAGAGTCCGACCACGCCGACGCGCCGGCCGCCCCCGTCGCCCAGCGCCTCGTGGAGGATCTTCATCAGCAGAGGCTTGCGCTCCTCGGGCTTGCCGACCCTCGGAATGCGGCGGCGGGCGACGCCGGTGACGACGAATCCACGGAGGCCGCGCTGGAGCGCGACCACCTTCACCGCGCTGTTGCCCAGATCGATCCCGAGTCCCATGTCCTATCCACCCGAACGGATCTGATCCAGCATCCTCCGCGCCTCCTCGCCCGTCTCCGTCGAGCCGTACGAAGCGACGATCCCGGCGAGGATCGCCTCCGCCAGCGCCTTCCGGCCCGCCTCCAGGCACTGCCGCGCCCGGTCCAGCAGTTTGCGCGGCCGGTCCGACCCACCGGGCACGGCCGTCACGTCCGCAATACGCTTGCGGAGCGTGCGGGCCTTCGAAAGGTACGGCTCCCCGGACCAGAGCCGCTCGTACCGGTCCACCTCGACACCCGCGGCCTCCAGTTCCGCCTGGAGGGCGACCAGTTCGGCGGCCAGGCCCCTCGACTCGGCGATGCGCCAGTCCTCCGACTCCCGCTGCTCCAGTTCCGAGATGAGGGCCGCGATCTCGCGCGCGGCCGACTCGTCGAGCGTCGAGTCGCCCTGCGCGGCCCGCAGAACCTGCAGCGCCCGGAACGGCTGGTCTTTCGTCAGATCCCGCGCCTCGGCCCTGGGGTCCTTCCTCGACGCGCGATCCGCCAGGCCGCGGAGGCGGAAGGCCGCCAGCACTTTCCCCTCGGTATCGGTGACGGCGAACGGCTGCACGAGACGGTTCCCTTCCCGCACCGCCGGCCGCAGGCGCCGGTCGACGTAGACGATCCGATAGTCTTCGCCCGCCGTGAACTCCAATTGCGCAACCGGTTCCTCCGGCAAGCGCAGACGGTCCGCCCGCGGGACGACCGCCCAGAGATCGACCCGACCCACTTGCGCCAGGTCGGACGCCTTGAATTCGTAGGCGATCCCGAGATCGTCCTTCGCGCTCCAGAAGATCGACATCTCGTACGGGACCGCGGCGCCGCTCACCGGATGGGCCGCGGCACCCTGGACGACGATGCGTCCCTCCTCCCTCCGGACGGACGCGGGCGACAGGAGCTGGGAGGTCGCGCCCTCGAGATCGTTCTCGAGACGGAAGTGGAGGTCGGACATGACCGCGTGAGCCCCCCGGAGGATCGTGACCGCGCCGCCCCGGGCGACGAGGATGCGGAACGGCCCCGCCTCCATCTCCTCGCGCGCCTTCCCCGCGGGCTTCCCGACGATGCGCACGTCGTCGAAGTAGATGAGACCCGCGCGTCCCGCCGTCGCGAGCGCGAGTCTCAGTTCCCTCACGCCGGGCGGCACGTCGAACGTGTCGCGGATCGCGATCCAGTCGGCCCCCTTGGAGACCGGCGCGGAGAACTCCTCGAAGAGGACCGCCCCGTCGCGGAGCCACGCGACCTTCACCGCGGCGGAGCCGGCGAAGTCGCCCCACTTGGCCCATGCCGACACTTCGAAGGACTTGTGCGACCCGACGGCGATCCTCTCGGAGTACTCTACTTCCGACTGCGTCTCCGCGGGCGCGGGCCCCTTCCGCAGTTCCAGGGCCCTCTTCCCCGTGCGCGCCGCCGCCTCCGTGACGGACACGGAAGAGGAGCCCGGAGGATGAAGGGCCCAGTTCGTCGGCTTTCCGGGCGCGGCCCACTCGAAGCCTCCTTCGTCGCGCAGGAGGTTCTCTTTGTCTTCTCCGCCCCTGGTGCCGCGGCCGGGCAGAACGAGCGCGAGGACGGTCAGGCCGACGAGAGCGACGGCGACGGAGACGGCGATCAGCAGGCGCCGCAGGTTCAGGCCCGACGAGGTCCAGGCCCCGATGTCCTTCACGAGAGCGGCCGCCGTCCTGCGTGCCTCCGTCTTTTTCGGGGCGGGGGGGACCGCCGGTTGCGCGGAGCCCGACGCGGGTTTCGACCCCGAGGCTGGGGCTTCCGCCGGAGGGGCCGTCATTCGCTCCGTCTTGACTTTCGTGTCGCCGGCCGACTTCCTCGCGGCGCCGCTGTCCCGCTTCACCTCGAACCAGATGTAGGTCTGGCCGATGTGGATGCGGTCGCCCGGTTCGAGCCTGCGCTCCCAGACGCGCCCGCCGTTGAGGAGCGTACCGTTCATGCTGCCCCTGTCCACGAGCGTCACGACGCCGTTCGCCAGCACGACCTCGCAATGCTCGCGGGAGATGTTGGCGTCGCCGACGGGGACCTGGCACTTGGAGGAACGGCCGATGACGTTGGGACCTTCGCGGAGCTCGACAGTCCACTCCCGGTCCAGGTGCTGGATGATCAGCTTCGGCATGAAAGGGCCGGAATCCCCTTGTGGTCCGCCGTCCGCTCCAACGGTCTCTGTACCTTATTCGCGCAAGGGCGGGGGGTCAAGGAAAAGCCTCGCGGCCGCCAATCAGCCTCTAGCCTTTGGCCATTAGCCGGAGGCCACTCGCGTCCAGCTAACGGCTGACAGCTAAGGGCTAATCCTTCCGGCTCGGAGCCTCCGCGGCCAGGCGACGAAACCGCTTGACATAATCCATACGTCTACTAGAATCCGGTCAGACGTACCCGGTCCCCTTCCGCATGAGGTCCCTGTACGGCGGAAGGTTTAAGATAGATTGCGGTGGCGCGAACCCGGCCAGCGGTTGAGCAGACAGATCCGACCCCACTGGGGATGTGGAGATGGTGGGAGATACACGGACGTTCCGCGTTTCCCGTGGGGGTTTGATTTCGGGCGATCACGGCGGACGTTTCGGGGACTGAACCGCTCCGCCTCCTCGCCGTCCCGGACCGGGTGCACTTCCCGCGATCGTGGACCGGCACTCTTCCAGCATGGGGGTGCTGAGCCATGTGGCCCGCATTGACAGCCGCTGCGGCCGTCGCCGGGCTCGCCCTCGGCTTCCTGTTCTGCTACCTCTGGTTCCGCAAGATCCAGAGGGGCGTCTTCAAGCAGTCCGACCTCATCCTCGGCGAAGCGAAGAGGCAGGCGGACAAGCAGCTTGGGGAGGCCCGGGCCGAGGCCGCGAAGGTCAGGGACGACGCCGACAAGGGACTGCGCGAAGAACGGGCGGAGTTGAAGCAGTTCGAGGCGCGCCTCCTCAAGAAGGAGGACGTCATCGAGCGGCGGATGGACTCCGTCCAGGGCAAGGAACGGTTCATCGAGCAGAAGTCCAAGGAGATCGAGCGCAAGGAGCGCGAGGTCGCCGACAAGGGTGCCGAGCTCGACCGCACCATCGCCTCCGAGAAGGAGACGCTGCACCGGATCGCCGCCCTGACGAAGGAGGAGGCGGTGGCGATCCTGCTCGGGAAACTGGAGCCCGAGCTCGAGAAGGAGAAGGCCGACCTCATCCGCAAGAGAAGCGACGCCGCCAGGGACGATGCGGAACGCGAGGCGAAGCGGATCATCACCATGGCGATCCACCGGTTCGCGGCCGAGCACACGGCCGACTCCGTCGTCACCGTCGTCGACCTCCCCAACGAGGAGATGAAGGGACGCGTCATCGGCCGCGAGGGGCGGAACATCCGCGCCTTCGAGCGCGCCACGGGCGTCGACGTGATCGTGGACGACACCCCCGGCGTCATCGTCCTTTCCGCCTTCGACGGCGTCCGCCGCGAGATGGCCCGCCGGGCGATGGAGAAGCTCCTCTTCGACGGCCGCATCCACCCCACCCGCATCGAGGAGATCACCGAGCAGACGAAGCGGGAGATGGAGCAGCAGATCGAGAAGGTGGGCAAGGAGTTCCTCGAGGAGCAGGAGATCCGCAACGTCCACCCCAAGCTCGTCACCCTCCTCGGCAGGCTCAAGTACCGCACGAGTTACGGCCAGAACGTGCTCCAGCACGTGCGGGAGGTCGCCCACCTCTGCTCGGCCATGGCCGCGGAGATGAAGCTGGACCCGAAACTTGCGCGCCGGTGCGGCGTCTTCCACGACATCGGCAAGGCCGTCGACCAGGAGTTCGAGGGCTCGCATCCCGTCATCGGCGGCGAGTTGCTGAAACGCTTCGACGAACCGCGCGAGGTGATCGACGCGGCGGCGAACCACCACAACGACCCGGACGCGCGCTTCACGTACACGATCCTGGCCGCAGCGGCCGACGCGATCTCCGCCTCCCGCCCCGGGGCGCGCGGGGAGTCGCTCGATCGGTACATCAAGCGCCTGGAGCAGTTGGAGGGGATCGCGAAGGGGATGCCGGGCGTCACGGGAGCCTACGCGATCCAGGCGGGCCGCGAGGTGCGCGTCCTGGTGGACGCGGAGAAGATCAACGACAGTCAGGCCCTCATCGTCGCGCGCGACATCGCCAAGGCCGTCGAGGCCCAGATGACGTACCCGGGCGAGATCAAGGTGACCGTCGTCCGCGAGACGCGGGTCGTCGAGTATGCCCGATGAGTCCCGCCAGACTCTGCACGGCGAAGTCCGCGCGGTGCCCCATGGCCGCCCGGTCTGTCTCGGAGCGTTTCCGGCGGACCGGAGGAGTCTGACGGGATGAAGCTGCAGATCCTGGCCATCGGCGACGTCGTCGGAAAACCCGGGCGGGAGCTCGTGAAGCGCCGGCTCCCCGAGTTCTGCCGCCGCGAACACATCGACTTCGTCGTGGCGAACGGCGAGAATCTCTCGGACGGCGCGGGGATCATGCCCGCGGAGGCCGACGATCTCTTCGCCGCGGGCGCGCACGTCGTGACCGGCGGCGACCACGTCTGGAACCGCAAGGAGATCATCCCGTACATCGCCCAGAAACCGACGCTCCTGCGTCCCGCGAACTACCCCGAGGAGCAGCCGGGCCGGGGCGCGACCGTCGTGGAGCTGCCGATCGGCATCAAGGTCGCGGTCGTCCATCTGCTGGGCCGCGTCTTCATGAACACGCCGGCCGCCTGCCCCTTCCGGACGGCGAAGCAGCTCGTCGACAAGCTCCGCGACGAGGCGCGGGTCATCGTCGTGGACATGCACTGCGAGGCGACGAGCGAGAAGATCGCGATGGGCTGGTGGCTCGACGGACAGGTCAGCTTCGTCTTCGGCACGCACACCCACATCCAGACGGCCGACGAGCGCGTGCTCCCGAAGGGGACCGCCTACATCACGGACTGCGGGATGACGGGCCCGTACGAAAGCGTCATCGGCAGGCGCACCGACCGCGTGCTGCACCGGTTCACGACGGGCATGCCCGCACGCTTCGAGGTGGCCACCGGCGACGTGCGCCTCTGCGGCGCGATCGCCACCGTGGATTCGGCGACGGGACTGGCCGAGTCGGTCCGGCGGGTCGTGCTCCGCGCCGACGACGCCCCGTGATCGAATCCGGATCGCCCGAAACTCATCACGGGGTATACTCCTGAGGAACTTCTACCGGGGGACCCGACCATGAAGACCGCATTCCTGCTGGCCACCCTGATCCTGCCGGCACAGGACTCCGATCTGGAGAGGGTCCGCAAGAAGATCTCGGAGCAGGTGGAGAGGAGCCTGGATTCGTTGCGCAGCTTCTCCAGGGACGCCCAGCGCTGGTGGAAGGACGCCGTCGATTCGATCCTCCAGAAGTTCGGCGGAAAGAAGAAACCGTACGGGGACGGCGGCTGAAAGCCCCCGGCGGACAAACCCCGGCGCGTGGCGCCGGACGAGAAACCCGTGGAGCCGCCGAAGAGGATCGAGGACTTCCGCTACGACGCGTGGGATTCGTGGAACTCGTTCGCTCCGGGAGCCTCCGTCGAGTTCGAGATGGAGGCCGGCGGTTCGAAGATGCGGCAGGTGAAGACGCTCGACTCGAAGAGGCCGGACGCGATCACGGTCAAGTCCGTGATGATCCTCAAGATCGGCGACGACGAGAACAGGACCGAATCGGACGAGACGTTCCTGAAGTCGCGGGGCGGCCCGGCGCAGTGTCCGTCCTGCAAGAAGCCCGTGTCCTCGCACGATCCGGGGACGTTCAGCCGCGAGCGCCTCAAGATCGGCGACCGCGACCTGGACTGCGTCGTGTGGAAATCGCCCGCGCGCGATTGCTCCGGAAAAGCGACGACGCCGGTGCGGATGTGGTACTGCAAGGACGTCCCCGGCGGGAACGTGAAGACGGAGAGCGAGCACTGGAAGATGACCGCGACGCGCTTCGATCCGAAGAAATAAGTTCGCCGAACCGCTCCTTGGTTATTTCCCCCACCCCGGTTGCCTTTCCCGTTTTTCGGTGTATAATTCATACAATAATAGAGGAAGGGACCGGCTGGGGAGCATGCGGGAAGACGAGAGCCGCCTTTACTGCCGCATTGCGGTCGAGTTCGGCCTCTTGACCGAGGCCGACGTCGACGACTTCGATGGGCAGACCCGCACATCGCGGGAAGTCAGCCCGCACCTGTATTTCCTTGCCCGCCGCAAGCTCACGCAGACCGATGCGGACCGCGTCCATGCGGAGATGGAGCGCCGCCTCGCCCCGAAGGACCCGACCATCCAGCTCGATCCGTCGCCCGAATCGCGGCTGCAGCCGCCGGCCCCCGAAGTGAGCTTCACGGTCGAGGAGATCGCATCCCCGGCCGCGCCCCCTACCCCCGGGAACCGGATCTTCCTCGGCCGCTACCAGTGCCTGGAGGAGATCGGCCGCGGCGGCATGGGCATCGTCTACAAGGCCCGCGACGTCACGCTGAACCGGATCGTCGCCGTCAAGGTCTTGAAGGGCGACGACTTCGCGCCCGACGAGATCAGCCGCTTCCTTCGCGAGGGCCGCCTCGCCGGCAGCCTCTCCCATCCGAACATCGTGACCGTCTACGATACGGCGTCCGACGGCCAGAACCACTTCATCATCATGGAGTTCGTCCAGGGGCGGACCCTGGACGACTGGGTCGCCGACCGATCGCAGAGCGGGGCGACGACGGAACGCCGGCGGGTGGAACTCGTCACGCGCCGCGTCTCCCGCAAGGTCGCCTCCACGCCGACTCCCATCAGCGCCAGCGAAATGCCCACGCGGCCGATCCTCGTTACGTCCTTCATCGGCACGCGGAAGGACGAGCGTACCCTCGACGCTCTCCGCCTGATCCGCCAGGTCGCCGCCGCGCTCGACTTCGCCCACAGCCGGGGCATCGTCCATCGCGACGTCAAGCCGCAGAACGTCATCGTCGACGACCGCGGCGTCGCCAAGGTCATGGACTTCGGCCTCGCCAAGGACATCAGCGGCCAGAGCATGGCGACGGCCTCGGGCACGATCCTGGGCACGCCCCAGTACATGTCGCCGGAGCAGGCCCGCGGCGACGTGCGCGACATCGACGCGCGCAGCGACCTGTACTCCGTCGCCTCGATCCTCTACTTCTCCCTGTGCGGCGTGCCCCCCTTCGACGGGCCGACGATCTACGAGACGCTCCAGCTCGTCGTGAACGAGGACCCCGTCCCGCCGCGGAAGATCAAGCCGCGGATGCACCGGGACCTCGAGATCATCATGCTCAAGGGGATGGAGAAGGACAAGGCGCGGCGGTACGCGTCCTGCGCCGAGTTCGGGGACGACATCGACCGGTTCCTCGCGGGGAAGTCCATCGCGGCGCGCCCGCCCGGCCTCCTCTACAAGACGGCCAAGCGGATCCAGAAGAGCCGGAGGCTCCAGATCGCGATCGCGTCGTTCCTCGTCCTGATCGCCGCGTCCGCGTTCTACTTCTACCGCTCGGCGGCGACCCGGCGGGAGCTGGCCTCCGAACAGAAGCAGCGGGAGCAGCGCACGCAGGCGCAGCCCTACCTCGAGGCCGCCCGCGGACGCACGGGGCGGGCCGCCGTCGAGAGCCTGGACAAGGCGCTCGCGATCGCGCCCGACTGGCCCGAGGCCCTGGTCGAGCGCGGCCGCGTCTTCCTCTCGATGGGCGAGATCCCGCGCGCCCGGAAGGACATCGGCCGGGCGCTCCATCTCGACGGGAAGTCCGCCATCGCCCACTACTGGAAGGGACGCCTCGACGAGGCGCAGGGCGATCTCGAATCCGCGGCGAAGCATTACCACCGCTGCAGCGAGCTCCAGCCCGGCGCCTGGTTCGCGCGCCTCTCCCTCGCCCAGATCCACCGCATCGAGAAGCGCCCCGCGGAGGCCGTCGCCGCCGCGACCGCGGTTCTCCGCATGGACGACTCCAACGACGAGGCCTACGCGATCCGCGCGCTCGCGTACGCGTCCAACGGCGACGCGACGAACGCGCTCAAGGACCTCGGCGAGATCCTTCGGCGCAATCCCGCCAACGCCGACGCGCTCGTCAACCGCGGCGCGATCTACTTCCAGATCCTGAAGGACCTCGACAAGGCGCTCGTCGATTTCAATCAGGCCATCGCGGCCAACCGCTCCTGCATCCCGGCCTACTACAACCGCGGCTCGCTCCACCGGGAGCGCAACAACCCCCGCGGGCTCATCGCGGACTGGCGGAAGGTCCTGGAACTGGACCCCGAATACCCGTTCGCGGCCCTCATGCGCAAGGAGCTCGCAGGCGTCGGCGCCGTCGGCGACGCCGTCCCGGACGACAACCTCCTCCAGCTCGCGTGCGAGGACATCAAGGCGAAGAAGTACCCCGCGGCCAAGGAGAGGATCTACACGGCGCTCCAGCTCAGCCCCGAGGACGCGGTGCTCAACTGGTACGCCTGGCGGCTGTGCCTGCGCGAGGCGAAAGGGCTGGCCGATCTCCAGGCGCGGAAGAAGGCGCTCTTCGAGGCGTTCGAGCACGAGGGGAAGTGGCGCAAGAGCCGCGACTTCGATCCGGCAAAGCAGTCCGATCTGCTCAAGCCGTTCCCCGGAGACGATCCCTGGTGGGAGAAGATCCCCGTTTCGGTGAAGCCATGAACCCCGTTATACTTCCATGGGTTCTCGCCGATAGCGTCCGGAAGACGGCCGCGAGGAAGGGACAAATGCGCAGGCATCCCATAGGAGTCTGACGGGGTGAAACGGAACTCGGGACGACGTCTGGCGCTCGGGGCCGTGTGCCTCGGCCTCCTGGGGCTGGGGAGCTGCCTCGTCGTGCGCGCGATCCTGGCGCGGAAGATCCCGCCGCCCGCGACCGACGTCACCGGCACCGGCAAGCTGCCCCTCGTCGTCCTCTCCGTCCGCGGGCGCGTCGAGGTGCTCGACCCGGGCACGCAGCAGTGGACGCGCATCCGGCCGGGGATGGTGCTCGAGGAGGGCATGATCGTCAACGTCGGGCAGGACGGGGGCGTCACGGTCTTCTCCTCGGGCGCTTTCAGCCTCTCCGCGAGCGAGAAGTCCGTCTTCGCGATCGACCGGCTGCGCCGGCGCGGGGAACATCTCGACGTCGCGCTCGGCCTGCGGAGCGGCCGACTCGCCGCGCGGACCTCGTCCGACGTGTCCCTCGCCGTCTCGACCGACTTCGGCACCTACACCGTCGACGGGAGCGCCGCGATCGGCACGGGCGTCCATTCCGACGACGTCGTAGTGGGGAGCGGCTCCGTGCTCGCCGATTCCGGGGACGGTTCCACGCGCCGGCTCGGCTCCGGCAGCCGGGTGCGGCTCGGTATGGGCCGCGACGGCGACATGCAGGAGACCGCGCTCTCCGGTTCCACGGAGGGAGGACAGGCGCTGGCGGTCCATCTCAACACCGTGGGCGACACGACCGGCGAGGCGGCGGGGCGGCCGATCGACTTCGAGGCGGAGCGCCGCAGGATCGAGGACCTCATCTACTGGGGCCTGGAGAAGCTGCGGGGCCGGCAGTTCGACCAGCTCATCGGCCATCTCGCGGGCAACTTCACGCTCCAGGGGATGCCGACGACGCCGGGCGCCTTCGGCACCGTCGTCACGAACTTCGACACGGTCCACCAGGTCCTGACCACGACGCCCGTAGGCGAGCCGAGCGTCACCATCGCGGGCGGCACCACGACATCGACGACGACGGCGAGCACCACGACGACGACCACGACGACCTCGCCCCCGCCGGACACGAGCACTGCCGGGGGCACGACCTCGTCGTCCTCGGGCGGTACGGGAGGGGATTCCGGTAGCGGCGGAACGACGACGCCTTCGGGGGACACAGGCGGCGGGACGGGCACCCCGACAAGCGGGACGGCGGCGACATCGCAGGACCTCACGGCGACGGCGACGGTGACGGCGGGAGTCCTGGCCACGGAGCAGGAACCGCCGCCCCCGACCCCGGAACCTCAGCCGGAGCCGCAGCCCGAGCCGCCTCCGACGTGCGTCCTAAGCGGAACGGTGCAGTATGTCTTCACCCTGCAGTACGTGAACGGCACGTGGCAGATCGTGTCGCTGGAGGTGATTGCGAACCCATGACCACCGGAAAGAACAAAGAACAGAGAACAAAGAAGAGAGAGGGCGGGGGAAGGATCCCCCGCACCCCCTCTGCCGCCCGGGCCTTGCGAAGAGGAGGGGGCTCGGGGGAGACTTCCCGCGGCCCTTTGTTCTTCGTTCTCTGTTCTGTGTTCTTTCCGCTCTCGGCATGCGAAACCGCGGCGCCTCCCCCCCGGCGCCGCGACGCGGAACCTCCCGATCGTCCGCCCGTACGCGAAACGCGCCGCCCGCCCGCGCCCACGCAGGAGAAGACGTTCGAGGACGTCGAGCGCGAGCTCGGCCTCGCTTCGGGCACCCTCAAGGCGGACCTCGAGGCCGAGTACCAGGCGGAGACGGGCGACCTCCTGGCCGTCACCTGCCTCAGCCACAAGAGCCTCACGCAGGAGGCCGCCGTCTCGCCGGACGGGAAGCTCGTCCTGACGGGGATCGGGAGCGTCGTCGTGCGCGGGCTGACGCTGGCGCAGGCGGAGACGGCGATCACGGAGGCGGCCGCCGCCGCGGGCGTGCGCAAGCCGCGCTTCGCGGTCTCCGTGAAGACCCTCGGAAAGAAGTACGTCACGCTCGTCGGGCCGCAGATGACCGGAGGCCGGCTGGAGATCCACGGCCGCGGCACGATTCTCGAGACGCTCGCCGGCGCGGGCTGGAAGCCGGACCGCCGCTCCGTCCGCCGCCTCGCCCTCGTGCGCCGCGAACGCACGAGCGTGCTCGACCTCGAGCAGATCGCCGGCACCGCCCGCGTCTCGCTCAACCTCAAGCTCCGCGCCAACGACATCCTCATCGTCGTGGAAAAGGACCCCGTGGACGTCAAGGGGAGCGTCCAGTTCCCCGGCACCTACGCCGTGCCGCCCACCGGCGTGCTCGAGGTCCGCGACGCGATCGCGCTCGCCGGCGGGCTGAAGTACCCGGTGGACGTGCGGACCGTGCGCGTCCTCCACGCGGACGGCCGCTCGGCCACCTTCGACCTCAACGACTACCTGTTCCGCCCGGGCGCCGCGCCGTCCTGCGTCCTCCGTCCGGGAGACACCGTCTTTTTCCCGCAGCAGCGCGAGTTCAGCGTCTTCGTGCTCGGGATGGTGAAGAAGCCCGGTCAGGTCAAGGTGCCGGGCCCGATCACCGTGAGCCGCGCTCTCGCCATGGCGGACCACGAGCGCTTCGGCGCGGTGCTCTCGCACTGCAGCCTGGTCCGCGGCTATCCCGATAAACCCGAGGTGATCGGGATCGACTTCAACGCCCTCTTCCGGGGCGACACGCGGTTCGACCTCGTGATGAACGACGGCGACGTGCTCTACGTGCCGGAGAGCGCGCTTTCGAACGTGCTGGACCTGGTGGAGCGGATCCTCCGGCCGTTCGCCGGAGCGACCCCGACGGCGGTGCAGATCTACACGGCGACGCAGATTGGAAAGTGATTGGTGGTTTGTGGTTGGTGGTTTGTGAAGAGACAGTATCCTCTTTCTTCACTGACCACTAACCACCAACTACGAACCACCAGGTTGAGTTGACGTGCACGGTTTCGGCCTGGTCCTGTCGGTCCTGAAGCGGCGCGCGAAGGCGGGCGCGGCGGCCTTCGTCGTCACGACCGCCGCGGGCCTCAGCCTGCTCTGGGTGCTGCCGAAGCAGTATCACGCGACGTTCGAGATCGAGGTGCTCCAGTCCGAGCCGGGCGCAAACGAGATCGAGCGGGTCAAGAACATGCTCGGCGTCGCCAAGGGCGCCGGCGAGGTCGACGAGTTCTCGACCCTCGTCCGGAGCCACGCCGTCGTGGACTCGGCGCTCGAGATGTCGGGGGTCGTCGACCGGGACACGCCGCCCGGGCTGCGGGACTACTACGTGTACAAGCTGCGCAACGACATCACGGTCCAGCGCGAGGGGAGCTCGAACGTCGTCCGCATCTTCGTCCCCGCCTCGGATGCCGCGCTGGCCCACGCGCTCGCCCGGGGCCTCATGCACTCGCTCGAAAGCCACGAGAAGGAGTCTCGCATCCACCGGCTCCGCGAAAGCCGGGACAACCTCGAGAAACTGCTGCGGGGCGTCGAAAACCGGATCCGCGAGATGCGGCTCATGCGCGACGCGTACGCGAAGGTCGCCGAGCAGGAGCGGAAGATCGCCGAGACCCAGGCGAAGATCCGGACGATCCGCGACGAGACCCAGCGCGAGATCCTCGTCCTCAAGCGCCAGCGGGAATCGCTCCTGGAACAGTACACGGCGGACTGGCACGAAGTCCGGGACATCGACGAGAAGCTCGCCTTCCTCACGAGCTTCGACGACCCGAAGGCGAAGGCGCCGGTCTCGAGCCCGGTCGTCGTGCCCTACCGGGACAAGCGGGACACGTATCTCGTCCTCCTCGACGAGGAGGCGAAGTTCCTGGAGGACTTCGACGAGATGATCCTCTCCGTGTGGAAGCGATACGCGGTCCACGACTCCGTCGCGGCGGTGGATGAGGAGCTGAAGCGGCTCCTGGAGAACGCGGAGGCGGTTCGGCGCGACATCACGCGGTACGCGACGGCGATGGAAAGCAGCCCGGCGCGCCACCGGGTGACGAAGCAGCCCGTCCGGCCGGAGTATCCCTCTTCCCCGGACAAGCAGAAGGTCATCCTGCTGTCCATCCTCGCGGCGCTGGCGATCGCAGGGCTCGTCGTCTATTCGCTCGAGGGCTTCGACGCGTCGCTCCGGACGCCCGAGGCCGTGCAGCACTTCGCCAAGGTCGAGTCGCTCGGGACGATCCCGCATATGAACGGGTCCATCCGCAAGCGCGCGGACCATCCGATCGCGTTCGGGACCGAGGGCGAGCTCTCGCCGTACATCGAGTCGTTCCGCGCCCTGAAGACGAACGTCCTCTACGCGATCCCGCAGGTCGTGAGCCCCGTCGTGCTCGTCACCTCCACGGACCGCGAGGAGGGGAAGTCGACGGTGGCGTCCAACCTCGCGCTCGCGTTCGCGGAGGACCGCCGGGTGCTCGTGATCGCGGCGAACCTGCGGCGGCCGACGATGCACGCGATCCTCGACGCCCCGGACGACGCCGGGCTCGTGCAGGTGCTCGAGGGAGACCTCCCGTGGACGCAGGCGGTGAGGCCGACGAAATACCGGAACCTCTCGGTCATCACGCACGGCCGGATCGCGCCGAACTCGTCGGTGCTCCTCGGGCGCCCCGCGTTCGCGAAGATGCTCGCGGAGGCGCGCGAGCAGTACGACCTGGTCCTCATCGACTCGCCGCCGATGCTCCTCATCGTGGACGCGGCGATCGTCGCGCCGAAGGCGGACGCGACGGTGCTGGTCTATTCGCTGGGCGAGACGGAGAAGGAGTCGCTGGCGCGCGCGCTGGCGATCCTCAAGCGCGTGAAGGCGAGCTACGTGGGGATCGCGTCGAACCAGAAGCATCAGGAGGTGATGGAGCGGCGGCGGAAGCGCTACTACCAGCAGGAGGAGGAGAAGAAGTGACCCCCCTGCGTCGCTTCTTCCTCGCCTTCGCGCTCTCGGCGGCCGCGCTCGGCGCGATCGTCGCCGTCGCGGGCCCTGCGGTCGACGCGGCGGTGTCGCGGGCGATGGCGTTCTCGGCCGCGGCGGTCCTCGGGGGCCGGGCGGAGGGCGCGGAGGTTAGGCTGGAGGACCGCGCCGTCACCGTCGGGGCCGGCTGCACCTCGACGCACTTCGCCGCGATCTTCCTGTGCGCGCTGGCGGCGTGGCCGGCGACCTGGAGGCGGCGGCTCGCGGCGGTCGGAGCGGCGTTCGCGGTCCTCTTTCTCATGGACGTCGTGCGCGTGACCGCGCTGGTGCGGCTCGCGGGCACGCCCGCCTTCGACGCGGCGCACGTCTTCTCGGGCGCGGGCTACGTGGGCGTGCTGCTTGTCGCGTGGCTGGGTTGGATGCGCTGGTCCGGCCCGCGCGTGCGCCTCCCCCGCCTTCCGCTCGCGGGCGCCGCGGCGCTGGCGTTCGTGTTTGCGGCGGGCGAGCTCGCGCTCGCGCAGGGACCGCCCCCCCCGCCGCCGCTCGAAGTTCCGCTCGGCGGCGCGGCCTTCGCGCTGGCGGGCGTCGTCGCGTCCGCGTGGGAGCTCTTGCGGAGGCGGGCATGAACGGCGTGCTCATCGAACCTCCGGCGACGCGCGTGACGCAGGCGGCGCCTGTCTCGCTCTCCAGGTGCGCGCCCGTCGCCCTCCTCCTGCTCGCGACGGTGACGATCGCGCGACCCGTTCTCGATCCGATCCTCGTGCGCGTCGCCGCCGCGCTGAGCGGGAGCGGCGCCGCGATCGATCCCGCGCATCCGGACACGGTGATCACGCCGCTGCCCGGCGGGCGCGTCGCCTCGGAGCGGATGGGGTTCCGCTGGGCCGGCGGCTATTTCCTCATTCTGGTCGCCGCGGTGTGGGCGGCGGCCCGGCGACATCCCGCCTTCTTCGCGTGTGCCGCGGCCGCGTTCGTGGCGCTCATGGCGGCGCAGATCGCGCTCATCTCGAGCGCCTCGCCGGCGGTGCGCCTCTTCGTGCGCGCGGCGGTGCCGTATCCCCACATCCTGGCCGGCGCGGCGGCGACGGTGTTCCTCGCACGGGTGCTGCGGCTGCCGTGGGTCGTCGTTCCGCTCTTCCTGATCGCGGTGCGGTTCCTGCCGGCGGAGGCGTCGGTGTGCCTGCTGCTCTTGGGCGCGGCGGCGGGCTGTCGACCTTCCGGCCTGGATGAGGCATCGAAGGGCGTCGCAGGAACCTCCGACACTTCAGCGGGCTGGAGCGATGCTCGATCGCGGTCCCGGATTCGCGATCCGCGGCCCTTACGCTCGCGCGACGCGTAGGGGACGACGTTCCGTGTTCTCCATGTCCCGCAGGACCCGGGCGACAAAGGCGACGTGCCCCTTGACGGTCCGCTCAATGAGCGAGAGGTTTTCCCGGAAGGTCGCGGGTCCGCGCCGCAGGTTCGCGTGGAGTCTGCGGGAGAGCCGCTCTCTCTCCTTGTCCCGCCGCCGACAGAGTCGCTGGAAGGACTTGCTGCAATAGCGGCGAACTTCCGCGTCGACTTCGGCTTCGCGCATGGCCTGGATGTCGCGTATTCGGCGGAGCGTCGCATTCGCGGTCATGTCACGCCTCGGGAGCGGCGGGGCACCGCTCCTCGAGCCGGCGGAGACGCTCGCCATGAAGGTCGAGGTTCCTGCCAATCTTCTCGGAAGTGCTCGCCAGGTGATCGAGCGTCTCCGTGACGCGGCTGATGTCGTCCTTGGTTGCCATCGTCTCGCGCATCCGTGCCGTCTCCTGCTGGAGATCCACGATCGCCCGCGCGTGGGGCTTCAGGGCCTCCAGGAGGTTCGCCTTGGTGGGGTAGTTTGCGAGCGCGGCCTGGAGGTCCTCCTTGGTGGGGTAGTTTGCGAGCGCGGCCTTGAGATCCTCCCTTAGATCCTTTCTCAGATCCTTTCTCAGATCCTTCCTGAGATTCTTCCTCAGATCCTTGCTGAAGTCCCCCAGGAGTTCCTTGATCTCCTTCCGGAGACCCTCCCGGAGTTCCGCCATCTCGCTTCCGAGTTCGGCGCGGGTGACAGGGCGGCCGTTGTTCTTCTCCACGGCGCGGCATCGTAGGCTCGCGCGGATGCGGCGTCAAGTTCGAATATGCGTTCAGGCATAGTTGGGCCCCCTGGAAACGCAGAGGACGCCGAGACCGCGGAGAACGGGGCCCCCGCGGGCCCCTGAGCCCCCCCCTCTCGTCCTTGGCGGCTCTCTCGGCGGGCTTCGCGGCCTCTGCGTTGAATTTCTCCCGGCGGACACCTCAACGCTTACAAGTTCGATTTCGCGTCCCGCTGCGTTCCGTCGGGGTTATACTTCATGCATCGCGAGAAACAGGGGTGGGGAGCGCCGCGCCCGCACGAATCGGAGGGAAGACCATGTCCAACTACGCTCGCTGCCTGATCGCCGTCGCGGTCCTGTGCGTCGCGCCGCCCGCGGGAGCCGCGCAGGAGGGCAGCGACGACGTCTTCGTGAGGACGAAGAACTCGGCCGCCGCGGACACGGCGCGGCTGCGCGTGACGCGTTCGACCGCGGCGCCGGACATCGGGGGCGTGTACGTCGACAACGCGCGTCTGCGGCTGGGGTCGGCGGGGTATCTCAACATCGCCTCATCGGCGGCCGCGACGCCGGTGGCGGGGGACGTGATGTACAACGCCGGCACGCTCCAGTACTACGACGGCGCGTGGAAGACGGTGGCGGTGGCGAGCCCGTCGGGGGCGTACGCCTGGTTCGCGCCGTCGAGCGCGCAGACGGACTCGAGCGCGAACGCGAGCATTTTCATCAACGACACCGCGGGGGGAAACCTGCTGCAACTTCAGTCCGGAGGAACCAACCGCCTCGTCGTTGGGAATGCAGGGGACGCCTCGGTCACCTACACGGCGAACCCCGCGATCGCGTCGACCAACACGGGCCTCGCGGTTGCGATGATCGACGTCACCTCGACGCTGGCGAACACGAACCGCGGAATCTCGGGAACCGCGACCGACACGACGGTGGTGACGACCGCGATCACCAAGACGACGCAGGGAGGCTATTTTTCGGCGAGCAAAACGGGCGCGTCGACGGCGGGGGCCTTCAACACATACGGCGTCTATGCAAGCGCGACGGGGGACGCGAACGGCGTCTCGACCGCGTACGGGATCTACGCGACGGCGAGCGGGGCGGATACGAACTGGGCGGGGTACTTCAGCGGGGCCGTCCGCGTCACCGGTCGCCTGCAGTACGGCAGCAGCGAGTATCTCGAAGATGGAGGGGCCAACACAACGACATTCGGCTTGACGAGCATCGTTCCATCGGCGGATGCCTCGTACAGTCTCGGAGGGACGGCCAGTCGCTGGGCAAACCTGTATTTGAGCGGCGACGTCCTGACCAGCACGGGTTCCATCCGATATGTGCAGAACCAAACCGCGGCCCTGCAAGCGGCGAGTTTCCGTGTCAGCGGAAGCGCGGAGGTCGACGGAACCGCGACGCCGCAGTTTCGTGCCGCGACGTCCAGCTCGACGGCAGGGGCAACCGCGTTCCTAGGCTATGCGTCAAGTAGCACGGCCGGGACCGGATACGGATTGAACCAGTCCATCGCCGCCGTGAAGGGGGATCTCTGGTGGGGTGTCGCATATCACTTCGCCGTGGCCGGCTATCGGTATGACGATTCGGGCGGCCCGTCGGCCGGCGTCTTCGGCGCGGCGAGCAGAACCGACAACCCGACCACTTGGGGAGCCCTCGGTTATCAGGACGGCGCCTCCGCCCAGTACGGCGTCTACGCGAGTTCGACCGCCAACAGCGACACGGCCTACGGATACCGCGGATACGCGAGCAGCAGCAGCGCCAAGCCGGCCTACGGACTCTGGTCGTCGGGCACAAACAGCAGCACCGGATTGGCCTACGGGACCTACTCCACCGCGGGCGCAAGCACCGGAGGCGCCTACGGAACGCTATCCACCGCAAGCGGGCCATGGGCCTATGGAACGTACTCCAGTGCAAGCACGTCTACCAGCACCGCCTTCGGAGCATACGGGTATGCCTACAGCGCGAGCGCGGGCGCGTATGGACTCTACGGCTACGGCTATTCCGGCTCGGCGACTTCGTCGGCGTACGGCCTTCGAACCTACGCGTTCAACAGCAGCGCGGGCACCTCATACGGGCTGTACTCCTCCGCGACCACAAGCAATACCTACGAAGTCGCCGCAGGCACGGGCGGAGGCACCTGGGGCGACGCCGCGACATGCAGCGGAGACAGCTACAACACGGGCTTCGACGATGCGAAGAGTCAGAGCATCTATCTCGCCTCCGACCTCACCGCAATCGGCATGAGCGCCGGCACCATCACTTCGATCCAGTTGCGCTGCCGTCAGACCCCGGGGACCACCCTTTCCAACATCCGCATACGCATGAAGTTGACTACCGATGCTACCCTGTCCGCCTTGGACAACACCGGACTCACCCTTGTGTACGGGCCGTTTTCCGTCTCGCCTTCCGCCGGGTTCTGGTGGAGCTTCGGCACGTCGTTCTATTGGGACGGCACATCCAATCTCCTGATCGAGATCACGAGGGACGGCGCCTCGAGCGCGGCCAACGGCGGCATGTATGTGCGTACGGGCCTCGCCGCCGGACGCACGTGGGCCGGGTACGAGAACGCCGGGACGTATTCGGATACCTGGGCGATCGCCAATCAAGCGGGCTATGCCTTTGTCCCGGAAATGAGGTTCACCATGAGCGGGGTCGGCACCGCCTACGCCGGTTACTTCTCGGGCGACGTCACCGTGACGGGGACCCTCTCCAAGGGCGGCGGCACCTTCCTCATAGACCATCCGCTCGACCCGACGAACAGGATCCTGCGCCATTCGTTCGTCGAAAGCCCGGAGATGATGAACATCTACAAGGGCCGCGCGAGGCTCGGCGGCGGCCGCGCCGTCATCGAACTTCCCCCCTACTTCGATGCGCTGAATGCGCCGGACGGACGGGAGATCTCGTTGACGTGCGTCGGGGGATTCTCGCCGCTGTACGTCGACGGTCCGGTCGTGAAGAACCGCTTCACGGTGAGAACCGCGGAAGGCGGGCGGCCCGACCAGGAGTTCTCCTGGATCGTCTACGCCGTGCGCCACGACCCCTACGCGCGGGCGCATCCCATCAAGGTCGAGGAGGAGAAAGGACGCGCGAACGGCTTCACGCGCGGGACGTACCTGCACCCGGATGCGTACGGCGTCGCCGCAGACAAGGCGGACCCGTCCGTTCGGCCGCGGGAAGAGGACCCGAAGGAGGGGCCGCATCCCCCGAACGAGAAGCCGGGAGGGAAGCGGTAGCGGCGATCCCGCCGCGAGCTGCTCGTGGCTTCAGGACGGATTCCACCTCCTCATGGTAACGCCCGTGGGCCCCTGCGGCTGGCTTCGAGGTCGCGGAGACGAACGGCCGCACCGACGTGGAGTTCTCCTACATCGCGGTCGGGCGCCGCGTGGACGCCGGCGGCCGCCCGGCGCTCCCCGAGGCCATCGCCGCTCGGGACTTCGACGACAACCTGAAGGGCGTGACGTTCAACGAGAACAACCTCGAGCAGAGCGCGACGCCGATCTGGTGGGACGGGACGAAGCTGCGGTTCGACCAGGCGCCCGAACCGGCGTCGAGGGAGAAGAAGCAGGAACCTGAGCGTCCGCAACCCGGCCTCCGCACACGGCGCGCGCCGCCGGCGCGGAGCGGAACCGGGCTCTCTTTGATCTTCTCTCCCCCGCTTTCCACACGATATACTGAATCCATGTTCGCACGCCCTCCCGCAAGGCCGTCTCTCGAGGCCGTGCGCAGCGCGGTCGAGTCCCGCGCCCCGCGCTACGGCCTGCGGCTCGCCGTCCTCTTCGGCTCCGCGGCTTCCGGCTCGGCCACGGAGCGGTCGGACCTGGATCTCGCCGTGCTTGCGGACGGCCCCATCGACTCGGACGGCCTCTACGGCGAACTCGCGGACGGTCTTGCGTACGATGCCGTCGACGTCGTGGACCTCTTCACCGCCTCGCCGCTGCTGGCCTTCAACGCGCTCCGCCGGTGCCGAGTCCTCTTCGAGGACCGTCCGGGTCGCTATCGCTCCTGCGCGTGCCTCGCCGCGCGGATGGCGGCCGACACGGCGTGGCTCGACAAGTTCAAGGACGCCTACATCGGCCGCGTCCTGGAGAGGCTCCGCCCATGAGTCCGGTCGACCCGCGCACGATCCGCGACAAGCTCGCCCGGATGGCGAAGGAGCTGGACTTTCTGGCGGAGTACCGCGCCATCACGATCGAGGCGTACGTCGCGGACGGGAGGGCGCGCCGGGCGGCCGAGCGCGCGCTGGAGGTCATCATCGAAGCCGCGGTGGACATCAACCAGCACGTCGTCGTCGAGAGGGGTCTTCCGCCGCCGGGCGACTACCGTTCCAGCTTCGCCGAGGCGGCCCGGGCGGGGCTCATGGATCCGTCCCTGGCCGCCGCCCTGGCGCCCTCCGTCGGGCTCCGCCATCGGCTCGTCCACGAATACGCCGCGGTGGACGATCGCAAGGTCTTCGATGCGATCCACGAGGCGCTGCGGCTGTACGCGCAGTACGTCGCGCAAGTGCGGGAGTTCCTCGGGCAGGCCGGCGCGTAGTTCCAAGGGGCGGCCTCGCCGGCTCGTCGCGGCCATGCCCGGAAACAGATCTCGGGTGCGATGATGACATTCACCGACCCCAGGGCGATGCGTCGTGTCAAGTGGTCGGAAGAGAAGCCGCAACGGCGAGCGAGTCGTCGTAGGGGGCGAAGGACAGCCGCCGATCTCCCGTCTTCATGAAGAGCGCCGACGCGTGGACGCAGGTGGACGCGTCACCGAGTTCCCCACTTCGCGAGAAGCTCCTCGATGCGCGCGGCCGTTCCCTGGATGCCCTGATCCTCCCAAAACCCGGCCCATTGCTTGAGGTAGGCGGCATCGAGGGTCGGGCCCATCCGGCGGAAGACCGCCTCAACGTCAAGCACGTCCTGGAGTCGTTGCGGGTTCGTCAGGGCGGAGATCGTCTTGTAGACGACGAGGTCTTCAGGCGATGCGATCTTCACCCGCCGTCCGAACAGCTCTACGTCGCGCCGGCGCTCGAAGGCGCTCCGATCGAAAGGCGAGTCGCCGAGCGTGACGTCGATGTGCCACGGCGAGTCTCTCGATTGCAGGGGGATGCGCGACCACCCGACAACCTGGATCTGCTGGATACAGAGGTCTTCTTCAACGCGGAATCCGTTCCGAGCGGCCGCGCGCAGAAAGCGGGGGAACTCCCGCTCATGGATGAAAAGGACGACGTCGACGTCCTCCGTGAAGCGGGGCTCTCCCCACACTCCGGCCGCGATCCCGCCGTAGAGCATGTAGTCCGAGCCCGCGTCGATGAGGGAGTCGATGGCCGCTCTGAAAAGGGCCTCGAGGCTATAGGACATCTATCTCCCCGGCTTGGTGAGGCGTCCAAGGGAGACCTTGCGGGACGTGCCGGGCCCATCGCGCGGCGGGCGCGGGGGATAGGGCATGCTCCCGAGGATGCCCTCGACGAGCTCGACCGCCTGGCGGTGGGTGAGGGAGCGGAGTGCCCTGAGGCGCGCGGCCTCGTTCGCCTCGCCGAGCCGGATCAGCTTGTCTTTCCAGAGGCCCACGTCCGGATCATAGCACGCCACCGCAGAGGGGGCAACACGCGGCTGCGCGCTGCGGGCGGGTCATCCTGGATCCGCGGGCACTCCGGTCGAAGGCGGTCGGGCTGCGCGGTCCGCGGTCGTAGCGCGGCGCCCCCCGTCAGATCTCGACGCGGGTGGACGCGTCCTCGCGGTCTTCGACGATGAGGCGCGGTTTCTCGCCGGCCACGAGCCGGAAAGGGACGGCGAGGATCTCGGAGACGACCCACCCGTCCCGGTCCGCCGCGATCGCGAGGTACTGCGATCCCGCGAGGCGATAGACCTCGGGTTTCTTGGTGTCGCGATCGACGACGACGACCTCGCGGACGCCGAGAGCGGCGAAGAAAGGGAACTTCTCGTAGGTCTCGTCTTCGGGCGAGCGGATCTCGATCACCGCGTCCGGTCCGCCTCCGCGGATGCCGTCGGGGGCCATGATCCTCTCGCGCCCGGCCGCGACGAACGTGAGGTCGGGAATGCGATAGTCGGGCTCGAACGCGGCTTCGTTGAAGACGTTGATGCCCAATCGCAACGTGCCTCTCTTCTTGCCTCTCAGCAGCGCAAGGAGGAACGCGAACAGTTCGCCCGTCATTCTCTGATGCTCGTCCGCCGGCGCCGGACTCATGTGCAGCACCCCCTCCCACATCTCGTCCCAGCGATCGTGTCCGAGGCGCTTCCGTCGGGCGATCTCCTGTGGGCTGACTTCCCGCAGCACGGCTTTCATTGGTGCATTGTACCGCCCCGGTGAGGGCGGCGCAAGAAAGGGCCCGGCGCTCGCCGGAATTTCCTCTCCTGCCGCCCGCACCGCGGTATAATGTATGGGTCAGCCGTCGACGGATCGATACGATGAAGACCGGCCTCCTCCCGGCCCTGGTCGCCGTTTGCGTTTGGCCCCTTGCGGCCGCGGCGCAGGGCATCAGCGCCGACAACGGCGCGCGCATCGAGGTGGCCAACGGCGCCGGCATCGAGGCCGTCTCGAGCGGCCTCTCCGCCGCCGGCGGAACCGTCGCCCTCACCGGCTCCGGCAGCACCCTGACGAGCGGAACCTCCACAATCGTCGACTCCTCCGGAACGTTGTCGTTGTCGGGCGCCTGCACGCTCAAACCCGGCGCGTCCCTCTCGGTCGCGGGCGCCTTCTCCGCGGGCGGGACCGACCCGGACTTCCCGACGATCACCTGGGACGGCGTCATCCGCTACGCCTTCACCCTGGGCGGCACGGTCGCCGTGGACGGCCTCCGCGTCTCCTACACCGACGCGGCCGGCATGAAGATCGACACGACCGCGACCGTGAACGCGAACCGGCTCAAGAACGTCAAGTTCTCGAACGCCGCCAGTCCGGGCGTCTGGCTCAACTTCCGGGCCTCCGCCGCCGCCACGTACAGGGTCATCGACTGCGATTTCCCCACGGGGCTCGGCGCGGGTCAGTACAACGTTCGCACGCCGGCGGGATATCTCAATACGGTCAACGTGCGGGCGTTCACCGGCGGCTCCGCGGGCGAGACGAAGGAGGACGACACGGAGGTCGGGACGGTCTCGCCCGGCACGATCGTGTGGGCCGCCTCCTTCACGTGGACCGGGGCCGTGAACACGAGCTGGACCACCGCCGGCAACTGGAGCCCGAGCGGTCCCCCCGGAGCGACCGACGACGCCGTCATCCCCGACGTCACGAACGATCCCGTCATCAGCTCCGCGGTCTCGTGCAACTACTTGACGGTGCAGTCCGCGGCAGTCGTGACCCTCTCCTCCGGCGGGGCGCTGACGGTGAACGGAGACCTGTCCAACAGCGGCACCTTCAGCTTCGCCGCGGGAACCTCGATCACCTTCGCCGGAACCGCCGCGCAGCTCTTCACGCCCGGCTCCACCAGCTACCTGAACCTCGCCGTCAGCAAGTCGGCGGACGCCGTCACGCTCGCCGGAAACCTCACCGTGACGAACAACATGACCGTCTCGGCGGGCACGGTAACCCTGGGGACCCGCACCGTCACTGTGAACGGGACGTTCGACGCCACCGGCGGGTCCGTGACCTTCACCGGCGCGGGCTATCTGACGCTCGGCGGCGCCGTCACGAGCCTCGGCACGTTCACCGCGTCCACGAGCACCGTCGACTATGCCTCCGCCTCCAGCCAGACCGTTCAGGACGTCATCTACTACAACCTTACGGTCAGCGGCGGGCAGACGGCAACGGCGGGGTTCAACATCACTCCCACGAAGCTCGGCGGCACGCTCACCATCTCCGGCGCCTCCATCCTGGACGTGAACGGCTCGTTCGACGCCACGGGCCGCGCCGTGACCTTCGGCGCGAACGGCACGCTCCGGCTCGGCGGCGCCGTCACGAGCCTCGGCGGCTTCACGGCGGGCACGGGGACCGTCATCTATGACGATACGGGAGCAAACCAGACGGTCGATCCGACGGCCTCCTACTACAACCTGACGATCGACAAGACGTCACGGACCGCCAACGTTCCCAACGGAGCCACGCTGACCCTGAGCAACGACCTCACGATCTTGAGCGGCACCCTCAGTGCCCCCAGCGCAGCCGCCATCAACGTCGGGCGAAACTGGACCAACAACGGCACCTTCTCCGCCGGAACGGTCGTCGTCACCCTGACCGGTACGGTCGCCGCCGCGATCACGGGCTCCTCGAACACGACGTTCAACGTCCTCAACATCGGCACGACGCTGGGCGCCGGGGAGAGCAAGACCGTCGGCATCGGACACTCGACGCCTGCGTCGTCGCTCACGATCACCGCCAACGTCTTGACCATCGGTTCCACGACGCAGACGACGGGCTCGACGCTCGTCTATCTCGGCAGCTACGGCGCCGGGAACAACTCCGTGGCCCAGACCCTGACCGTGAGCGGCAGCGTCACGATCAACGTAGGCACCACGGGTGGCGGACAGCTTGCCTCCGTCGGCGCCCTCGCCCACGCCATCAACGTCGGCGGAACCTGGACGAACAACGGCTGGTTCGTTGCGGGCTCCAGCGTCACCACCTTCACTACGGCGGGGACCGCCGCCATCACCGGCTCCGCGAACACGACATTCAACATCCTCAACCTCGGGACGACGCTGGGCGCCGGCACCAAGATCGTCAACATCGGTCACTCGACCGCCGGCTCCGCGTTGACGATCACCGCCTCGACGCTGAACGTCGGCGCGACGACGGGCGGCACCACAACCACCGTGAACCTCGGCAACAACGGCACCGCGGACAACACCGTTGCCCAGACCCTCACCGTCACGGGCGCGCTGACGATCAACGGTACGGGCACGAACACCCTGGCGGTCGGATCGAACGGCAGCCTCGCCCACGCGATCAACGTCGGGGGCAACTGGACCAAGAACGGCGCCTTCAGCCCCGGATCGGGCACCGTGACGTTCAACGGCGGTGCGCAGGCGATCCAGGGCTCGACGGCCACGGCCTTCTACAATGTCGCGATCGCGGCCTCCTCCACGACGACGCTCGGTCCGAGCATCGCCGCCAACACCCAGGTCGGCGGCTCGCTCACCGTAAGCGGCATCCTCCAGATCGGGGCCGCCAGCGGGCTCCTGGGCCAGGACTTGAGCGTCACGGGCGCGTTCACGATCAACACAGGCGGGACCGTGCAGCATACGAACGCGCAGAACCAGGTACACACCATCTGGATCAACGGAGATCTGGCGAACTCGGGAACTCTCGACACCTATGCGGCCGCCAACCGCACGATCTGGCTGGAGTTCGTCGGAAGCGCGGGCACGACCATCACCGGGAACGGGACCTACGATCTGTGGAAGGTGGAGTTCGGCAAGGGCACCGCCGCCCTCACGGTAACGAACCAGTCGACGACCTTCTGGACGACCGGGGCATGGACCGACCCCTTGCCGGTCCGGTTCTATGCGGGCATCTACGTCCATGACAACTCCTCCACATGGGCCGCGACGAAGAATAACAGCGATTCCTTCGCGATGATCGAGAAAGACGCGGGCATCCGGGTCCTGCAAGGGACCGTCGCGTTTTCCACCCTGGGAACCCCGTCCATCCTCTACCTGCGCGGCAAACTCGAAATCCAAGGCGGCGCCGTCACGGTCGGCGACGCCGCGGACGAGAGGATCCTCTACGACCTCACTACCGGCGCCACCCCCCAGTTCACGATCTCCTCCGGATCGCTGACGTGCGCCGGCAGGTTCTCGAGCAATGCGGGCACGGACACCGTCACCTGGAACCAGAGCGGCGGGACCGTCACGCTCGTCACGATCGGATCCACCAGTGCGACCGAAGCCGGCCTGAATATCGGCAACACCGGCTCCTCCTTCACCATGTCGGCCGGGACGATCGTTTTCCAGCGCGCGACGAGCAACGCGTCGGACGTCACGCTCCTCGCCGCGACCTCCAGCGTCACCGGCGGCACGTTCCAATTCGGCAACGCGAGCACGCCGAACGCGACGACGTTTCGCGTCAATTCCACCGTCCCGCTCCCGAACGCGGTCGTCAACGGCACCGCGGCCGTGGGGACAAAACCCAAGCTCACGCCCGTCGCGGCCCTGAGCGTCAAGTACGACCTGACGATCCAGTCGGACTGCGAGCTCGCTTGGAACAGCTACGCCATCGCCGTCGGCGGCAACTGGACGAACGACGGCACCTTCACCCCCGGGGCGACTGGCACGGTCACCTTCAACGGCACGACGCAGGCGATCCAGGGCGCCGCGAGCACGGTCTTCCAGAACCTCACGATCGGCGGCACCTCCACGACGACGATCAACCCCGGCTCGGGCATCAACACGGACGTCCGCGGCACTCTTTCGGTGAGCGGCGTGCTCGTCCTCGCGAATTCGAAGACCCTGCGGATTGGCAGGTCGATCGCCTCCGGCACCGCCTCGATCTCCGGCACCCTCCGCACGACCTCCGGCACCGGCCTCCGCCCCGCGATCGCCGCGGTCGACAGCGTGAACTGGCGCCACTCCTTCACCGTGACCGGCACCATCGACGTGAACGGGCTGGACTTCTCGGGGGCGGACGCGAACGGCCTCTACCTCAACGGGGCAACCATCACAAGCCTCCAGAACGTGATCTTCCGCGACGTCGCATCCGGGGGCACCCACCTCCGCGTCTCGCTCGCCGCGGGCAACGCATCCTGCCGCGGCTGCTTCTTCGACACCCTCACCGGCGGCGCGAAGAACGTCACCGCCGCCGACTCCGGCGGAGCCTCCGACGTCTTCCTTCGTTTCGAACAGCACAACTCCAAGACATCCGCGTCCGACCTTTCCACCACGGCGGCAAGCGCGATCGTGACCTCAGCAACCGCCGCCTTCGTCACGAACGGCGTCGCGGCGGGCGATTCGCTCCTCATCGTCAGCGGGCAGAATCAAGGGCTCTACAGGATTTCGAGCGTGGACAGCGCGACGCAGCTCACGCTGACGACGACCGTCGCGAACACGGCAGGCTCGCAGTACTTCCATGTCGCGACCGGCCCGCCCACCGGCCCCGGCGCGGGCGAGGCCAACGACGCGGACAACGACAACACGCCGCAGGACGGCGTCGCGGACGTGATCCCCGGCGCGGTCGTCCAGTGGATCTCCGGCGCGGGTGACGCGCTTCAGGGGACGCTCCAGGGCATCCCCACCGCGGCGTGCGATCCGGTGACTTGCGCCTACTACGCGACCTACGTCGTCACGCGCGACGCGGTCGCGGGGACCGACCGCATATGGGCACTCGACCGCCTCGGCCGGGTCCTCTACTCCTACGATGTCGCGAGCGGCTACGGCGACATCGTCGGCACCCCGGCATGGACGCGCATCGGCAGCGACCACGTCGTCTTCTTCGGAACGACGGGCGGCTATCTCTTCTACCTGAAGGACACGGGAAGCGCGCTCGTGGACTTCAACGGCAGTTGGCCCTTCAAACCCGCCGCCGTCGACGAGGTGACCTCGCCGGTCGTCACCGACGGGACGAACCTCTACTTCGGAGGGTTGGAGCTGGGCACGCCGAAGCTGTTCGCCTACGCGATCTCCGACAAGGCGCAGGCGATGGCGCGCCTCTCGACGGGCGCGATTCGCGGTCGCCCCACGGTCTCCACGATCTCCGGCACGAAGTACGTCTTCGCCGCGACCGATTACACAGGTGTCAACGCGGTAGCGTGGCGCTTCGACGTCGTGACCCCAGCCAACGACGTCTCGAACACGGATTCCAAGCTGTACCACATCCGCGCCGACACGCTTCTCGTCGCGGGCAAGCTCTACCTCGCCGACTGGGGCGGTCGCGTCCACATGATCGCCGCCGGCGGCACGTTTGCGGCCAACGATTGGAGCTACTACGACGCGATCCACGACCCGCCGGCAGCGAGTCCGGGGCCGGACAACGGGGCCATCTCCGCGCCGCCTTTCGTCAACGTCAACAACGGCGACGTCTTCTTCGGCGACGCCGACGGCCACGTCTATCGGCTCACCTCCGCGGGCGGTTTCGGCTGGCGCGTATCGCCGGACGGGACCGCCATCACGACCTGCCCCAAGCTCGTCGCGGGGAGTGTCTGGGTCGGCAGCTTCGGCGGGACGCTCTACCGCCTCAACATGGCCGACGGCGCCATCATCGAGAGGTGGAACCTCGGCACGACGCCGGTGTACGGCCTCGACTACCAGTCCTGCATCGGCAAGCTCTTCGCCTACGCGGGCGGCCGCGTCTACTCGTTCGACGTCGCCGCCAACAGCGCGCCCCTCGCTCCGACCGGACTGACGACGGAAGGCGCGATCAACCCTTCGGGCGTCACCGACGGGACCCCCGACTTTTCCGCGACGCACAACGACCCGGACGGCGATGCCGCCATCGCCTACCGCATCCAGGTCTCGACGGACAACACGTTCGCGAGCGTGACCCACTGGGACTCGGAGCGCACCGACATCGCGCCGCTTCCGTCGGGAAGTCCCAAGGCGATCGTCTACGCCGGCTCCACGCTCTCCTGGTACACCACGTACTACTGGCGCATCCAGTTCTTCGATTCGTACTGCCCCGAGGGGGCGTGGAGCGCCACGGCGCAGTTCACCACGGCGACGCCGTCCGCCGCGCTCCCCAACGAGGGTTCCGGCACCGACGGCTGGAACATGATCGTCATGCCGACCGACACGCCGGTGTCGGCCGGCCAGCTCGCCGACGACATGCCGAGCTGGGTCGTGTACCAGTGGAACGAAGAGACGCGCAACTACGAGTGGATGCCCTCCGGCGGAACCCTCCTGGCGGGCCGCGCCTACTTCGCATGGAACGACGCCGCGCCCGACACGGTCACGGTGGGAGCGGGCGTCGTGTCGATGAGGCAGCCCATCGACCGGCAGTACAACTACACGCGAAGCCAGTTCATCCTGCTCTCGAGCCAGATCGGCACGGGCATGGTCATCGACAAGATCCGCTTCGCCGAGAACAGCTCCCCCGGGGCCAACATCGACATCGACAACCTCCAGGTCCGGCTGAGACACACGAGCTCCGCGACCATTGCGTCCTTCGACACGTCGGGCGACCTCGTCTATAACGGCCCCTATACCCTCGTCGTCGGGACCGGAGTGGTGGAGATCGACATCACGAACTGGAGCTACAACGGCACGGACAACCTGGAGATCTATGTCTATTCGAGCGACCCCTGGGTCGCCGGCTATCCGACCTGGAATCTCACGGACACCGGCGCGAACCGCCACATCTACGCCTACGACGACGTCGTGGACCCTCCTACGAACACGACCACGACGACCAACGTCCCCAACGTGACGCTCGTCTCCACCTTCGGCACCACGACCGTAGACCTGTCCACCGGCACCGCGCGCAAGGGCGACTTCAGGATCAGCACATCCGCAAACGCCGTCGCCGGCGACAGCAATGCGACGTTCCCGCTCCGGTTCGACACGTACGGCGGGCCGATCGGGCCCTACGAATCCGCCGCGAATCAGTTCCGCGGCTGGCATCTCGTCGGCCATCCCTTCGCCGACACCGTGAGCTGGGACACCGGCGTGGCCCGCGTGAACGTGGACGCGACCTCCTACTACTGGGACGGGTCGATCCAGCAGTACCGCGGGTGGAACGCCGCGACGCACACGGCCTACAACGGCGGTACGGCAAACATGGGACCCTACGCCGGCCGCTGGATCCTCGTCTCCTCCGACACGAACTCGGTCACCTTCGCCGATCCCACGCTCTCGTCCGCCCCCGACCCGCTGCCGCCGCCGTTCGACGCGAACTGGTGGCTCCTCCGGATCAAGGTCGATTCCGGCGGCACCGGAGACTGGGGCAACGACGCCGGCGTCCACCCCGGGGCCGCCGACGCGTGGGACGAGCGCGACGCGCGCGACCCGGGCACGATGGCGAACCCGTGGGTCAAGGCGTACTTCCCCCACCCCGAGTGGGCGGATCCCCGCAACGCGGACTACGCCATGGACGTGCGCAAGACGCCGTTCACGCAGGGCTCCGTCGTGACCTGGACCCTGCGCGTCGACACCAACACCGGCGCTCCGGTGACGCTCGCGTGGCCCAATCTCGGCGACCTCCCGCCGAACTGGACCTTCACGATCACCGACACCGCGACGGCCGTGACGATGCCGCTCACTCCGGGCGGCTCCTACACCTACACCGCCGCGTCCCGCGACTTCACGATCGCGGCGACGCGCGACGACACCGCCGTGGGGATCCTGGAGATCAATGCCGTGCCCGTCCCGCACAGCACGCTGCCGCCCGGCACGCCCGGCATGAAGATGCTCGAATTCACCACGAAGGCGTATCTCGAGGGCATCGCGATCTCGCAGGTCGCGATCCGCGGGAGCGGCTCCGGGAACGAGATGACCGTGGCCTCGGCCTACCTCATCCTCGACGCCGACGGGAACGGGACGTACGACCCCGGCGACCTCGTCGCGGGGACGGGCGTCTTCGCGGCGGACGACGGCACGGTCACCTTCGCGGTGAACGTCACGGTCCCCCTGGGCGAGACGAAGCACTGGTACGTCGTCTACGACTTCGGCTCGTCCGCGGGCACCTTCGTCGCGTCGCTCGATCCCGCCGACATCGCCGCGACGGGCACGTTGACCTCCCTGGCTCCGTCGAAGCTCGGCGCCGTCGTCACAGGCGGCACGAAGACCGTGCAGGCGCCGGACGAGCCCGAGGGCGGCGGCTGCGGCACGGTCGGTCTCGAGGCGCTCCTGCTCCTCGGAATCCTTGCGCTGCGCCGCCGCCGCAGGTAGGTTGCGATCGTGCGCCGCGAGGAGATGGAACTCTGCCGCCTGGCGATCGAACGGGGCTGGATCACGCCCCGCGAGATCGATGTCGTCCTGCGCGAACGGGACGTGGAGAGCGCCGCGACGCTGGGGACGCGCAACATCAAGCCGATGGGCATCCTCCTCGTGGCCCACGGCTTCCTCACGGACGTCCAGCTCCGCGAGCTCCAGGAGCAGCTCAGGAACCGCGGCGTGCGGCCGATCTTCGATCGCACGCTTCTGGGGCAACTCCTGCTCGAGGACAAGCTCATCACGCGCGAGGCGCTCGACCAGGCGCTGGAAGCGCAGCGGAACCACGCGGCGCAGGGACGACGCAGGAGGATCGGCGAGATCCTCGTCGAGATGAAGTGCGTCGAGGCCTCCGCGGTCATCGCCGCCCTGCGGAAGCAGCGCAAGGAGATCCTCGAGTGCCCGGGATGCAGCGCGCGCTTCAACGTGTTCGACTACGCCTCCACGGGCCGCTACGCGTGCCCCAAGTGCAACTCCCAACTGCGCGCCGGGACGATGCTGCTCGACGTGGACGATACGACCATCGGCATCAAGCCCGCGTCCGAGGCCGATCTCCCCGCGACCGTCGCGGCCCAGACCGGGCCGAAGGTCCATTTCGGGAAGTTCGTCGTGATGCGGGAGCTCTTCCGGTCCGCGGAGGGTCCGGTCCATCTCGGCTGGCAGAAAGACCAGGGCCGCTTCGTGGCGCTTCTCTTCCTGGCCGCCGATCCGCCCACCGGCTACGCGGGGAAGATCGCGGTGCGGTTCACCCACGAGGCGCAGTCCCACCAGGTCCGGCTGGCAGGCTTCCTCGAGTCGGGCGCCTACGAAGGGCGCCGCTACGTCTCCTGGGGCCTCCAGGAAGTTCCCGGCACCCAGGGCTCGGCCCCGACGTCGACATAGCCTGCCCCCTCTTCCCCTCCCCCCCTCTCCCTATCCCCCTCGATTCCCCTTGAAGCCCCCCGCCTTCGCCGCTACTCTGTCGCACCTCTTCAGAAAGGACCCGATGATCGCATCCTCCCTCGCGCTGCTCCTCGCCGCCCTCCAGGATGGCGCCACCGTCGTCGACGGACAACCCGACATGCTCGTCATCATGAATGCCGCGTCGGGCTTCTCCACCGGCCGGGGAAAGGCGACGATCCTCCTCTCGACGCCCGACGGACCTTCCGTCGCAGCCGTCCCCGCGGACACCGTCTCCGTGGCGGTCGTCGTGCGGGGCGAGGAACGGACCGTGGATCTCACCGGCGCCCCGCGCGCGAAGGAAGTCGACTCCCTCCCCGGCGTCACCGTCGCGACGTCCGGGGAGAAGCTCGTCGTCACCAATCGGGGCGAGCCGCTCGTCGCCGTCGTCTACGTCCGCAACGAGAGGAACCAGGACCGCTACATCGAGGCAACCGTCATCCGGAACGAGGCATCGTTCCCGCTCGCGGCGGACCGGCGGCTCCTGCTCGTCAGGACCGGTGCGGCGCCCCTCTGTCAGAGACTCTCCCTCGCCCCCCCGGCGTCGCGTCCCCCGGGCGACGATCCCCAGGGGTTCCGCTCCGTCTTCGACGGCTTCACTCTGCGCCCCGTCGGCCTGCGCATCGCCCCGAAGCTGTACTCGCTCTGGAACGCCGACCTGCGCGTCGACGAGATCGAGGCGACGGTACAGGACGAGATGTTCCCGAAGTCGACCCTCCAGTACACGGACCTCAAACGCCTCGGATTTCAACCCGGACTCGACCTGACGCTCGATCTCGGTTCGATCTCCTTCGGCGTGGAAGGGACGATCGGGAGGTTCCAGGCCCGGGCCACGCAGACCCTCTTCTCCGGCTTCGTGCTCGGAGGCACGATCGAGAACGAGACCGAGATCGAGGGCAAGTCCCTCATGATCGCCGGTCACCTCGACCTCAATCTCGTCGACTACCTCGCGGGCGACTGGGACTTCGGCATCGCCGTAGGGGTCAAGGTCTCGTACGTTCGTCTCGAGCCCGACGAATCCGATCCCGACGCGTTCGCGTTTTCCGAGGATCTGAAGAAGGACCTCTCCCTCTGGTGGCTGGAGCCGCGCCTTTCGGGGAACGTCGAGTGGCGGGGCTGGACGTTCCCCATCGGCCTGGTCACGTCCGTCGGTTTCCCGATCGCCGGGGACGTCCGCGGGGGCGTGGACTGGCAGATCGACCTGGGAATCACGATCCGCTTTTGACGAGGGCCCCATGATTCTCCTGTTGGTCGCGCTGCTTCCGGCAAACGACGACGCCGTCTCCCGTTTCGCCGCGTGGCTCGAGGGCCTGACGCCCGACGAGTACGAGTTCGTCGAGGGGCGCGCGGTCAGGCAGGCCGGCGAGGCGGCCGCCGAGTTCGTCGATTCGGGCAAGGACCTCCTCGCCGCCGTGCGCGCCGCGTTTCGGACCGCGAGACGCCCGCACACGCAGGTCAACCTCGTGCGCCTCGCCTCCGTGATCGAGACGAAAGAGGCGTGGACGTTCGTCGCATCCAAGGCCGCCGACCGCAAGCTCGACACGAGCGTGCGCGTCGAGGCCGTGCGCGCGCTGGCGTCGGGCGGCTCGCCCGATTCCGCGCCGCTCCTGCGCACGTTCCTCGTGGACCCCTCGTGGCAGGTGCGCAAGAACGCCGCCTGCGGGCTCGCCCGCGAGGGCGGCCCCCAGGACGTCCGCATCCTGATCGCGAGCAAGGACCCCTTCCTGCGGTGGGGCGCCGCGCTCGGACTCGCGACCCGGAGCGGGCGCGCGTCCGACGACCTCGCCCCCCTTCTCCTGGAATGGTGCGTGCGCGAGACCGACCCGCAGGTGATCGCGTGGGTCCCCGCCGCGGCGCGGAACGTCGTCTCTGATCCGCGCTCGCTGGTCCATCCCTTCCTCAGCGCGCTCGCGCGGCGCGACACGGACGCCGAAAAGGCGTTCCACGTCCTCTCCGCCGCGTTCGACGTGGAGCCGTCCGTCGTCCTCGATGTCTTCGCGGCGTGCTACGAGAGAGGCACGAACGACGGGATCACGATCCCGACGGGCACCGTCCCTTGGGCGGCCGTGGCCGGGATCCTCGAACTCGCGGTCACGCCCGCGTGCGCCCGCGCGATCCGGTGCGTCCTCGACGACGACAGGCTCCTCGCGTGCGGCGCGACCCTGCCCGAGACCTCCGCGCCGAATTGGCTCCACGCGTCGCTGAAGTCGGCCGCCGCGCGCATCGTCGCGGTCCGCGGCAACGTCAAGGCGGCCGGGCTCCTCCGCCGGGAACTCGAAGACGGCGCTCCGGCGGGCCATGCCGCGGAAATCGTGGATCTCCTGCTCGCGCTCGTTCCCACCGCGGACTCGGCGGGCTTTCTCAAGGGGCTCGCCGCGGACGCCGCGCGTCCCGCGGAAGTCCGTACGGCGGCGCTCGCCGGTTACGCCGCGGCGTCGCGCGAGGTGGGCCTCCCCGTCCTGACCGCGGCGTTGAAGGATCCGCGGGAGAAATTCCGGGAGCGCGCCGCGTCCCTCCTCGCGCTCTCGGCCTACTGCCTCGGCCGCGACGCCGAGGCCGTCCGCGCCCTCGAAGCCGCCCTCAAGACGGAATCCTCCGCTGAAACTCGGCGCGCGATCCAAAGATCCCTCGCGATGCTCCGTACGGTATCGAAGGAGGAGTCCGACCGCCGAGAGTACGCCGCCCGGTTCTTCGTGAAGCTGAGGTGATCCGGTGAACACCGTTCTCGCGTGGTTCGTCGTCGCCTTCCTTGCGCCGGCCGACGACACGGCCGAGCGGCAGAGGGCGCTCCTCAAGAAGGCCCTGGAGAAGGCGGCCGAAAAGAACGCGAACCTCAAGGCGATGGAAGGAGACTTCGACAAGCTCATCGACCTCCTCGAGCCGCTCGCCAAGGGCGCCGACGGCCTCGACGACCTCAAGAAGGACCTCCTGAAGAACCCGGCGTACTGCGGCGATTTCAAGGAGAAACTCAAGAAGCTCCTGCCCAATCTCGACGCCCTCAAGGGCCTCGTCAACGCGCTTACGTCGGCGCTCGAGGAGATGACGCCCGAAGAGGCGGACAAGCCGGCGCACCAGGCGCTGCTGGACAAGTTCAAGTCGCTCCGGGACGCGCTCGACACGTCGAAGCTCAAGATCAAGGAGAAGATCAAGCAGGCCGCCAAGCTGAAGCTCTACTGGATGGTCTTCTCCGGCATGCTGGACGACCTCTGCAAGGGGCTCCGCGTCGAGCCTCCCGCCGGCGGGCCGCCCGTGGCGCCCCCGAAGTCTCCCGACGCGAAGAACGAAGAGATGGGACAGCTCCCCCGGCGCAAGGTCGAGGACGGATTCAGGACCCTGCGCGATGCGCTGGCCAAGCAGGCCACGGATCTCACGCAAGGCCGCCTCGCCCCGATCGGACCCGGCACGGTCACGATCCCGCCGGGAAAGACCGCGGTCATCCGACTCGACGGCGCGATGTGCCTGCAGCCGGACGTCCCGCTGAAGAACGGCGAGTACGCGCTCCGCGGAGCGCCCTACTACCGCGCGAAGATCGTGGAACGCGGCGATGTCGGAAAGCCGGAGATTCACATCGCCAATCCCGGGGCCGATGCGATCCAGTTCCGAGGGAGCGACAAGCCGCACCTGATCGCGCCCGGAAAGGACGGCTTCGAGTTCGTCCCGCTGGAGAAGGTGGTCCCGGACCCCTCCATCCGACAGTTCACCGACCTTGCCGCGATGCGCGTGGAGCAGATCGTCCTCACCGATCCCGTGATGAGCCGCAATCCGGAGTACTTCCGCGCACTCATCAACCAGGCCATCCTCACGGCGAAGACCTACGCGCTCCCGAAGGACAAGCTGCAGGAGTATGTCCGCGCCCAGGTCGCGCTCCAGATCCCCAAGGAGACGAAGGACGCCGACAAGCTCGTCCAGAGGATCACCGCGATCGTCGTGGAGGCGGTGGACGAGACCTGCAAGGACGTCGAGAACGACCGCTTCGATCCGGACACGCTCGATGCGGTGCGGACGTTCGTGCCGGGGCGGAAGGCGAGGGTGGAGGTCAAGTAGGGCCGCGACGTTACGTTTCGTAACATGCCGCGTTACCATTCGTAACATGCCCGACCCCGCGCGTTGGAAATGCACCGCGAACCCGCGTGGCCCGCGCCTTGCTCTATCCCCTCCGACTGCGGAGGGCGAAACCGCACGGCGCGGTCGTGGATTGACACTCCGTCGGTCGCCTGATGAAGGTGATGAGGTTCGACTCCTCCGCCCTCCGCCGTCATTGATTCGAGACGCGGATGTGCTATCCTATGGTCGAGTGTCATTCCGCGCGCAGCTTGACGCTGCGTTCGCCCCGGGCTCCGATCTGCGTCGGAGCCCGCTTTGTATCCGAGACCGCCGCCCGGCGACCGCGCCCACGTCTTGACGGGAACCCCCGGTGAGGGAGCGGGCGCGATCGCTACTTCCCGCGCAGGCGCTCCAGCTCGCGGTTGAGCTGCCGCTGCGCTTCGAGCATCCGCCGGACCGTGCGGACGACCTCCTGGTAGCCGGCCCACTTCTCGACCGTCCTGCGCGCCAGCAGAATGCGCGAGATCGACGTGCTCATGGCGTCGAGCGCGGCGCGGAGCCTCTTCGACCGGCCGGCCCTCCCCTCCGCGGACGCGGCGTCCCCGAGCGCCCGCATGGCCGCCGGCGCGGGGCCGAGCCGTCTGCGGTCTCCGACGAGCTCGTCGAGCATCCGCAAGGCGGCGCGGAGATCCGCCCCCGCTTCCTCGCTGAAGAGGCGGTTGGAGATCCCACGCCGCTGCGCGCGGGCGAGGTCGTCCCGTACCGCCACCAGATTGTCGGCGATCTCTCCTTGCTCGATCCGCAGGCTGCGCAGGCGGGAGCGCTGGTCGGCGCTCAGCTCCTCGGCAGCGGCGAAGTCCCGCTCCAGGCGGCCGGCCAGCGCGTAGGCATGCTCCTGTTTCTTGGCAAGTTGGTCGAGGCTCCGGAGGACGCGCTCGATCTCGTCCTTCAGCGCGGCCTCGATGCGGGAGAGCGAGAGGAGCGCGATGCGCACCGTCCGCGAGATCGCAACGTTCCGTCCGCCGACGTCCTTCCGGTCCGCGGCACGGAAACGCACCTCGATCTCGTCTCCCGCGCGGAGCCCGAGGGCGCGCGGATCCAGGATCCAGGCGACCAGCACGCTGCGCGCGCCGATTTCCCCTTTCACGATCATCGAGGGCGTGACGGGGGCCGACCGCCATTCGCCGCCCCCGGTCCGGCGCTCGATGGCGACTTCGGACACGCCGTGGTCGTCCTCGACCTCGGCGAGGAACGGCCGGATCCCGGACTCGGCGAGATCCTCGCTCTCCCCCGGGGGATCCCAGATGCGAAGCGCGGGCGCCGCATCCGCCTCACCCGCGATCGCGAAGCGGAGCGGTTCGCGGTTCCAAAGCCCGTTCTTCGCGACCAGCCGGAGGGCGTACGAGCCGCGCGGCTTCTCGACCCGGAACTCCCCCGCGATCCGCCGCTCGCTCCGGAGAATCGGGACCTCGTCGAGACCGATCGCAAGCCGCGCGTCGGCGAGCGGCTCGTTCACTTCGCCCTCGAACCGCACCTTCGTGTGCACCGGCGCGGAGATCTCGCCGCCGCGTCCGGGCTCGTCCGCGGGCGTGTCGGTCATGCCGAGGTACTTCGGGTATTCGTACCACACGCGGATCCCGGTGAGGGCCGGAGCCGTGAGCGAGGCGTTGCGCCGCCGCTCGGCCTCGATCCGCTCCTCCTCCTTCGCGTCCGGAAGATCGCCGAGGAGATCGCCGACCCGATCGATCGCGGCGTACTGGACCTTCCTCGCCGGGTAGGAGGCCTCGGCGAGCCGCACCGGGATCTCGGACACCTTCTTCTCGTTCGCCCGGAGCTCGACCTTGATCTCGCGCCCATCGAAGCCCCGACTGCGGATCTTGAACTCGATCCGGTACTCCTCGCCGAGCGGGGCGGTGGGGTCTCCGTCCGGATCGAGCAGCGTGACCTCCCGGTCGGGCGGCGGAAGGTCCGCGAGGACGGCGAACACGGGGACGCACCGGTATCGCATCTCGCCCGCGAGGTCCGCGGGGTCGATCCCCGCATTGTTCTTGAAGTCGGAGAAGACGACGACGGCGGCGGGGTCGTCGCGGAGGACCTTTCGCAGGGCGTCGCCGATCGCGGTCTCGGCGGCCGCGGGACGGTAGTCGTCCGCGCTTCCTCCCGTGAACGTGACCGCGACCACCTTGTAGCGGCGTTCGAGTCGCACGAGCAGTTCCTTGTCACCCAGGACCCGTCGCACGAGATCGGCGCGCGTGACGCCGGCGGCGGTCGGTTCGTTCATCGACGCGGAGTCGTCGATCAGCAGCACGAGCGTCCGCTTCTCCTCCTGCGCGGGAACGAGCAGGAGCACGGAGAGAAGGAGGATGCGCATCACCCGGATGATAGCACGCTCCGGGCGCTTTGCTTACAATCCTACCGTGCCTGAAGAAGCCCTCTCGACGAAGAAGGTCCTGACCGTCGCCGAGCTGTCACGGCACATCAAGTCGCTGCTGGAGGACCACATCAAATTCGTCTGGGTCGCCGGGCAGGTCTCGCGCGTCACGTACGCGCAGAGCGGCCACCTCTACTTCGACCTCAAGGACGAGGAGGATCCGAACGCCGTCATCGCCGTCACGATGTGGCGGCCGCGCGCGATGCGCCTCCGGTTCAAGCTCGAGACGGGGATGAGCGTGCTCGTCTTCGGCCTCGTCACCGCGTACGCCGCGCAGGGGAAGTACCAGATCTCGGCGGAGGAGATCGAGCCGAAGGGCGTCGGGGCGCTTCACCTGAAGTTCGAGCAGCTCAAGGAGAAGCTCGCGAAGGAGGGGCTGTTCGAGCAGGCGCGCAAGCGGCCGCTCCCGATGCTGCCGTCCACGATCGCGCTCGTGACCTCGCCGGTCGGCGCCGCGGTCCAGGACATGATCCGCACGATCGTGACGCGATTCCCGAAGGTCGCGATCCTCGTCTATCCCGTGAAAGTCCAGGGCGAGGGGGCGGCGGAGGAGATCGCCGCGGCAATCGGACACCTCAACCTCGCGCGCCCCGACGTGGACGTGATGGTCGTCGGGCGGGGCGGCGGCTCGATCGAGGACCTGTGGGCCTTCAACGAGGAGGTCGTCGCGCGCGCCGTCTTCGCGTCGCGCATCCCCGTCGTGAGCGCCGTCGGCCACGAGACCGACTATACGATCTCCGACTTCGTCGCGGACGTGCGCGCGCTGACGCCCACGGACGCGGGGAACCGCGTCGTGCCGCGGCTGGAGGACCTCGAGCTGACGCTCCGGGAGGACGACGCGAAGCTGCGCCGCGCGCTCCGGCAGCAGGCCGACCTCGCGCGATCGCGCCTCGACGGGCTCGCGAACTCCCGTGCGCTGCGCCGGCCCGAGGACCTCGTCGCGCAGCAGCGCCAGCGGCTGGACGAGCTCGCCGAGCGCCTGCGCGCCGCCCTGCCCCACGGCGTCGCGCAGTCCCGCGAGCGGTGCGCTGCCCTGGAGCCCCGCCTGGGCTCCTCGATGGAGCGCGTCCGCGACGCGGCCCGGGCGAAGGCGCGGGCGCTGGAGGCGGCGCTCGCGGCGCTCGATCCGCGCGCCGTGCTCGCGCGTGGGTATTCGATCACGATGCGCGAGGACGGGACGGTCCTGCGGGACGCCGCGCAGGTGAAGCCCGGCGAGATGATCGTCACGGACCTCGCGAAGGGACGGCTCACGTCCCACGTCCTACGTCCGACGTCGAGACACGGAGACGCAGGACGTGGAACGTAGAACGATCGTGGCGCTGGGCGGCGGCGGCTTCTCCATGGAGCCGCGCAACCTCCGGCTCGACCGCTTCGTCCTCTCGCTCGCGCGCACGCGCCGGCCCGAAGTCTGCTTCGTCCCCACGGCCAGCGGCGACGCGGACGGCTACATCCGGCGGTTCTACCGCGCGTTCCGCCGGCTCCGCTGCCGGCCGTCGCACCTCTCGCTCTTCAAGCCGCCGCGCGACCTGCGCGGGTTCGTCCTCTCGCGCGACGTAATCTACGTCGGCGGCGGGAACACGCGGAACCTCCTGACGCTCTGGCGCGACTGGGGGCTCGACCGCCTCCTTCGCGAGGCATGGCGGCGCGGCACGGTCCTCGCGGGGATCAGCGCGGGGGCGCTCTGCTGGTTCGAGGAGGGCGTGACGGATTCGACCGGCGCCCTGACGCCGCTGCGCTGCCTCGGCTTCCTGCCCGGCAGCCATTGCCCGCACTATGACGGCGAGCGCGGCCGGCGTCCGGAGTATCGGAAGCTCGTTCGGACCGGGCGGCTGAAGCCGGGACTCGCGGCGGACGACGGCGCGGCGCTGCATTTCGAGGGGCGGCGTTTCGTGGGCGCCGTGAGCTCGCGCCGCCACGCCCGCGCCTGGCGCGTGGACCGCGCGGGCGAGACCGAGATCGTGCCGCACTTCCTGGACCCGCACTAAGAGTGGACAGGTCACTTTTGGTGTCCCGCAGTGGTATGATGTCGGTGATGCGCCCGATCGTGCTTGCCGCCGTCCTCCTGGGTTGCCGAACGGCGCAGCCGCACCTGCATCCCCCGTACGAACCTCAGCCCCGCGCCAGGCGGATCGTCCCCATGGTGGTCCTCGACCGCCACATCTTCCTGCAGGATTCGAGCGGCACCATCGTCCGGCTGTCCCCGGACTCGCTCCGGGCCGCCGCGGTGCCGGCGTCGCGGTCCGACGAGCATCCTCTGATCGTGTGGGACGTCGACGACCGCGACACGTGGCTGCTCCGGACGAGCCGCCTTGGAGCCTTCTGCGCGGGCGCACGCGGGGGCCGGCGGTGGTCGTACGTCGAACCGTGCGACCACCGGGTCCTCGAGGCGATGGCCCGGAGGGGGGACGCGGAGACCCGGGGCGTCAACCTTCTCTGGACGGCGCGTTTCTTCGTCTCCTGGTGCGTGGAATGCGGCGTGTCGTTCATCGAGAAGGGCGGACGCGAGGCGCAGGAGCCCCCTCTGATCCGCGATACGGATCTCCAGCCGCTCGCCGCGGACTACGCCCGCGACCGTCTCTGGGCGCGGCGGGACGGAATACTCCTGACCCTGACGGCGAGCGATGCCGGATGGAGTCGCGGCCGTGTCGAGTTCCGCCTTGCGGAGTTGCCTGCCCGCGGTCACGAAGCCGAGGCGATGCGGTCGCTCGCCTTCGGCCCGCGCCGCTTCGCGTTCCTGATGGATGGGGCGATCCACCTCGGATCTCCCGCCGGGACCGAGTTGCGCGTCACGGAACGCATCGAGCCGCCGGAGACGGTCCGACGGCTGTCCTTCAACGCGCGCGATGAGGACGTCCTGCTCGCCTGGGTCGACGGCGCGGTGTGGGCCTGGGACCTGACGACGGGCGAGAGCGCCCGCTTCGCGTGCCCGTGGCCGCAGGCCTATGTGGATCTCCGCAACCGGCGCCTCGTCGGCATCCGCGGCGACGAGGTCTTCCTCGCGGACGAGACGGGTCGCGTCCTCGGGCAGCGAACTCTGGTTCCGTGACTTTCCCCCGCACGCCGCTATAATGCCCCCCGTGGAGAAAGCCCCCAGGAAGGAGAAGTTCGAGGACCTCCTCAGGCAGGTCGAAGAGGCCGTGAAGGCGCTGGAGTCCGGCAAGCTCGGTCTCGAGGAGTCGCTCGAACGGTACGAGGCGGGGATGAAGGCGCTGAAGCAGTGCCATGTCATCCTCGAGCAGGCGGAGAAGAAGATCCAGATCCTCGTGAAGGAGAAGGACGGCACGCTGGCGGAGAAGGAACTCAAGCCCGAGTCGAAGGAGCCGAAGAGGGAAAAGGGCTTGCCCCGAGCGAACCCGCCGGAGGCGGGCGAGTCGAGGGGAGCGGAGCTGCCTTTCTGACCGACTTCGAACGCTGCGTCGCGCGCACGGCCGGCCGCGTCAACCGCGCGCTGGCGCGGTTTCTCCCCCGCGACGTCCCCGACCGCCTCGACAGCGCGATGCGCTATTCGCTCCTCGACGGGGGCAAGCGCCTGCGGCCGATCCTGGCGATCCGGACGTGCGAGGCGTTCGGCGGCGCGGAGGCGGAGGCGATGCCGGCCGCGTGCGCGCTGGAGATGATCCACACGTACTCGCTCATCCACGACGACCTGCCCGCGATGGACGACGACGATTTCCGGCGCGGGAAGCCGTCGTGTCACAAGGCGTTCGACGAGGCGACGGCGATCCTCGCGGGCGACGCGCTTCAGGCGGCCGCGTTCGAGGTCCTGGCGCGGCGGGGATCCGATCCCCGGCTGGTCTTGGAACTCGCGGCCGCGGCGGGGGCGGCGGGAATGTGCGGCGGGCAGCAGCTCGACCTGGCGACGGGAGCGGATGTCCGCGAGATCCACCGCCGCAAGACGGGGGCCCTGCTCACGGCGGCGGTGCGCATGGGGGCGATCGCCGCGGGCGCACCGGATCGGGCCCTGGCGCGCGTCACCCGCTATGGCCGGGCCGTCGGCCTTGCATTCCAGATCGTCGATGATATACTCGACGTCTCCGGCTCGGCCCGGGACCTGGGCAAGACGCCGGGAAAGGACGCGCGGCAGGGCAAGAAGACGTTTCCCGCGCTGTACGGGATGGAGGGATCCCGGCTGCGCGCGGAGGCGTGCGTCCGCGAAGCCGTGACGGCCGTCGCGTTCCTGGGAGAGAGAGGGGCTCGCCTGAGAGAACTCGCCCGCTGGATTCTGTCCAGAAGCGGATAGGGAGACGACGATGACGGCATACCCGCACCTCGATCGCGTCCGGCAGCCCGAGGACGTCCACAAGCTGACCGTCGAGGAACTTCCCGGCCTCGCCGAGGACATCCGCAAGCTCATCGTCGAGATCGTGATGAAGAACGGCGGCCACCTGGGCTCGAACCTCGGCGTCGTGGACCTCACCCTGGCGCTTCACCGCATCTTCGACGTCTCGAAGGACCTCATCGTCTGGGACGGCAGCTACCAGACCTACACGCACAAGATCCTCACGGGCCGGCGGGACCGCTTCCACACGCTGCGACAGCACGGCGGAATCTGCGGCTTTGGCTGGAAGTCCGAGAGCAGCTTCGACCCCTTCAACTTCGGCCACGTGGGCACGGGTCTGGCGACCGCGTACGGCTGCGCGACCGCCGACCATCGCACGGGCCGCAAGCGCAAGGTGATCTGCGTCGTCGGCGACGGCTCGATGACGAGCGGCGTGGCGTTCGAGGCGCTCAACAACATCGGCCACTCGAAGCTGCCGATGCTCGTGATCCTCAACGACAACGGCATGTCGATCTCGAAGACGGTGGGCGCGATCTCGACCTACTTCAACGAGCTTCGCAGCGCGCCGCTGTACGACGAGGCGAAGAAGGAGGTCCACAACCTCCTCCAGCGACTCCCGGGCGGACCCTCGGTGGAGTCGGCGCTCGATTCGGTGCGCCGCGGCCTCAAGCAGACGCTCTTCCCGAACATCTTCACCGCGTTCGGATTCCAGTACTACGGTCCCGTCGACGGGCACGACATCAAGGCGCTCTGCCATATCCTCGAGAACGTGCGGCACCAGGGGAAGCCCGTGCTGCTGCACGTCGTCACGAAGAAGGGCAAGGGATGCGCCGTCGCCGAGGCCGATCCGTGCGGGCTGCACAAGCCTCCCGACGCCCGGCCGAACGGGAAGCTCGAACCGGGCGGCAAGCCGCCGCCGGCGAAGTCCAAGTCCTACACCCGCGCGTTCGTGGATGCGCTCGTCGACGTCTCCAGGGACGATCCCAGGGTCGTGGCGATCACGGCCGCGATGCCGGACGGGACGGGGCTCCTCGAATACGCGAAGCACTTTCCCGATCGGATGTACGACGTCGGAATCAGCGAGCAGTGCGCGGTCGCGTTCGCCGCGGGCCTGGCCCAATCCGGGGCGCGGCCGGTCTGCGCGATCTACTCGAGCTTCAGCCAGCGCGCCTACGACATCGTCTTCCAGGAGATGTGCCTGAACAACCTGCCCGTGACGCTCGTGCTGGACCGCGCGGGCATCGCGGGGGAGGATGGACCCACCCATCACGGGAACTTCGACATCGGCTACCTGCGGTCGCTCCCGCACATGACCCTCATGGCGCCCCGCGACGAGCAGGAACTCCGCGAGATGCTCCGGTTCTCCCTGACGCTCCCCTCTCCCGCGGCCATCCGCATTCCGCGCGAGACGACCCCCGATCTGGGCGAGGCGCCGCGGGCGCCGCTCCAGCTCGGCAAGGGCGAACTCCTCGCGGAGGGCAAAGACGGGGCGATCCTCGCGTACGGCGTCATGGTCGCCAAGGCCCTCGAGGCGCGCGCGATGCTGGCGAAGGAGGGACTGCACGTCGCGGTCGCCAACGCGCGATTCGCCAAGCCGCTCGACGCGGACCTCGCGACGCGCCTGGTGCGCGGCCACCCCTGGGTCCTCACGGTGGAGGACCACGCGTATCAGGGCGGCTTCGGCTCCGCGGTGCTCGAGGAGCTGTCGTTGCGGAACGAGGAGACGCGGAAGGTGAAAATCCACGCGATCCCGGACCGGTTCCTGCAGCATGCGGACCGGACGGAGCTGCTGAAGTTCCTTCATCTCGACGCGGAGGGGATCGCGGACGTGTGCCGCATGATCGCGGCGGGACAGCCGAAGCCGGAGCCGGACGGAACGCTGAGGAAGCATTTCTTCTACGAGGGATGAAGAACGGCCGTCGTCGCGTCGAAGTGGAACGCCTCATCCGCCAGGCCCGCGCGGATCTCAAGGTCGCGGAAGACAATCTCGGAATCGACCACTTCGACGTGGCGGCTTTCTACTCCCACCAGAGCGTGGAGAAAGGGCTGAAAGCCCTGTTCATCCACCTCCGGAGGAAGGCGCCCCCGTTCACGCACGATCTCGTCGAACTCGGTCGCGCCTTGAGCGCCCCGGCCGCGCTCGCCACGGATCTCGCCGACCTGACGCGCGAGTACACGACGGCCCGGTACCCGGACGCCGCGAACGCCGTGCCTGCCGAGATGTACACGAAGGACATCGCCCGACGAGCCATCGATGCCGCGAGGAGACTCTGGAAGTGGATCGAACCCCGGTTCTGAGAGAGGACCCGAAGATCCGCCGCTTCCTCCGGCAGACGCTGCCCCGTTTGCGGCGGGCCTGGGCTCCCGAATCGGTGTGGATCTTCGGATCGCGCGCGCGGGGAGACGCTCTCGAATCGAGCGACCTCGACGTTCTCGTCGTGTCCTCGGCGTTCGAAGGTGTGCCGTGGCTCGAGAGATTCCCCCGGGTCTTCCGGAGCGTGGGACCCATGCCGGGAGTCGAGGCCCTCTACTACACGCCGCGGGAATTCCGGGAGCGGCGGCGCGAGATCGGGATCGTCGCCGAGGCGGTGCGCGAGGGGATCCGCGTCTATGTCCGGCCTTCATGACGGTGAAGTCCGGTCTTGAAGCTGTTGCAACTCCCGGGCGCGACCCGTACAATCTCCGCCGTCAGTGGGGCGCGTGGCGGAACTGGCAGACGCGCTAGGTTCAGGACCTAGTGGGTTCACCCCCGTGGAGGTTCGATTCCTCTCGCGCCCACTTCGACTCGGCCGGCTCCGCCGGCCTCGCTCAGTGCAAGCACTTCCCGCGAGCCGGCCGAGGCGAAGTGTGGTGAGCGAGGAGCGAAGCGACGAGTCGAACCACTACCAAGCCCCCAGACTGGCGCGTGTACATCGCCCAACTTCGCGATGGACGATTCTATGTCGGCATCAGCCAGTACCCGCCTCCGGCTCTGCTTGCGCACCATCAGGCCGGGCGACATGCCCAATTCGCGCGCGTCGAAGGAGTGACGAGCGTCCTTTGGACGGAGATTCATCCATCCCTGGAAAGCGCCCGCCGGCGTGAAGTGCAGTTGAAACGATGGTCTCACGCAAAGAAACAGGCCCTCATCGACGGCGATGTGGAACGACTGAAGCGCCTCGCCCGTTCACGACATCGTCGATGACAGAGGTTCTAAAGAGGTCCACGACGGCCCACTTCGACTCGGGCGGCCTGCGGCCGCCCTCGCTCA
>JACPRC010000205.1 GCA_016190175.1 Planctomycetota bacterium
AACTTACCCTTGGCCACTCCGCGCCTCCTTCCTGGGTCCATAAGGACCCGGTTATGAGGCCTCAGAGTGTCAAGGGATTATCCCGCCGTTTCATCCAATCGGGCCGCCAGATGTACACCGATGGAACGGGCGCGAGGGTGCATCATCGGAAGACGTTCGGCTTCTGTGCGTACCCCGCCGAGTACGAGGTAACCGGCCGGGATACGTTCCTCTACTACATAGGGGAGAACGGGGGCGGGGTATTCCATCGGGACACGGGGGGATCCCCGGTCCTGCGGATGCCCACCAAGGAGCAAATGGCCGAACACTGGGCCATCTGAGACTGACCCGGCTCGGGGCAGTTGCCCCGCCCGCCCCCACCTGGGCGGAGCGGTTCTTGTGCGGGGGCTCCCGACTCTCCCGGAAGGCTGCCCCAGGTGTCTCCCGTTCTTCCGGCGGGTATTCTGTCTACCATTGATAGTAGGTAAAACTACCGATATTATACCCGCATGTATGAACGCCTTCTCCTGCCCTCCCTCGCCTCGGCCCGCAAGAGCGTGCTGCTCCTCGGCCCCCGTCAGGTGGGGAAGTCCACGCTGCTCCGCTCGCTCGCCCCGGACCTCACCCTGAATCTCGCCGGTCCGCAGACGTATCGGGACTACGTGAGCCATCCCGAGCGGCTCGATGCGGAATTGAGGGCCGCGCCCGCCCATGTCCGGACCGTCTTCCTGGACGAGGTGCAGCGAATTCCCGCCCTGCTCGACGCGGTCCAGGTGATGCTCGACGAACGGCCGGGGAGGTTCCGGTTCCTGCTTTCCGGGTCGAGCGCCCGGAAGCTCCGGCGCGGCCGGGCCAACCTCCTTCCCGGCCGGGTTCACGTCCATCACCTGGCGCCGCTGTGCGCCGCGGAACTCGGTGCCGAGTTCGACCTCGACCGTGCGCTGGCTCACGGGACGCTGCCGGGGATCTACGCGGAGCCGGATCCCGCCGCACGGGCCGCCGATCTGCGCAGCTATGCCGACACCTACCTGCGCGAAGAGATTCAGGCGGAGGCGCTCGTGCGCAACATCGGAGGGTACGCGAGGCTCCTGGATCTCATGGCCGCCTCTTCGGGGAAGATCCTCAATCTGAACGGCCTGTGCGGCGATGCCGGACTGGGCTACGAGACGGCGCGCAGGTTCGTGGAAGTCATGGAGGACACGCTGCTGCTCTTCCGGGTTCCGGCCTGGAGCGGCGGCGACCGCGCCGGCCTCGTCGCCCATCCGCGACTGTATTTCTTCGACCTCGGAGTCCGCAACGCCCTCTTGCGCCGCCCGCTGGATCGGCCTCTCGATGACGAGCGCGGGCTCCTGCTCGAACACCTCGTCGCGTGCGAAATCCACCGCCGGATCCCCGATCTCTGGCCGGACGCGCGTCTCTCCTTCTATCGCACGAAACACGGGGCCGAGGTGGACTTCGTCGTCGAGACCGGGCGCGAGATGTGGGCCATCGAGATCAAGGCGTCGCGGCAGGTGCCGGCAGGCGGCTTCTCCGGCTTTGAGAGCATCGCAGAGCGGTTCCGGAGGACGTTGCGCCGGACGGTCGTATTCCTCGGACCCCGGCGGGCGAAGATCGGTCCGGTCGAGTTCCTGCCGCTGGACGACTTCCTTCGCTCCCTGCCGGGCCAGGCGAAGCGGGGATGAACCGCGAGAAGGAGGGCGGAGGCGAGCTTCGGCGGACACGTCGGAGGGTTTCGGCGCCATTCAAGAGAAGCCCCCTCCTCCGCTCCCTTCGGGAGCTACGGAGGGCAGGCCGCCCCTCCTGTCCTCTGTAGCCCGAAGGGCGAAGGAGGATGGGGCGGGGAGCCTCACTCCCGACTCCGGATCCAGACCCAGGTGCCGAGCAGAAAGAACCAAACGAGGCCTACGGTGATCCAGGGAAAGGACTGGATGGGCTGGAAGACGGCGGGCGGCGAGGGAGGGCGAACGGCCTGCGGATCGACCCCGCGATCCGCAGCCGCGAAATCCGCCTCGATGCCTGCCGTAACGGGGACGGACCACTCGCCTCTTCGGACGGCGAACAGGCTGTAGTGTGAACCGCATCCGCTCCACGGGGCTGCATCTGCGAACTCCGTCGCCCATCCTTCCAGGATCACGGTTCCCTCGGCAGGAGTGGAGGCGGGGCGGTCGGCTCGGCGTACGAGGATCACGCCATCCGCCTCGGGATCGACCGTCCATCGGAGTCGGATCCTCCCGTCCGGCTCCTTCGTCGCCGTAAAATCCCCGGGAGCGGGCACCGCGTTCGTTTCCAGCACGAACTCGTGGACACGGAATGTCTCTCTTCCGTCCGCCGCGGCGCGACCGACCGCCGTCCAGAACTCCGCGGACGGGATCGCGAGGATCTTGCCGCGATACCCGGGCGCCACCGGCACGATTTCCACCCGATCGGCATTCTTCGGAACGTAGACCGACATCTCGCTCCCGGATTCGTCGATCCAAGCCCAGTGGGCGTAGTCGAAGTAGTTTTCCCCCTCCGGGAAGCGAACCTCGAGGCGGAACCGGATTGAAGAGACGGCTTGGCCGGCCGTATCGACCGCCGTGAACTTCATGCGCGCTCCCGGAAGGTGCGGCGGCGAGTGGCGCGGAGGACGGTTTCGGTCCTTCTTCTCGACGAAGACCCCCGCGTACCCGACGGGTTCGTCCGCGTCGGGCGTTCGATTCGAGTTCTTCTCCTGCCAGAAGTAATGGAGGATGAAGAGGTCGTCGAGATCTCGGCGACCGTTCCCATCGGTGTCCTTCAGGCCGATCCCGGCATCTTCCAGCGCCAGATAGAGGCTGCGGACCGTCCGGATTTCCGGACGGTTGATGGCATCCCACACGGCGGCGAGGGGGAGACAGAACGTATCCGAGCATCCCAGTTTCGCATCACGGTCCCGGGGGTCGACCGGATCGACGAGATCCCAGAGCAGTCCGGCGACGCCGTTTGCCTCGCCGGTCCCGCCGCCCCACCAGTTCGCCTCCAGGTCCGTCGTACCGCCGTCCGGCCAAGTGAGGACCCTGTTTCCGCCCACGAGGGCGGCAAAGAAATTCGCGAACCCCTCGGTGAAGGAGTCGCTGGAGTCCGAATTGAGGGTGCCCCCGTGATTCCGGTCCCCCGGAGAGAGGTCGGGCATCCGATTCTCGCCCCCCATCCGCGAGTCGCAGTGCACGTGATGCCCGAACTCGTGAGCGTCAACCATTCCGTTGGCTGTTCGCAGGGAACTCACGCGGGACGCGATGGAAATGATACTGGCAAGGGGCTGGTAGTGGCCGAGCGCAACCACGAGGTTCTCGCAGATCCACACCCGGACCGGCAATTGGTGATCGAGTTCGAGCCTCAGCGCGCTCCGCGCGAACGCGGCGGCGAGACTCATGAGATGGAAGTGATAGGCGGCATCGTGGATCCGGTTTCGCTGCGCTTCCGGTGTGCCGAACTTCAGAATGCGGCCGAACGTCGGATGGGAACCGGTCAACCACAGATCCTCCCGCTGGCGGGCCGCCGTCCTCTTCCGCGGAATCGTCCGGATGGGAATCAGGCGTCCTTCCAGAGGCGGATCGACCGTGATCGTCGGAGACCGGAGCCATACTTCCAGGGAGATTTCCCGCGCACGTACGTCGGTGAAACGGTAGGTCCCTTCCCGATCCGTACGGACGACGCGGGCGGCTCCGTCCTCACGGAGTTCCACCGGAATATCCGTAAGCACGATCGCTCTTCCCTGCGGATCGAGCGTCGCCACACGCCCGAAAACCTCTCCGAGGGAAGACAGGACGACATGCCGAACCTCATTGTCAAAGGGACTCGGATCCACGCGGAAACCGAAGGCCGTCGCTTTTACCTCAAGCTTGCCCGACGAACGCGCCTTCGTGCGCAACCACAGCGTAGCCCGCTCGTTCGGCGCCAGGGGGCCGACGTCCCAGAGGTACCGGCCGGTCGCGGGCTGTCCCGCAAAGACCATGCGGTCGGGACGGCCGCGGGAGGCGTGGATCGACGTGAAGTCCGCCCCGCAACCCGCGACGCCCAGGATCGCCCGCTCCGACGCGAGGCCGCGGACCTCCAGGCGGACGAGGACGCGCGTGGGTGTCGGACCGTGATTCTCCAGGATGAACGTATGGCGGATCTCCTCGCCTTCCACGGCGGTCCCCGGCGGGGCGTCCAGCATCAGGGAGAGGTCGGCGAGCTGACGTTCGGCCAGGCGCAGTTCGAGCGAGCGCAGGAAGGGTTGCCGCCCTGCCATGAGGACCCCCTGCGTCTCCGCGGCGTCGGCGCCCTTCCAGGCGATGACGCGATAGGTACGGGCTCCGTAGACGGAAAGGGAGAAGCAGCCGAAACGGTTCGTCACGCCGGAGACGGAGCGCCCCTCGCCGTCCACGGCCGCGATCGATGCGCCCGGCACCCGGGAACCCGAGCCGTCCAGGACACTTCCCTCGATGACGTGAACCGGAGACGGTTTGGATTCGATCACGACCTTCCAGATACCCGCAGCCTCGACGCTCAGGTAGGTAGGCGCAGAGGCGTCGACGTGAACCTCCTTGCGGACGTCGAGCTCGGACGCGGCCTCGTACCCGCAGCGATGAACAGCGATCGTGAAATACTCCGTCGCCGCGTCCCATTTCCCGTCGTGGTTCCAGTCCTGCGCCATCCATGCCGAGAAGTAGGTGTTGGTCTTCGGCGTTCGGTGGAGGATCCGCACGACGGCCTTCCCCTCCGAGAGCCAGAACGGCCCGACGAGAGAACGCGAGCCCTTCCCTTCGAGTACGATCGGGGGATCGGCGATTCCGGCCGAGAGCGCGAACGCAAGGAGCATCTCTTGAAGATCATATCGAATCCGGGCGCCTCACGTTTCCTTTCTTCCCTTCGTCCAGATCGGTCAGTACCGGGACGGATTCAGAGCCGCCGTCGGGCGGGAATTCGACCCCTCATGGCTCTTCGAGGGAAGTGGTGTGTGCAGGCGGAGCCGCCGCGGCGTGACATTGTCCACGGGTTCGTCGCGTTCCGCCCCGACGGTTCCAGACTCGCGGCTTGGAAAGGGGAGGAAGTTCAGGTGCACCCGTTGCGGTGAATCGCAAGCGAGGGATGCCCTCCCTTTTCCCGCCGACCGCCGATCACAACCCGATGATTTTCGCGACGATCGCGTCCTGCGTCCCGGCGGCCATGTGCATGAACCCCATGATCATCGTCGGCCCACCCCAGGCGATTCCCAGGATCTCCATCCCGTTGGCGATGATGCCCGGGGACGACGCGGTCTTCTCAAGAAGGAAATCGTCCGACACGCCCCGGACGGCGTAGAGGCCCGCGATCGTGCCTGTCTTTACGTTCATTCTGCTCTCCCATATGTCTCGAACCCGACGCGCCCGAACGGAGTCCCGTACTTGTGCTCTTCAGCTTTCCTTTCCGGGAATCGGGGCGGGAAGCTGCCGGAATCGGGGAGGAAAATCAACAAGGTTCACGAACCACGGTTGCGTTGCGTCGAGCGAGAGCGGCTCCGGATCCGCGTTCCGTCCGCCGGCGAAGCAGAATAACCGTTGCCATTCCAGCGGCTCTCTGTGACTCTGTGTCTTGGTGGTTTCGTGGTAGACACGACGAGATTGCGCCGCAAGGGACCGCTCTGCCGGTTCTGTGGCAAGTCGGTGGATTGGCGGAACCTGCGGACGAACGACCGGAAGGACGGGACGCGCACGTTCCACCGCGTCTACTGGTGCCCCCACTGCCGCGCGATCCTCGAGTACACGAGCTGGCAGTCGAGGGGGTGACTCACCGGGCGATGACGTGCGGCTTGCCGGAGGGCTTCCAGGGGCCGTCCTCTCTCCCCCAGCGGACGATCTCGATCCGGTCCTTGTGGATCTCGCCTACCAGGAACCCGTTGCCCTTCGTTCCGAACATCGGTCCCGTGACGTAATGGATCCCCTTCTGAGGATTGTCCCGAAAGCCGTGCAGGTGTCCCTGGAGGACGAGCTTCACCTTGCCGGAATCCTCGAGGATCTTCCGCACCGCGCCCGGGTTCTGGAAGGTGGGGAAGTCAAGCGGGTGGTGGAGGAAGACGATCGACTCCCCGTCGAGCTGCTTCTTGAGCCAGTCCGCATCCTCGAAGACGCCCCATCCCAGCGGGCGGTTCGTGTGCTTGAGCCCCAGCCCCACGAAGGCGACGGGGCCGTCGTGGCGCGTGTTGCGGTGGCCGAAGATCTCCTCGAACTCGGTCCAGTCGTGGTTCCCGCCGACGACCGCGCAGGGCGCGCGGAGCTTCGCGAGCGCTTCCTTGAACTTCCTGAGCTGCGAGACGTGCTCGGTCGGGGGAAGATCCTTGAAGGGCCGCTCTTGCGTGATGTCCTGGACGAGGTCGCCCGTCAGGACGACGAGGTCGGGCTTCATCGTCTCGTTCATGAAGGCGACGAACTCACCGAAGCCCTTCGCGTTCCGCACGCCCCAGTCGAGGCGGCCCGAGTCCTCGAAGTGGATGTCCGTGATGTGGACGAACCGGTAGGGGGGCGCAGCCTCCCGCGGCTTCTCCTCCTGCGCGCGGGCGGGTGCCGCCGCAAGGAGAAGGACCCAGACGCAAGGCACGGTTCTCATCGGCGTCCTCCGATCCAACATACGATATCCCGCCCTGGTCGCCGGTCATAATTCGGAGGGTGCGCGGCGATCCCCGGCGTGATATCTCGAAGAGAATCTTGCATTCCCGCGGCCGCGGGATAGGATAATTCGTCTCAACCTGGAATGCCCCCGGCGCATGAGTAGCGGGAAGGCGCGCGGACAGATTTGGAGGGTCTCATGATGCGGTCGCTGGCCGTCGTCGCAAGCGTCGTCATCGTACTCTCGGGCCCGGTGCGCCCGGCCTTCGCCGACGAGACGTGTCCGGGCTGTCTCGGCGGCGGCAAGGTCGGCTGCCCCGCCTGCGCCGGGGCCTTCGGGATCTTCTTCATCGGAAGCTGCGGGCGCTGCCAGGGCTTCTACGGCTGGATGCACAAGGGGCGCTGCACCCTCTGCTACGACACGGGCAAGTGCCACCAGTGCAAGGGCCAGGGGATGGCGTGCATGGTCTGCAAGGGCAGCGGACGCGTGGCCGACGGGACGGCGGCGGCCATCGCGAAAAGGGAGAAGGAGGCGAACCTCGCCGCGATGAAACGTCTCGCCTTCTTCGAGGGCTCGTGGAAGAGCAAGGGCACGGAGGGCGAGAAACAGATCACGGCCGAATACCGCTGGGAGAAATGCGTGGAGGGGGCGTGCCTCCGGCTTACCGAGCGGTCGCGGGAGGACGAGGAAAAGGTGACGGACCTGGCGGGGATGCTCACGTACGACCCAAAACAGCAGTGCTATCTCCTGCTGGTTTTCTTCCAGTTGGGCGGCTCCGTCCGCCTGACCGGCAAGATGAACGAGAAGGGCGACGCCCTCGTCTGGAGCACTTGGAACAACTCAGGCCGCGAGATCCGGATCACCTGGCGCCTCAAGCCCGGACAGAAGCGCTATGATTACACGGTCGAGCTCCAGGGCGACGAAGGCTACCAACAGACCGGAGAGGGGTCGGGACAGCGCACGGGAGACGCGTCGGACTTCACGATCCCGGACGCGGACCTCAAGGAATCGCTCCAACCGCTGGGGTTCCTGGTCGGATCCTGGACCGGCGAGGAGATGGACGACAAGGGGAAGAAGACCTGCTCGAGCCGCTCCCGCTGGGAGCCGGTCGCGGGAGGCGCCTGGCTCCGCTCGTCGGTGGAGTTCTCGAGGACGGACGGAACCTCCGGCGAAGCCGTGGACATGCTGGGCTACGATGCGGGAACGAAGACGTACTACGACTACATGTTCTTCGCGCCCGGGAGGATCCTCGTGTTCAAAGGGACGGCGGGCGAGGAGGAGGGCGTCTTCGAGTTCAAGGGGCACGGGCTCCGGTGGACGATGAAGTCCATCCCGGACGAGAAGCGCTGCGACGGCACGGTCGAGGTCGATCAAGGCGACGGGAAGTGGAAGCTCGTCTCCAGATCGAAGTCGACCAGGGCCGACCGCTAGCGGCTCACAGCGCCTCGTCCTTCACGACCGGGACGCCGAGCGCCGCGCCGACGGCGCCCGCCACGGAGACGGTCCACGACGCCTCGCACATGATGTTGATGCCGTCGTAGGTGGGATCGATCGTCGAGATCATGTCCCGCACCTCGGCCAGGCCGATCCTGTCGCCGTTCCGGAGCACGCAGCGGACGCCGCGGAGGACCCAGCCTTCCTCGAGATAGGCTTCGATATGCAGAAGGTCCGCGATGCGGCAGCGGCCTCCTGCGCGCACCCGGAACTCGTCGCCTTCCTGCCACGCGAGCCGGCCCTCGCTGTCCCACAGCTCGAACGGCGGACGGTCCGTGGTCCAGGCCAGGCCCCAACCCGTGGCGTACATGACGTCCCACTCCCCGGTGCGGACCGCGGCCTTCTTCGCGAGGGAGTTCACCAGTTCATGGAAGTCGGCCGTCGCGAGCCAAGCATCGGCAAGCACCTTGTTCTCCTGCAGGATCCCGATCCGCACGGATTGCGACGGCGACGGGCTGTACTGGCCCTGGACGACGAGGAAGGGACCGGCGGCTCCCCGGACGCCCTTCAAGATGCGGCGTACGGACACCGGCTGGAGATCCGGTTTCGTCCGTCTCGCCTCCTTCACGATGTTCGGGTCGCGCCTTTTCAGCCGGCGCAGAAGACGCTTGAAGAGCGGCGTCGGTTCGTCGGGCCATCGGATGAAGAGGCTCGTCGAGACGCCCTCCGGGTCCGTGGCCGCGGCGCGATCCAGGAGTTCGACGGCCGCCTCCGCCTCGGGGCCGGGGGCACGCTCGATCAGGATGTCCACGAGCTTCCCGGTGTAGGGATCGAGATTGATCCGGTAGCGTTTCCGGATCGCATCGCGCACGAAGCGGAGCGGCCACTCCCGGGTCTTCTCGTCCTTGTACCGCAGGGCGTAGAGGCAGATCTGGAAGACCGCGGTCATGTCGATGCCGCGCTCCGCGAGGGTGCGGATCGTCTCGAAGGCCGCGGGGCGCAGATCGTCTTCGCGCTCCAGGAACGCCGGCAGCCTCACGAGGATCTCCCACGCCGCCTCCTCCGGCCGCATGTGGATCATCTGGCCGAGCGCGGCCCTCCGGATCGCATCGTCCTTGTGCTCCAGCAGCCGCGCGACCTCCTCCGGATGGCGCCGCGTCATGTGATGGCGGGCCAGCGCCGCGCCCGCGTAGGCGCGGAGTCCCGGATCGTCGCTCTCGATCGCGCCGGCCAGGTCCTTCGGGACGATCGGCTCGTCGGGAAGGACGCGTTCAAGCCGATCCCCGTCGCGCCGGTAACGGGAGCCGCAGCCCGGACACTCCGCGAGGCCGGAGATGTCCTTGAGCATCCCGGCGTGCGCGGCGAGGTCGCGGCAGATCGCGCACTCGTGGATGGGACGGCGGGTCATGGCAGCGTCTTCAGGAACTCCTGGTACTCCGGTTCGTCCCGCAGCGGTTTCAGTTCGTCGTCCCGCTCCAGCTCCGCGCGGTTCACCTTGACGCCCCACTTCGCCTTGGCCTGGCGGAGGAACTCAACCGCCTCCTTCTTGCGCCCCAGCGCCGTCGCGCACCGGGCGCAGTCGAAAACGGCCTCTCGCTTGATGAGAGGGACGTCCCCCTCCTCCCAGCGCAGCTTGTCCCACCCGTCGAGAACTCGCCGGAAGTCGGCGAGCGCCTCCTCGAACCGGCCGCAGGTCTTGCTCCAGTCGGCCCGGCCGTAGAGGGCGTCGCCGTAGCGCGGGCAAAGCTCGATCGCGGCACCGTAGGACGCGTCGATCTCCGGGGGCGAGGCTGCGCTGCGCTTGAGGATGAGTGCGCGCCAGGCCCACACCTTCGGCCAGATCGGGACGAGCTCGAGACACCGGTCCGCGTACGGAAGACCCTTGGTGTCCACGTATCGCTTGAAGTTCGCGAGGTGCGCGAGCACCGCGGGGTGATCCCGGAAGACGTCCAACAGGTCGACGACTGAGCTGTCGTTCATGTCGAGGTAGCGGAGCGTCCTTATCCGGAACGTCATGCACCACCTGCGGGACACGGGATACTCCTCCATGCGCTTCTGAAGAACGATGCCGGGGTCGTAGTCTCCCAGCCAGGGCCGCGGATACAGGACGTCGCGCCCGCTCGCGCAGCCCTCCACGAGGGCGATGAGGATGTCGTAGTCCTCGTTCCGCGCCGCCAGGTCCGCGCCGCCGACCTTCCAGATCTGCGCCGCGGCGCGATAGCAGGGCACCGCCTCGCGGAACTTCCGCGCGTCCAGCCGGTTCAGGCCCCGGAGGCGCCAGACGAAGGCGTCGTCGGCCTTGAGCTTCAGGCAGGACTCGAACTCCAGATCCGCGTCGTCGTGCTGACGCAGGAGCCAATGGCAGGTCGCCTTGAGAAGGCGGACGCGCGCGAGATCCGGCTCCTCGCCGACGACCTCGCGGAACCGCTCCAGCGCCTCGTCGACCCGGTCCGAGCGCATGAGCTGGATGCCCTCCGCCTCGAGCGTGATGAGGCGCGACGCGCGGAACTGCTCGCGCTCGAGGCGCCGCTGCGCCTCGCGGGCGCGCTCCTGTTCGCCGCGGAGGCGCGCCGCCTCCTGCTTCTGGCGACCCAGCTCGCGGGAGAGAAGGACGGCCGCGGCCGCCCCTCCCGACGCGAGCAGCACCAGCGCGAGCACCGTCGCGGCGACGAGCCGCCTCCGGCGGACCCACTTCCACGCGCGCTCGACCGGGCCCGCCCGGCGCGCGCGGATGGGCTCGCCCTGCAGCCACCGCTCGACATCCTCCGCGAGGGCGAGCGCCGTGGCGTAGCGCCGGTCCCGGCTCTTCTCCATCGCGCGGAGGCAGATCGTCTCGACGTCGATCGGGACCTTCGGGTTCACGACCCGCGGCGGCACCGGCTCGCGGTGCACGACCTGGTGGACGATCGACTCCACGCTCGTCCCGAGGTAGGGCGGCGCCCCCGTGAGCATCTCGTAGAGGACCGCGCCGAGCCCGTAGACGTCGCTGCGCGCGTCCACCCCCTCACCCGTCGCCTGCTCCGGGCTCATGTAGACCGGCGTCCCCAGGATCGCCCCCGACCGCGATACCTTCGCGCCCTCGACCTTCGCCAGTCCGAAGTCGGAGAGCTTCGGGTTCCCGTTCGTATCCACGAGGATGTTCGACGGCTTCACGTCGCGGTGGACGATCCCCTGGCCGTGCGCGTGGTAGAGCGCCCGCGCCACCCTTGCCACGATCGCGAGCGACTGCTCGAAGGTCGGGAAGTGCGACTGGACGTAGCGGTCGAGCTGCATCCCGTGGACCAGCTCCATCGCGATGTAGACGCGCTCCTCGTGGACGCCGAAATCGTGGACCGCGACGACGTCGGGATGCGCGAGGCGCGCCATCACCTCGCCCTCCCGGCGGAAGCGGGCGAGAGTCTCCTCGCTCGCCCAGTCCTGCGCGACGCTGAGGATCTTGAGCGCGACGGGACGGCCGAGCGACTTCTGCTCGGCACGGTAGACGACGCCCATCCCGCCGCGGCCCAGCTCGGCCAGGAGGGTGTAGTTCCCGAAGTCGCGGGGGAAGTCGCTCACGTGACGAGCCTCCGGATCTCGGGGAGCGCCCTGCGCACGGCCGCCCGTCCCGCCTCGATCATCTCGGGCGCTTTCGCGAAGTCGGTCCAGCTCAGTCCGCCGAACTCCGGCACGATCGTCACGTCCGCGAGCGAGCTGCGGGCGTCGGAGACGAGGGTCTGGAGGGTGTAGATCGAGTTCATCATGACCGTGAGGATGCCGGGGGCGCGGGCGCCCTGCGGCGGCCCGGCGGTCACGTTCACCGCGATCGTGCGGTCCGCGCCGAGATCCAGGAGGTGGTTCACCGGGATCGGGTTCGTCACGCCGCCGTCCACGAGGTACCGGCTTCCGTGGCGGGCCGGCTCGAACAGACACGGGAGCGAGATGCTCGCCCGGATCGCCTTCCACAGCGGCCCCCGGTCCAGGACCACTTCCTCGCCCGTGAGCACGTCCGTGGCCACGGTGCGGAACGGGCGCGGCAGCCGTTCGATCTCGACGTCTCCCATGAGTTTCCGGAAGTGCTTCTCGACCCTCCGACCGCGCAGGAGTCCCGACGTGGGGATCGCGAGGTCGAGGAGCGAGAAGATCGCGCGAAGGCGACTGGCGTCCCGCGAGAACTCCGCCATCTCGGCGGGGCTCCTCCCCGCGGCGTAGAGCCCGCCCAGGACGGAGCCCATGCTCGTCCCGGCGACGTAGTCGATCGGGAGCTTCTCGCGCTCCAGCTCCTCGAGGACCCCGATGTGGGCGTAGCCGCGCGCGGCGCCGGAGCCGAGCGCGACGCCGATCGAGCGCCCGAGGAGCTTCCGCGCGATCGGTGCCAGGGCCTTCGGGTCCGCGACGTCCTCTTCGGAAGCGGGGATCGCGAGGTCGGAGACGCCCGCGAAGCCGACCCAGGGCGCCCGGGCGCGCCCCTGCGTGCGCGCGACCACCATGGGTTTCCCCAACGCCCGCAACTTTTCGACGGCCGAATCGGCCGGGATCTCGCGTCCGCACACCGGCACGAGAACGTCGCAGGCTTCGCACACCGTCTTGTGGATCGGCTGGAAGAAGGGGATCGGGATCCCGAACACGACGCGGTCGTACGTCTCGCGGAGAATGCTCAGGAAGTAGCTCCAGTGATCCTCGCGGATCGTGCCGGTCAGCTCGGTGACACCCGTCGGATTCTGCTGCGCCAGCGTGCGTACGAACTGCTCCTGTCCCTCGACGGGGACGTTCGAGAGCGTCTGGAGGAGCCCGGGGGCGTTCTGCGTCGCCCCGAGGTCGTAGACGAGGACCGGTCTCCCCAGGACCCCGACCATCTGCGCTGCGAGCGCGCGGGCGGCCGGGACGCGCTGCGGGCCGGCCATGAGGAAGCCGGCGTAGCACGGGCGGCGGGTCGAGCTGGGCGGCGACGCGGCCCCCGAGAGCCGCAGCGAGAGCACCTGAGCGAGCCGCAGCCCGAGATCCGGCGAGCGGTCCAGAGCCTGCTGGAAGGCGGAGGCCGGGATCTCGAGGAGCTCCGAGGGCAGTTCCGCGCGGAGCGTCGCGGAGCGGGGGTTGCCCGTGAGGATCGACATCTCGCCCATGAGCTCGCCGCGGCGGCCGAGCGATGCGACCGCGCCTTTCCCATCGCGTTCGACCTCGATGCGCCCGCTCAGGAGAACGTACACCGACTCGGCCGCGTCGCCTTCGCGGCAGAGGATCTCTCCGGCCGCGACGGCGCGCGTCCGCGCGCGGGCCGCGAGCTCCGCGACGAGGGACGCCGGGAGCGCCCCGAAGAGCGGATGGCTCCGGAGGAAGAATTCGACGTTCATCTCACTTCTTCTCGAAATCCACGAGCTCGACCGTGGCCGTCCGGTTCGGCGTGCGGTAGATCCGTTTCACGACGCGGAACGGCACTTCGTCGCTCCACCAGACCTGCACCGACCCTCCGGGGACGGACGGCCTCGCCCACCGGCATCGGAAGTCCCCCTTCGGCACCCGGACGGCCTCCTCGCCGCTCTCCGGGTCCGCGAGCTCCGGCGCGCCCCGCCGGGGAACGTCCGGAAAGAGCGATATCTGTCCCTGTCGCGGGCCGTCGGTGAATGTGGTGGACATCGTGAACGTCCGTTCGTCGTTCCTGCCGAGGTGGACCACGACGTCCAGCGTGCGGGCGGTCCCCTTCGCGTCGAGGACCATCCGGTACCGTGCCCACGACCCGATCGCGCAACCCGCCCACGGATCGGGAAGAAACTCCTTCGTCGTGCCCTTGTGAAACGCGGACATCAGCGGGTCGAAGGAGTCGAGGTATTCCTGGAACTCGAACGAGGAGAAGACCGGGGCGAAGTCCGGGTCGCGCCCGGGGTCGCGCAGGGGGGGCTCGCCTGCCGCCTGAGCGGCCCGCAGAAGGCGTACCGTTTCGGCCGCGGCGTCCCCGCGGGCGGCGCAGCGCGCGGCGGACATGAACAGGCGGCCGGGTGACGCATCCGGGGCGCGCCCCTTCCGATCCGCCTCCGTCAGCATCTCGAAGTCGCGCGCGGCGCGGAGGAAGTCGCCTTTCTTCCGGCGGCAGTGCGCGATGTTCCACCGCACGTAGGTGTCCCAGGGACAGAGGATCGCGATGGCGTCCGCCTCGCGGGCCGCGTCGTCGCGGCGTCCGAGCGCGAACCGCGCGCGGAAGCGGAGATAGCGGAGCCATCGCGAGACCGGCACCGCCGCGATCGCGCGGTTCGCGTCGGCGAGCGCGGCGGCGGGATCGCGCTCCAGGTTCGCGGAGGCGCGCCAGCCGAGGAGCACGGGGTGCTCGCCGTACTTGCGCAGCCAGGTGTCGAGATCCACGTCGCGGTAGGACGGAATCGGGAAGCGCTCGGCCCATTCCGCCAGGACGGAGTACGAGTCCGGCAACTCCGTCTGGAGCAGCCGCTCGAACTCGTTGCGCCTCCCGAAATGGTAGTGGGGGGAGCAGCTCGCGAGGTCGGCCCTCGCATGCTGCGGTTCGAGGACGGCGAAGTGGCGCTCGACGAGCGCCGCGACGACGTCGTAGTCGCCGAAGCGGTCGGCCTCGTCGGCGAGCGGGACCTTCGCGAGCCGCGCAGCCGCGCGGTAGTGCGCGACCGCGGCCGGAAGGTCGTCCCGCTCCAGCGCATTGAGGCCGCGATGGCGCCACGCGGAGGCGTCGCCGGGGAACGCCGCGACGTGGGCCGCGAACTCGCGCTCGGCCTCTTCGCGGCGGCCGGTCTCGCGCAGGCAGATCGCGCGGCGGAGCCGGACGTCGGGTCCGTCCGGGAGCCGCGCATAGGCCGCCAGCGCATCGGCGTAGGACCCGCGGCGGTAGTGGCCGTCCGCCTCCGCGGCCAGCGCGTCGAGCTTCTCCTTCTCCCGGAGGCGCGACGAGAGGCGCCACGCGACCGCGCCGCCCGCCCCGACGAGGATCAATGCGAGCCCCGCGGCCGCGACGACCCCGCGTCTGCGGCGCGCCCACTTCCACGCGCGCTCGGCCGCGCCCGTGCGCCGGGCGAGGATCGATTCGCCGCGGAGGAACCGCTCCACGTCCTCCGCCATCGCGAGCGCGGTCGCGTAGCGCCGGTCGCGCTGCTTCTCCATCGCCTTGAGGCAGATCGTCTCCACGTCGGGGGGGATCTTCACGTTGAACAACCGCGGCGGCGCCGGTTCGGCATGCACGACCTGGTGGACGATCGCCTCGACGCTCGTCCCGGCGAAGGGCGGGCCGCCCGTGAGCAGCTCGTACAGGACGGCGCCCAGCCCGTAGACGTCGCTGCGCGCGTCCACGGGATCCCCCGCCGCCTGCTCGGGGCTCATGTACACCGGCGTCCCCAGGAGCCCCCCCGAGAGGGAGAGCCTGCGTCCTTCCACCTTGGCGAGTCCGAAATCGGTGAGTTTCGGGTGATCCTCGGCGTCGATGAGGATGTTCGACGGCTTCACGTCGCGGTGGACGATCCCGTTCTGATGCGCGTGGTGGAGCGCGCGCGCCATCCGCGCGACGATCTCGAGCGAGGCCTCCAGTCCCGGCAGGCTGGAGCGGACGTACCTGTCGAGCGACATCCCGCGCACGAGTTCCATCGCGATGTAGACGCGCTCCTCGTGGACGCCGAAATCGTGGACGGCGACGATGTCGGGATGCGCGAGGCGCGCCATGACCTCGCCCTCCCGCTGGAACCGCGCAAGGGTCTGTTCGCCCGCCCAGTCGCGGGCCACGTTGAGGACCTTGAGGGCGACGGGACGGCCGAGGGACTTCTGCTCGGCCCGGTAGACGACGCCCATCCCGCCGCGGCCCAGCTCGGCCAGGAGGGTGTAGTTCCCGAAGTCGCGGGGATAGTCTCCCACCGGGGGGAATTATAATGGATTCGACCCCGTTCTTGCTGTATCCTTCCCGCCCGTGACGCGCGACCTCCTCGTGCTGACGAACGCCCTCACCGACCTCGTGCGCGCCGGGACGGACGAGGAGGTGGCGCGGCGCGGCCTCCGCAAGGGACACGCCCACTCGAACGACGACCACTTCCGCGAGTCGGACCTCAACAACTGCCGCCTCGTGCACGGCGGCTCGCCGGGGAACGTGGCCGCGGGGGCGGCCCACCTCGGCCTCGCCTGCGGGCTGATCGGCTCGGTCGGGACCGACGAGATCGGCCGCTCGTATGTCGCCGACATCGCCGCGCGCGGGATCGAGAGCCACCTGCGGACCCTCGACGGCCCCTCCGGCGTCTGCTGGGTGCTCGTCACGCCGGACGGCGAGCGGACCATGGCGGTGGACCTCGGCGTCTCGCCGGACTTCTCGATCCCGGTCGAGGTCTTTCCCCGCTACCGCGCGTTCCACTGCTCGGGCTACGAGATGGTCTCCAATCCCGAGGCGACGTGGAAGGCCATCGAGACGGCGCGACGGGAGAAGCTGCTCCTTTCGTTCGACGTGGCCGACGCCCAGATGGTGCGCCTGCGGCCGGACGATCTCCGCCGTGCGACGGACGGGGCGGACGTCGTCTTCGCGAACGAGCACGAGGCGCGCGCGATCACGGAGCGGGAGCCGGAGGAGGCGCTCGTCGCGATGTCCCGGCCCGGGCGCCAGGTCGTCGTGAAGCTCGGGGCGAGGGGCTCGCTCGTCTGGTCCGGCGGGAAGACGTGGCGCATCCCGAGCCGCGCGACGAAGGTCGTGGACACCACCGGCGCGGGCGACGCATACGCCGCGGGCTTCCTGTCCGCGTTCCTGCGGGGCGCCGGAGCGGAAGAGTGCGGCGTCCGCGGGACCGAGTTCGCGGCCCGCATCTGCGCGATCGAGGGCGCGCGACTGCCGGTGCGCTGATCATGTTCGACTTTCTCTTGAGCGACTCGGAGCGATCCTTCCGCGACGAGGTCCGCGCGTTCGTGAAGGACCGGGTCCCGCAGAGCCTGATCCGCGACATGGACGCGGAGAAGGTGACGTATCCGAGGGACTTCGTCCGCGCGCTCGGCGAGGCGAACCTGCTCGGCTGCCGCTTCCCGCGGGAGTGGGGCGGCCGCGGCCTGAACTGGGTCGCCGAGATGGCGGCGCTCGAGGAGGTCGGCGTCCTCGGGACGGCGCTCGGATGCGCGTTCGCGATGCCGAGCATCGTCGGGGAGGCGCTCGCGCGTTTCGGCACCGACCGCCAGCGCGAGACGTACCTCCGCCCGATCCTGGCCGGCCGGCTCGTCTCCGCCGAGGGGCTCACCGAACCGCGGGGCGGTTCCGACTTCTTCGGCGCCACGACGACGGCCGTGCGCGACGGGGACTCGTACGTCCTCAACGGCGCGAAGCGCTTCGTCGTCGGCGCGGAAGGGGCCGACGTCTTCCTGATCTACGCCAAAACGGACCCGAAGGCGCCTCCTCACAAGTCGATCTCCCTCTTCCTCGTCGAGCGCGGCATGGGCGTCGAGGTCAAGCACGTCTACGGCCTGATGGGCACGCGCGGCGGAGGGACGGGACGGATCGTTTTCCGCGACGTGCGCGTCCCGGCGGAGAACCTCGTGGGGCCGCTTCACGCGGGCGGCGAGATCTTCAACTCGATGATGGTGCCGGAGCGGATGACTTCGGCGGGCGGCGCGCTCGGGGCCGCCCGCGCGGCGCTGGAGGTCGCGGCCAGGTACTCCTGCCGCCGTCGCGCGTTCGGGAAGACGATCCGCGAGTTCGAGGGGGTGAGCTTCCGGATCGCCGACTCCGTCGCGGCGCTCGATGCCGGCCGGGGGCTCGCCTACGCCGCCGCGCGCGCTTGCGATGCCGGCCTCGACGCGCGGAGGCTCGTCTCCGAGGCGAAGAAGATCTGTACGGAGACGGGATGGACCGTGGTCAATCACGCGATGCAGGTGATGGGCGGCATCGGCTACACCTCCGTCTACCCGATCGAGCGGCTCCTCCGCGACGCGCGGCTCGCGCTCATCTGGACCGGGACGAACGAGATCATGGACCTCCTCATCCAGCACGAGTACTACCGGGAACTCTCCGGGGAACGGCCTCCGGCGCGCGACGTGGAACAGGACGCGGTCGCGCCGGCGGAGGAGGAGAAGGTCTTCGAATAGAAGAAGGCCGGCGGCTTTGCGCCGCCGGCCCTTGAGTCTGCTCGGCTCGCTAGAAGTTCGCGCAGACGTAGTACGGCGCGTACACCTTCTCACACACCGTGTCGTAGACCGGCACGCGCTCGCACACCTCGCGGGTCACCGGCACGCGTACGCAGCGGGTGACCGGAACGCGGACGCAGCGAGTCACAGCCACGCGGCGGCACACCGGGACGCGCTCACACACGCGGCGCTGTTCGTAGCAGGTCTTCCAGATCGGATTCCCGCAGTGGTCGTAGCCGACAACCTTGCGCCCGACCGGGACGTTTCGCACGACCCAGCGTTCCTCATAGACCGTCTGGTCGACGTACTCCGTGATCTGCCGCTCCTCGTACTCCGTGATTTGCTGATCCTCGTACGTCGTCACGGTGCGCATCTCGTTGCGATATCCGACGATCTTCCGGACCTGCCGCATCTCCCAGTGCGGAACCTCGACGCACAGGTCGCAGTGGCGCTGATGATGGCGCCGGTTCATCTGCGCGTCCGCGTTCGCCGCGCCGGCGCCCAGCGCCGCCAGGGTCGCCAGACCTATCATCATCGTCTTCATGTCTATTCTCCTTCCAATTCAGGGATACCACGACACCACCCCCGAAAGGTTCCCCGGATTCTCGATGCTCCGGGATGCGGAAACTTCCGCACTCCAAAAGTAGACAGGCTGGTTTTGGAGTGACTATCATACCGTCATGGCCGGCTTCGACGGCGACATCACCAAGATCCGGACCTCCCGCCTCCAGACCCTGTTCGAGATTACGCAGAGCATCGTCGGCATCCTCGATCTCAGGAAGCTGCTGGACGCCGTGCTGCGGTCCGCGGTAGAGGCGGTGCACGCGGAGCGCGGCCTCCTGGCGCTTCTGTCGGGGAAGGGAGACGACCTCGAAGTCGGCGCCGCGGTGAACCTGGAGTCGAAGGAGCTGGACGAGGCGGCCGACATCAGCCGGAGCACGCTCCGGCAGGTGCTTCGGGGGGGCGACGCCGTCTTCACGCAGAACGCCCAGCAGGACGCGGGGCTCATGGGGCGGACGAGCATCTCCTCCGGCGGGATCCACACGCTGCTCTGCGTGCCGCTCCGCTCGGGCGATCGCGTCGTCGGCGCGCTCTACGTCGACAACCGGACGGGCGAGTCGCGTTTCACCGAGGAAGCACGGGTCTTCCTCTCGGCCCTGGCGAACCTCGCGGCCCTGGCGATCCAGAACGCGCGCACGTACGAGAAGGCCGCCGAGGAGAACACGCTCCTCAAGCGGGAGCTGCGCGGGCGGTACGGCATCGAGAACTTCGTCGGCCGGAGCGACGCCCTGCGGCCCGTCCACGAGAAGATCGAGGCGGTGAGCGGCTCGGACGTGAGCGTCGTCGTCGAAGGCGAGAGCGGGACGGGCAAGGAACTGGTGGCGCGCGCGATCCACACCGGCAGCCGGCGCGCGCAGGCTCCGTTCGTCGCGATCAGCGGCGCGGAACTCCCCGAGAACCTCATCGAGAGCGAGCTCTTCGGTTTCAAGAAGGGCGCGTTCACGGGCGCCAGCATCGACAAGAAGGGGATCTTCGAGGAGGCGGAGGGCGGAACGGTCTTCCTCGACGAGGTCGGCTGCCTCCCGCCCGGCGTGCAGGCCAAGCTCCTGCGCGTCCTTCAGGAGCGCGAGATCCGGCGGATCGGGGAGAACCAGCCGAGGAGGATCGACGTCCGGATCCTCTGCGCCACGAACCGCCCGCTCGCCGAGATGGTGAAGGAGAAGAGCTTCCGGGAGGACCTCTACTTCCGGCTGAACGTCGTCACGATCGCGCTGCCCCCGTTGCGGAAGCGGGCGGGGGACGTCGCACGTCTGGCCGGCCACTTCCTGAAGAAGCACCAGCCCGCCGCCGGGCCGAAGAGGCTCTCCGCCGCCGCGATGACCGCGCTGGAAGGACACGACTGGCCCGGGAACGTGCGCGAGCTGGAGAACGTGATCCAGCGGGCGATCGTGTTGACGCCGGGAGAGGAGATCGGCGCCGACGCCCTCGGCCTCGCCCGCGAGGCGCCGAAGGCCGCCGCGCCCGAGGGGAGCCTCCGCGAGGCGCTCGAGGGGACGGAGCGAACCATGGTCGAGCGCGCGATGCGCGAGACGGGGGGCAACGTCACGCATGCGGCCGAGAGGCTCGGGATCGCCCGGCAGCAGCTCCAACGGCTCCTGAAGCGCTACGGCCTCGACCGCTCGGCCTCGTAGGCGCCCGCGACCCGGCGGAGGTGGTCCGCCTGCTCGTGGAGCGTCTCCGCGAGGTCGAATCGACCTTCGCGCTCGAGGGTGCGGGCGCACTCGATCAGCCGCTCGCTCTCGTGGCTCAGGTCCTGGGCCCGCAGAATCTTCGTGGAGTTCATGCCGCACGCTCCCTTTCTTCCACCGCCTCGCCGATCAGCCGGATGGCGCGGCGCCGTTCCGCGGCGAGGATCCGGCGCACCAGTGTCCGGCCGATCCCGCCGTGTCTCTCGAACCAGAGCGCCATCGTCAGGGTCCGCCGGGAAATCGGCAGCGACTCGCCGCCCACGTACAGCCGACCGTCTCGGATGTGGCAATCGTTCATCTCGCATCTCCTTTCCACTACGGGGGAAAGCGAGATTCGTGCCAGCAGAAAACGAGCGAATTTGACGCGAAATCGCGGTTTCTTGCGGGGGGAGCAACGGTTTGCGGCGCCCGCGGTCAGGAGGGAAGGCTCTGCAGGAACTCCTGGATCTCCGGACGGTCAAGAACCGGCTTGAACTCCGCGTTCTCTTCGATATCGGATCTCCGGAGGCCCATGTTGTACCCCACGACCTTTCTTAGAAGGCGGAGAGTCTCGGCGACATCCCCGGCAAGAGCGGCACACCGCGCCGCATCCATGAGATGGGCGTAGGGGCTGTTCACGCGTCCCGGCACCCGGCCCGCGCGCTGGTCGTCGGCCAGCTCCTCAAAGAGCCGGGAGGCCCGGAGGTGTTCGCCGGCCTTCTTGCACATGATGGCGAAGTTGAAGCGCGGGAGGGGGTCGGCGGGGGCCAGGGCACGAATCTTCTCCCATTCGCGGTCCGCCTCTTCCATGCGGCCGAGTTTCCGAAGGTGGAAGAGCCGGAGGTGGCGCAGTCCGCGGGAGATCGGCAGGAGCTCGATCGCGAGGTTCAGGTCGTCGATCGCCCGGTCGGATGCCTCGCCGTTGAGGTACGCCCGCCATGCCAGGACGGCGGGGTGGTTTCCGTACTCATCGAACCACCGGCTAACCTTGTCGAGGCGCACGTAGGCGAGAGTCTCGAACTTCGCTTTCCATTCGACGCCGAGCCCGTAGGGGTTGGGGGGGGCGGTGGAGGAGATCACGACGAGCCCGAGCTCGCGGTAGGCCGGTGCGAAGTACTCGGGGTAGTACTCCGCGAGGAAGGGACGCGCGTGCTGCGGCTCCACGATCCGGAAGTGACCCTCCACGAGCGCGATGAGGGCGTCCCAGTCCTCGTTGCGGGAGGCCTCCTTCGTCTTGCCGACTCCGGCGAGCTTCGCGGCCTGCGTGTAGCAGAGGATCGCCAGACGGAGGTCGTCGCGGTGTAGGGCGTTGAGGCCGCGATGGCGCCAGCCGGCGGCGTCGTCGGGGGTGAGCCGCACGTACGCGTCGAACCCGTGCTCGGCCTCGTCGTAGCGGCGGAGTTCGCGGAGGCTGACGGCGCGGCGGAGCTGGCGATCCGGCTGGTCGTGGACCGTCCCCCGCAGGCGCGCGAGGGCCTCGAACGCCCGGCCATAGTCGCGCCGGTGATAGGCGGCGTCCGCATCGGCGGCGAGGGCCACCAGCGCTTCCCGCTGCCGCGCGCTCTCCTGCTGTTCGCGGAGCTTCCTCAGGAGATGGAACGTCACTCCGCCGCCGGCCAGGGCAAGGAGAGAGAGGATGAGGGAGACGACGGCCATCGCGCGGTGGCGGCGCGACCACCGGAGCATGCGCTCGATCGTGCTGGGCCGGCGCGCCCGGATCGGCTCTCCCCGAAGGAACCGCTCGATGTCGTCCGCGAGCTCCTCCGCCGTCGCGTAGCGCTGGACGGGAAGGCGCGCCATCGCCCGGAGGCAGATCGTCTCGACGTCCCGGGGGATGCGCGGGTTCATGACGCGCGGCCCGACGGGTTCCCCGTGCGCGACCAGGGAGAGGATCGTCTCGATCGTAGTGCCCGTGAAGGGCGGGGTCCCCGCCAGCAGCTCGTACATCACGGATCCGAGGCTGTAGATGTCGCTGCGCGCGTCCAGGTGCTTGAGCCGCCCCGACGCCTGCTCGGGGCTCATGTACAGCGGCGTGCCGAGGAGGCCGTGGGTCTGCGTGAGCTTCGTCCCCTCCACCTTCGCGAGCCCGAAATCGGTGAGCTTCGGGTTCCCCGCGTGGTCCACGACGATGTTCGTCGGCTTGATGTCCCGGTGGACGACGCCGTTCTGATGCGCGTAGTGCAGCGCGCGCGCGATGCGGGCGACGACCCGCAGACAGTCCTCCGGAGGAGGAAAGCCGGTCTCGAACCACCGGTCGAGCGTGAGACCCCCGGCGAACTCCATGGCGATGTAGAGCCGCCCGTCGATCTTGCCGTGGTCGTAGACGGCGACGATGTCGGGGTGCGTGAGGCGGGCCATGACCTGCCCCTCGCGCTGGAACCGCGCGTAGTTCTCGTCGTTCTCCCAGTCCGTGGACTCGCGCAGGACCTTGAGCGCGACCGTGCGGCCGAGCGAGAGCTGCTCGGCGCGGTAGACGACGCCGTTGCCGCCGCGGCCGATCTCCGCGAGCAGGCGATAGCCGCCGAAGTCGCGCGGGAAATCCATGGAGCGTACGATTATACGCTGCGCGAGAGAACGTGTCACCGGCCGAAGAGATGGGCCCAGTAGACCGGTCCGGTCGTCTCGGCGTACGGCAGGCTGCCGCGCCAGTAGCCGAGCATGAGTTCGATCGAGACGAAGACCAGCGCCGCGGCGACGACGCCGAGAGACCACCACCACCGCGCGAATCCTCTCACGGGATCACTCTTTGACGTAGAGCTTGATCTCCTGCTCGCGGACCCAGCCGCGCCCGAAACCCCATCGCTCCCCGTATCCCGCGAGCCGGTGTTTCATCCCGTAGATCCGGCGGAACCCGGCGGCCTCGAAGTCGGGCGCGTCGATCTTGTACCAGCTCGGGCCCGTCTCGCCATCCCAGAAAATGAGCGTCCCGGCCGGAAAGCCGCGCAACATCTCCAACCCGTATTCGCGCGAGCGGAACGCGGCGAGGCCGTTCTCCAGATCGAGGTCGAACAGGATGGCCATGTACGCCTGGCTCCAGACCAGCTTCCGCGGCGCGCCCCGGCCGCTCCCGCGGTACCATGCATGGGCCTCGCGGACCGCGAACGCGTCGCGAAGCCACGGCTGGCCGTCCACGTATCGGACCGCGAGGAACCAGGACCAGCCGAGGCCGAGGAGAAGCGCGGCCGCCCATACGCGGGGCCAGGCAGGGCGACCGGTCGCCTCGATCGCCGAAACCGCCAGGAGGGCGATGATCGGCGCGACGCAGGCGAAATGGCGTGCGTAGCCCGCGGAGATCCCGAGTTCCCAGGTCGCGGCCTGGAGGCAGAAGAAGAAGATCCACAGCAGGAACGGGAGCCTGCGGCCGTGCGCCCATTCCCGCACGATCCCGATCGCCGCCAGCACGAACACGAGCGGACCGGCGTACTCGAACCCGATGTCGCGGTACCACGCGAGCGTGGGGTACCCGTATTCGTGTCCACCCCGGTAGGCCCATTGGTGGACGATATAGAGGAAGTCTCCGGAAACCGCCCACGCGGCGATCCACCACACGGCCGCACCCAGCGCGAGCACGAGCGTCTTGGGAATCCGGACCCACGGGCTCCCGAGCCTCGGGTCCGCCAGCATCACGAATCCCCAGAACACGGCGACGAAGAACCCCTCGGCGCGGATCGTGGGGAGGAAGGAGATCAGCAGGGCCGCGATCCACGGACGTCCGATGCGGTGAGAATAGAGGGCCGCCACGAGGAAGAGCGCGAAGAGCGTCTCCGTCATCGTATCGAACGACAGGAGGACGACGACGGGCTGAACGAGCAGGAGCGGATACGCCAGCCACGCGCGCCGGAATCCCATGGCCCCGGCCAGGAGGGCGGTGATGTGCCCCGTCGCGGCGATCACCGCCGCCGTGAAGAGCTTCGCCGCCGGGTAGCCGAACTGCGCGGGGAGCGAATACAGGAACGTGAACAGGGGCCGGGTCCAGACGCCGATGAGGCACTCGGGGTGGCGGTACGCGAAGCGGGCGGCCAGGAAGTGGACGCCTCCGTCCTGTTGGTACGAGTCCGGGAAGAGGAAGACGAGCGCCGCGGAGTGGGCGAAGAGGAACGCGGTCCAGAACCACCGGGCGCGGTTCGTCATGGGGTCGGCGTAGGATATCGGCCGCGCCGGGCCGGCGCAAGACGCGGTTGACGCGTCCGCACGCGCGTCCTACGCTGGCATGGATGGAGGTCTTCTGGCTCGACGCGGCCTATTCTCCCCGCGCGTCGCTGAACCGCGAGGAACGCTGCTCCATCGTCGTCCTCGGGGGCGGCATCGCCGGCGTGTCCGCCGCCTACTTCCTGGCGCGGCGGGGATGCGACGTCGTCCTCGTCGAGAAGGGCACGATCGCCGGCGGCGCCTCGGGGCGCAGCGCGGGGCTGCTCCTCGCGGGCGTCCATCTCCCGTACGCGGTCGCGCGCGAGAACCACGGACCCGAGCGCGCCCGGGCGCTCTGGCGGCTCTCGCTGCGCAACCACGAGATGGTCCGGGATCTCGCGGAGCGCCACGGCATCGACTGCGGCTACGCCCGGCACGGGAGCCTCCGCGTCTTCCCCGACCGCGGGGAATCGCGGCGCACCGTCGAGGCGCTCCGGGCGGACGGCTTCCTCGCGGAGCTTCGCGACGAGGGGGCCTTCTTCCCGGACGACGCCGAGATCGACCCCGCCCGGTTCGTGCGAGGGCTGGCGGCGGAGGCGGAGAGGTGCGGGGCGAGGATCTACGAGGGGACCCCCGCCCGGGCGGTCGCGGGCCCGGTCGTCGAGACGCCGCAGGGACGCGTGCAGGCGGAGATCGCGCTCCTCGCTACGAACGCCCACGCGCCGGCCTTCCACGGTCTCTTCGACGAGATCATCGCCCCCGTCCGCGGGCAGGCGATCGTCACGGAGCCCGTGCCCGAGCGGCCGTTCCCCGTCCCGGTGCGCAGCGGTCTGGACCTCATCCGGCAGCTCCCGGACGGGCGCATCCTCGCCTGCGGCGGACGCCAGGTTTCGCCGAACACGGAGTACACGCTGTCGGAGCGGACGACTCCGGCGGTGCAGGCGTATCTCGACGGTCTGGTCCGTACGAGCCTCGGCCGGGAGGTTCGGGTCACGCACCGGTGGGCGGGGAGCATGGCGTTCACGTGCGACGAGCTGCCGTGCGTCGGGCCGCTGCCCGGCGCCGTGACCACCTACGCCGCGGTCGGCTGGCACGGGAGCGGACTCGGATTCGGCGTCGTCTGCGGAGAGATGGTCTCCGAGATGATGCTGGACGGACGCACGTCGCATCCGAGCGGGATCTTCTCGCTGCGGAGGCACATCTGAAGCCGCAAGCGTTCAGCTATCAGCCATCAGCCATCAGCGCGGTGGCACCGGACGTGGCGCGACACGACGGGCCGGCTGGGAGCTGACGGCTGAGCGCTTGCCTGAAGCCTCTCGCCGTCAGTATCCGGCCGGAGTCCGACGCCCCTCCCGCGGGCGGATGATCGGCGGGGAGGCGACGGCCCGGGCGCGCGAGTCTTGCATGGAAGCGGCCGGCGACGTTTAATGAGAGCCGTGCGGAAACGCGCTCGAACGCCCCGGACTCCCGATCCGACCCCGTCGACCCCTTACATGGAGGCGTGGCTGGCGCTGACTCCGTTCGAACGCCTCCGCCGCGCCTGGCGCATGCGCTCGCGGCTGAAGAATCCGCAGGCCGTCCACGATGCGAAGACTTTTCCGGAGCTTTGAGCGCTCGGGTCTGGAGTATCTCCTCATCAGCGGGCAGGCTTCCATCCTCTACGGCGCCGCGACCTTTTCCGAGGACGTCGACATCTGGGTCCGGCCGTCTTCGTCCAATGTGGCCCGTCTGGTCCGGGCTCTGGCCTCCTGTCGTTCGCGCATCCACAAACTCACTCCGCCGTTGACGCCGCGATGGATGCGATCGGGCCATGGATTCCACTTCGTGGTGCCGGCGGTACCCTCTCCGATCTACGTGGACGTGATGGGGCGCCCGCCGCGCGTCGGGTCCTTTCCGGCATCCCGCAAGAGGGCCAACCTGCTGCCGACTCCCTGGGGCCGGCTGCCGGTCGTGTCGATCGAAGATCTGGTCGAGCTCAAGAAGACCCGCCGGCTTTCGGATTACGAAGTGATCTCGAACCTGGTTCGCAGCCGCGTGGACGGGGCGCCCCGGAGGACGCGCTCCCTGCTGCGTTAGGCCGCGCGGAATTCCTTCCGAGCCGAGGACCGAAGGCGGTATCTGGAAGAACTGGGCCGGAGAGTGGAACTGGAACGGTGTCGTCGTGCCATCTCGGCCGAGTTGGCGCGGATGCAGGCAAGGGATGTCCGGTACTGGCGCCGGATCGTGGGGGACTTGCGCCGGCTCCGCCGTGCCGGCAAACTCCTGCCGGACGGCGCCCCCGTATCCCGGATTGCGGGCGGATCCGTGCGAGCGGGGCGGACTACGGAAGCGGAAAGCTCCCCTCGACCGTCGCCAGCTCCTTCTCCATCGGCGACGCGAGGACGTCCGCCTCGATCGCCCCCTCGAACCGGTAGACCCGCTCCGACCCGATCACGATCTCCACCGGCAGGCCGTCGTGCGCGCCGTCGAGACGGTAGCGGACCGTGTGGCCCTCGACCCGGAGGCGGATCGTGAAGTGCGAATCGAACGACTGCGACCACAGAACCGGCACCTCGGCGGCGCCGCGGATTTCCAGGACCGTCCAGCCCTCTTCCGTGCGAAGTTCCTCGCCGGAGCCCTCGACTGAGCACGACAGCCGATCCGCCCGCGGCACCATCGTCGTCCCGTTCCACTCGCTCAGCACGCCCTCGACCGGGGCGCATCCGCGCGACTGGTGGAGGACGCTCAACGCGCCCTTCTCGTCGGCCTGAAGGAGAACGAGCTGGCGGAACCACGCCGCTTCGCCCTCGCGGCGCACGACGCGGAACCCGTAGTACTCCCCGCCCGCCGCAAGACCGTTGTCCGGGAGCATCGCATCCACGCGGACCCGCACGATGCCCGGACCGAGGCGCTCGTCTCCGGTCGTGGGCAGGTCGTTGGAAGGCGCGGGCACGAGCCGCGCGCGGCTCCGGCCCTCGCGGAACTTCCCCGGCTCCGCGTACCGGTTCATCTTTTCCGCGCCACTCCCGGGATCAACGGACGCCTCCTCGCGCGCCACCTCCTCGCCGTCGTCGAGGAGCGCGACGATGGATACGGCGAGGAACATCCCGCCCGCGACGAGCGCGGGGGCGGCGTCGCGCAGGCTGTCGAAGAAGCCGCTCGCATTCACGCTCACGGACTGCGTCCCGCCCGTCGAGGCGACGGGGCTCGCCGGCAGCGGCAGGGCCGTCCCGTTCGGGAGCTGCGCGAGCACGGTAACGGGCGTCCCCCTGGGGATCGGCCGGTTCAGCGCGATCAGGAAGGTGGGCGTCTTGGGCGCGAGATGGAGGCGGAGCCGGCCCGTCAGGTTGCGCCATGCCATCCCCGCCGACGGACGCTTCCATTTCGCGATCGAAGGGAAGCGCGGCTTCGGGGGAGGAAGGACCGTGAGGGTCCCCGGCGCTAGATCCCAATTGTTCCACTCGTTGTGCTCGGCGACTGCGTTCGTCGAGTCGATCATCAGCGCGACGCGATAGGCCCCAGGTGGAACGGACGGGAGCGGCCCCTTCCACTCCGCGATGAAGGACTGGTTCGCCATGATCGGTCCCGGCACGCGCGTCACGCCCAGCCGGTACTCCCCGCCGTTGCCCATGATGCCGTCGTCGGAGAGCCAGAACTCGACGTCGAAGGCCGGCGTGTTCGGAATCGGAATCGTCCCTTCGTTGATGAGCAGGAACTGCACGTGGACCGTGGTCCCGGCCGTCAGGCTCGCCGGCTGGAAGTAGTACGGCGGCTGCGGGTTGACCCGGTCGACGTGGAGGTCGCGCGCGATGGGCACGCCTCCCGCACCCGCCCCGGCACCGGCACCTCCCCCGCCG
>JACPRC010000207.1 GCA_016190175.1 Planctomycetota bacterium
CCCGACGCCCTTCGCGGGATCGAGGCCCGCGGGAAGTTCGAGACGCGGTGGTTCGAGCCCGTGGACGCGCCGTTGTGCCGCCTTGCGCCGCAGGAGCCGTGGGTCGAGTCGAAGCGGCGGGCGTCGCGGCGCTCTCGCTCCTGGCGCGGCGCGCGCGGCAAGCACCGCAGGCAGCATGTCGCCGCCCTCGACGCGCGCCGCGAGGAGGAGGTCGCGCGGCTGCGGGCCGAGTTGTTGGACGGAGACTACCGTCCAGGACCCTATCGGCATTTCATCGTCCGCGAGGCGAAGCCCCGGCTCATCAGCGCGGCGCCGTTCCGGGATCGCGTCGTGCATCATGCTCTATGCCGCGTCCTCAATCCGATCCGGGAGCGGAGGTTCATCTTCGGCTCCTACGCGTGCCGGCCGGGCAAGGGGACGCACGCCGCCGCGGACCGCTACCAGGAGTTCTCCCGCCGTGCGCGATACGTCCTCCAGCCCTTGACTCGGCGCGCGGCCCTTCGGGCCGGGGGCGCAAGGCGCCCGCCGCGCTCCGCGCGGCAGCGCCGTGTCAAGGGCGAGCGCGACGTTTCGAAATACTTTCCGTCGATCGACCACGAGATCCTGTTCGACGAGATCCGCCGGGTCGTGGGCGATCGGCGCGTTCTCGATCTCGCGGGCCGCATCCTGCGGACGCTCGGCGACACCGGAACCGCTCCCGCGGCCGATGCCGGCCCACGTCTTGAGCAGGTGCTCCGCGCGCCGGCGGATGCCGCGGTAGGTGATGAACATGACGCCCATTGCCGTCATGAATGATCCGGGCTAGACTGGCGCTCATGGACCGCGACCGCCTCGTCGAAGCGTTTCGCGCGGCTCTGGCGCCGTTCTCGTGGGCGCGTTTCGCCTACCTCTTCGGCTCGGCGGCCCGCGGCGACGATCGGCCGGGAAGCGATGTCGATGTCGCCGTGTGGGCGGCGGAAGACCCCTCGGCGAACGATCTGTTGACCCTTGCGGATGCGCTCTGTCGCGCCGGCGGTCGAGACGACGTGGAGGTCGTGCTGCTGAGTCGGCTGGGACCGCTTTTTCTCCGGGAGGTAATCAAGGACGGGGTCCTGCTTCTGGAGAGGGATCGGGACGAACGGGTGGTCTGGGTCGCGCGGGTCCTGTCCGACTGGTACGACTTCGAGCCGACGCACACGCTCTGGCGCGAGGCATTCTGGGACGCCATCGGGAGAAAGGGAGCCCGTGGAGAAGCGGCTCTTCGTTGAGCGCAAGGTCGCGGTGGTGCGCGACAACCTCGAGAAGCTGCGGCACCTCGCCGCGCTGGACGAGGCCGCGTTTCTCTCCGACTTCACCAAGGCGGACTCGGCCCAGCATCGCCTCCAGACCTCGATCCAAGCGCTCGTCGACTTGGGCGCGCTGGTCGCCGCGGAGAAGGGGATCCCCGCGGGCGGTCGGTCCACGGATCTGATCGACGCCTTGCACCGGGCCGGCGTCTTCCCGGCCGATCGGCGTGACATCTACCTGCGAATGGTCCGGTTTCGCAACGTGCTGGTGCACCTATACAATGGGGTGAACATCGGCAAGGTGTACGAAGTGCTGAGGAGCAGCCTTGGCGACATCGAGCGGTTTCTCGATGACCTCCTGGCCGGGTTGGGAGACCTCGGGAAGTCGGGAGCGGCCGGGACGCCGTAGCGAGACGATCGCGTTCCTTGGCGGAAGCGATCCGTCCGGCGAAAAAGACGGCCCGTCGGGGTAGAATGCACGGGTGCTCGCCCTCCTCGCCCTCCTCGCGCAGGAAGCACCCGTCATCGAGCTCGCGGAGCTCCTCACCGGCGGCGCCTTCCGGCCGGGACACTGGGCGCCCCTCGATGTCCGCGTCCGCAGCTCCGCGGCGTTCGCCGGTGAGATCGTCGTCCGCACCGACGCGGGCCTCGCGATCGTGAAACCGGTAGAAGTCGGCCCCGGTCTCCCCGATCCCGTCATCCCCGTCTTTGCCCTAGCGATCGACGCGCCCTTGGAGGTGCTTCTCCGGCGCGACGGGCAGATCCTGGCGCGCTACCGGCGGCGCTCCCTGGGTCGGGGGCTCTACCAGAGCGACCGGCTCATCCTCGCGCGCGGGACTCCTCCGGACGAGCGGACGGTCCTGTTC
>JACPRC010000208.1 GCA_016190175.1 Planctomycetota bacterium
GCCCGCAGGGCGGAGTATTCATGTCGGCGGCGAAGCCGACATGAGTACTTCGGATTAGGCAATAGGCGAGGCCCTATGACGAGACTGGTCGCCGCCGCCATCCTCCTCCTCGCCGCGCTCGGCGCGCGCGCACAGGAGGTCCAGCTCACGCTCACGGACGGGACGATCGTCACGGGCGAGCTGAAGGGGTTCGAGGGGGGGAAGTACCGCGTCATGGTCGGCGGCGAAATCCGCGAGTACAAGGAGTCGGAAGTCGTCACCCTGGTCGTCGTGGAACGCGGCCGGACCGACCCGCCCGTCACCGATCCCGTCGCGGAGGCGAAGCGGCGACTAGGCGAGGGGCAGGACGCGGGCAAGGCCGCCTCGTGGTTCGCACAGGCGCTCAAGGGACTCTCCAGGAGCGACCGGGAGCGTCTGGTCGATGTGCTCCAGTCCACCCTCACGGCCCGCATCCAGGAGCCGTTCGTGGGGGACTTTGCGGATGCCCTCCCGCGCCAGGAGGGACTCCCCGCGGAACTCAAGCCCGCGCTTGCCCGGGCGTTCGAGTCGGTCGCGAAAGCCGCGGAGAAGGAACGCCGGGCGCGTTCGGCATGGAAGCTGTACCGCGGCGCGGCGGCGCTCGATCCCGACGGGGCCGATGCGGTCCGCGCGGCGCGACTCGCGCAGGCGCTGGCGGACGCCACCGCGCGATTCAACGCCGGCGAAGCCGTCTCGGCCCTGGAAGCCGCGGAGGAGATCCTCTCGCTCGCCCCGGACCACGCCGAGGGGCGGCGCATCCGCGAGGAGGCGCTCCACCGGAAACTCCGGATGGAGATGGCGGCCAATCCGGAGCGGAAGGCGCAGCTCCTCCGGGACTACCTCAAGGCCGCCCGGCGCGAAGAATACCGGAAGTGGGCCGAGGCGGAGCTCGGCCGGACCCCGGACCGTCCGGAGACGCCGACCGTCTCGATCGGAGACGCGACGCGCTACTACCCGGTTGCGGCGGGGTTGTTCTGGCGCTACCGCGTGGGTGAGAAGTCGGACGAGAAGGAGATCTTCCAGAAGGTCCGCATCCAGGAGGTCCAGCGCGAGGAAGGCGTGCTCCGCGTCACCCTGGAAAGCTCGTACGGGAGCGGCTCCTCGGGTCAGTCCTATCAGATCCTCGTCGGGCCGGACTCCGTGTCGCAGGTCCCCGTGGGAGATCAGGCCCCCTTCCCGATCCTCAGGTTCCCCGCGCAGGCGGGCCTGTCCTGGCCGTCGAAGTCCGGCGCCCAGGTGTTCCTGCGCCAGATCACGTCCGTGGCGGCCACGGCGACGACGGCCTCCGGCGCCTTCGGGGACTGCCTGGAGGTGACGTTCACCGGCACGATGCCCCAGGCGGCGCGCGAGGGGCGCGAGGAGCAGACGATCAAGATCGTCTCGCGCAGCTACTACGCTCCCGGCGTCGGACTCGTGAAGCTCGAGTTCGACGACGCCGAGTACCGGAAGAAGTACAACCTCGATCTCGTCGAACGCGGCAAGGAGTAGAGGCGCCTCCCGGCTCCCGATTCGTTCAACCTTTTCCCCTGCCGGGGTGTCTCATCCTCTGAATCGTTTTTGATGAGGAGAAGGCATGAAGCTGTGGACAGGCTGGGTCGCGCTCGCCCTCATGACGGGCGGCGCGTGGGCGCAGGACGACGCGGCGGCCGATCTGGGCAAGGCCGGCGCGAAGGCGCAGGAGTGGAAGTCGTACTCGTTCAAGACCGCGTCGAAGAGCGAGGGGATGCCGCAACGGGGCGGCGGGGGCGGCGGCCAGGAGAATGCCGGCCCCAGGACGACCGAGGGCGAATACGTCGCCGACAAGGGGCTTCATTCCAAGACCGGCGAGAACGAGGTGATCCGCAAGGGCGAGAAGACCGCCGTCAAGGGGCGCGACGGCAAGTGGGCCGCGCCGGAGACGGGCGGCGGAGGGGGCAGGGGACGCCGCGGGATGGGCGGCTTCCCGCCGCCGCACGAGTCTCTCAAGGAGATCGAGAAGAGCTTCAAGTCCGTCGCGAAGGGATCCGACGGCGACGCGACGGTCTACTCCGGCGACCTGACGGCCGACGGGGTCACGAAGCTCTCCGGCGGGCGCGGCTTCGGGGGACGCGGCGGCCGGCAAGGCGGCGGCACTCTGGAGTCCAGCGGCACCGCGAAAGTCTGGGTCGATGCCGACGGCAACATCACCAAGATCGAGGTCAAGACCCAGGTCAAGGGCAAGATCCAGGAGCGCGAGTTCGACATCAAGACCGAGCGGACGGTCGAGTTCAGCAAGATCGGCTCCACCGACTTCGAGATCCCCGAAGAGGCGAAGGCGATCCTCGAGAAGTGACGCGGAATCCGGGACGGCCGGAGGGTCGGCCTCCGGCCGCCCCATCCTTTCCGCCGCGCGTCGAACCTTTCGGCCGTATCACCTGACGTATTCTTCAGGATGATCGCGGCCGTGGCGGAGATCGAGACGCTCCCCGACGACGAGACCCTGCTCCTCCGAGTCGCGACGGGGGACCGGGAGTCGTTCCGGACCCTGTACGAACGGCACCGCGCGCGGGTCTTTCACGTCGCCTACCGCGTCACCGGCAACGCCGACGACGCGGAGGAGCTGACGCAGGAGACCTTCCTCACGCTGTACCGCGAGGCACGGTCCGTCGAGGGGCGCGCGCGGTTCACGACTTGGCTGACGAGCATCGTCCTGAACAAGAGCATCAACCTCGCCAAGCAGCGGCAGGGGAGGTCGACGCTCCTGAAGAGGTTCTTCGGAAGGCCGCGGGAGGCGGAACGCCCCCGGCAGCCCGACGCGGCGCAGGGGCTCCTGGACCGCGTGGCCGAGCGGTATCGGGCGGTGCTGACCTTGCGCTACGTGATGGGTTACTCCCACGAGGAGATCGCGGAGACGCTGGACTGCCCCGTCGGAACGGCGAAATCGAAGCTATTCCAGGCGCACCAGGCCGTGCGCCGCGCCATCGAAGGGGAAGGAGAGGACGAATGAACTGCGACGCCTGCGGGGAACGGTTGATCGAGTGGCTCGACGGCGTGCGCGCCCCGGAGGTCGAGGGGCACCTGGCCGGATGCGGATCGTGCCGCGGCCTCTTCGAGACCGCGCGCTCCACCGCCGAAACGCTCCGCTCCGCGCCGGTCCCCGAGCCGCGGGGAAGATGGGAAGACGTGCTCCGGCGCATGGACCGGCCCCGCCGGCGCTGGTGGCCCGCGGCCGCCGCGGCCGCCGCCGTCGCCGCCGCCGGCCTCCTCGCCATTCCGCGCCGGGACGAGGCCCCGCCGAAGCGGCTGCGGATCGAGGTGGTCGAGGCCGGCGACCGCATCGAACCCGGCAAGGCCGACGCCGTGATGGACTCGCTCGAGGACGGCACCGTCGCCGACCTCGGAGGACCGCGATGAGACGCTGGACCCTGATCCTGATCCTCTGCGGCTCCGCCGCCGCGACGGGGCTCGCCGTCGCCGCGAAGGTCCGGCGTGACGCCGCCCGCAACACGCTCGTCGCGATGGTCGCCGCCGAGGAGAACGGGACCTACACGGCGGAAGTGCGGGTGCGCGAGCGGAGGGAAGGTCAGGAGCGGGAGCACCGGTTCCGCGTCGTGCGCGCCGGCGGACGCACTTCGATCGATTCCGTCGGCGAGCCGAAGGAGCGCCGCGGAGGGACGGATCACCGCCGCAGGGGCGGCGGCCCCATGATGGGCCCGTCCCGTTCCCGCGTTCCGATCACCGACGTGGACCTGGTCCTGCAGAACTACCACGTGGCGGTAGAAGGGGATGAATCCGTGGCCGGCCGCGCGGCGCGCCGCATCGCGGTGCGGCCGAAGTTCCCCGGCCGGCCCTCGTGCACCCTGTGGATCGACCGCGAGAGGTCGCTCCTGCTCAAGTACGAAACCCAGGACCGGACCGTCGAGACCCTGTCCCTCTCCTTCGAGGCGAAGGCTCCCGAGCGGAAGGGATGGAGTCGATCGCACGAACGCCGCGAGGTCTCGCTCGCGGACCTGCCCGGCGCGGTGGGGTTCCCGGTCGCCGTGCCGACGTGGCTCCCGAAGGGGTTCCGGTTCCACCGCGCGACCGTATCGCGGCGGGAGTCGGTCGAGTCGCTGCAGCTCCTCTACACCGACGGGCTCGCCGTCGTCTCCGTTCTCGAGAATCCCGAAGGGTCGGAATGGGGCCGGTCGTGGAACTGGCTGAAGCGAAAGGACGACGCGTGCCGCGCGGGGCGGATCTCGCGCGAGGGCCGGACGATGCTGACGGTGTCGCTGGAGGGCGTCGTGGTCACCGTCGCCGGGTCGATCCCGGAGAAGGAGCTCGTCGATCTTCTCGGATCGATGGAACTGCGGCGGAAGCCGTGACGGCGCGGCGCACGTGATCCCGGGGACGCGGAAGGATAGGATTGCTTCGGTGTCCGTAATAGGCGGGAACCGAAGTGGAACGGCATGTCCCCCAGTCCTTCGATCCGGAGTCTGCCGCACCCCGGCGATCCTGAAGGGCTGTCGCGGAGAGGGACCATGACGCTGAGGTCGATCGTCTGTGCGGCCCTGCTCTCGTCGGCGGGGGCGTGCGCCCCCATCGAGGCCGCGCGGCGGGCGCAGGACCCCGCGTCGGCCTCCCCCGGCGAGCGAACGGTGCGGGCGGAGGAGGTCGGACTCGGCCCCGGCTCCGTCCTCACGCTCGAACGCGCCGTCGAAATCGCCCTCTCGTCGCACCCCTCCGTCGCCCTGGCCCGCGCGCGGGCGGACGCGGCGGAGACGCGGGTGCGGGAGGCCGCCGCCGGCTATCTCCCCCAGCTCGATCTGTCCGGGAGTTTCGACGCGGGGAAGTCGTGGGCCGACTCTCCGGGAGAGGACTCCTCGAACAAGTCGTTCCGGGCGAGCCTGGGGATCAGCCAGCTCCTCTTCGACTTCGGAAAGACGCCGGCCCTGGCGCGCCAGGCGGCGGAGGAGCATCTGGCCGCCCTCTCCGACCTGCGGGCGTCCCGGGTGGACGCCGTCTTCAACGTGCGGCAGGCGTTCTACAACGTCCTGAAGCAGCAGGAACTCCTGCGGGTCGGCGAGGAGACCGTGCGCCAGTTCCAGAAGAGGCTGGAACGGGTCGAGGGCTTCGTCGCGGTCGGCTCGCGCGTCCGCTACGACCTGACCAAGGCCCAGGTGGTGGTCCTGCTGGTCGCGCGGGGGACACCCAAACGATCGTGAGAATATCCGCGTTCCGTCAGAGGTTCACCCCGTTAGACTCCTCCGGAGTTGCCGGCTGTCGCACTGTGGAGGTCGCGTCATGGAGAAACAGGGGAGTCTGACGGGGCTCAAGCGGATCAACCCGTTAGACTCCTGCAAAGCCCGTTGCGTGCGGGAATCCCGCCCTCCCTTGCCACCTCTGGATTGCCGGATCTTCCTTCCCACGACGTGGTACTATCTGCCGTGAGGCTCGAATCCTGGCCCCAGACACGATCCCTCGCATTCGAACCCGGCTTCGTGCTACACTTCATGGCGATGACCGCGATGAAGACTCGCAGGGCACGGTACACCGTGGTCTACTCGCGTAGTCGCGACGGCGGCTACCAAGCTTACTTCCCCGCCTTCCCTGAGATCACGGTGTGGTATCCGACTGCGCGGGCGTGCCGCAAGGCGGCGTCTGAGGCTCTCTCCCTTCACCTCGAAGGCCTGCGTGCACTCGGGGAGTCTGTTCCCGAGGACGTCGAAGTTGTTCAAGGCCACGTCAGCGTCCCGGCCTGAAGCACCGTCACAGAAGCTCGAGGAACTGGGCCTCCGTCAATCCGGCATCGCGGATGATCTTCTTGACGATGGGAGGCCCCGCTTCGGCGGACGGGTGAAGCGATACTGTGAGGCGTCGGCAATCTGGATGATGGAAGAACGTATGGCTCCCCCGGGTCCGTAGAGGAATAAATCCGGCGGCGGTCAGGACCTTGAGAATCGAGCGGAGCTTCAGTGACGGGATCCCGCGCCCCTTGCTCATGCCTTGACGTCCTCGCAGAAACACACGACTCAACGGGTGGCCCCGCCCCCCGCCGCAGACAGCTCTACTTGCCTTCCTGTGCCGCCTTCCTACGTTTCCGGCGACGCGGGGCGATCGTCTTTAGAACCTTCTGGATGTTGTCTCTGTCGGGCAGAGCCCGCACAAGAGCCTCGCCAATCGTCGAAATCAGCTTGAAGCCTCCCCCCGCCGGTGCCAGGTACCCTCGGTTCGCCGCATTGCGTGCCGCAAAGGACGCATTCGATAGGACCGGCTGAGCAGCCTCCCGGTTGAGATCCGTAAGGTCTCTCGTCTTGAACTTGAGTCTGCGCCGATAGTGGGTGATGTAATAGGCGAGGCACGTCACGCGTTCCATACCCGTCATCGGATTCTTGACTGTCATGAACTGCTTCGGCGTTTGCACGCCCGTATCTCCCTCTCCAGACAGCTCGGCTTCCCCCTGCGGTATCAACCGAATCTCGGATGCCCGCCCCTCTGGACTCAGGGTCAGAGCGACTACGCGATTGGCAATCCCCGCGGACACGCTCCGATCCAAGGAAAGCCCGGGACCCCGCAAGGTCAACCTGTACGACTCTTCCGTCGCCATGGCACGCTCCTCCATACTAACGTCAATCGCCCTTCGTCTTCCCGGCGATAGGGTGCGCCGAGCACAACTACGGATATCATATATTCCTAATGCATGCCGTAAAGATATATTGTGTTGATCTTCCATGGCACAGGTTGGGTCCTTTCCCGTCGAAGGTGTGACCCGGCAAGCTCGGGAAGGCCAGCCCCGGATGGCGTCCGGGGGGAGCGCCCTGACGCGAGATCTTGCAGAAAATCGTGGTCGAGTGTGATCGCGCGGCAGACGGTTCGAGAATCGTCCAAGGCCCCCTTCCAAGCGCACGTGCGACCCAGGACTTGGCGCGGACGGGAGATCGCTTCTTCGGGACGCTCGAGGCATCGCGGTACCAGCGAGCGGCCAGGCACAACTCGTGGAAGCGCACCTCGGACAGCGCGATCGGCGCCCCGCTGGCGTTCGCGTAGGCCTCCAGCGGCCGCTCCAGGCCGCGATCGACCTGGAACGGCCGCGAACGGAATCTCCTCCAGTTCCCGGAACACCAGCGATGAGGTCTTGAGATCGGCTCGACGACCAATGCGCACGCGCATCCAAGCGCTGGCCGACGCCGTCGACGCCGTCTACACGACCGACGAGTCCAAGCGGCGGTTCGAGATCTTCGCGCGGCAGGTGTTCGTCCGGTTCAAGGCGCTTCTCATGGAGCCCTCTGCGCTCGTTTTCGCCGAACGGCACGACAACATCGAGGCAATCTACAAGAAGCTCGAAGAGCGTAGCGACAGTGCCGACGTGACGGCGGTCCTCAAGGAACCCCGGAGGAGAGACACGCCCGGCTCGGAACGACCACCGACCTCGTCGACGAGACGGTGACGCTCGTCCGGAAGGGGGCGGGCCATCGCATGGCGGTGGACGTCGGGGAGGATCTCTTGGGCGAGAGGTACATGGATCTCATTCCGGTGAATGACAGCCTGCGGTCGGCCGGATGGGAACTCTTCAAGACGTATCGCGATCGGGGGTTCTCGCTCACGGATTGCACGTCGCTCGCGGTGCTGCGGAAATACGGCTGGAGCGGGATCTTCACCTTCGACGGAGAATTTCGGAAGGTCGGCACGCGGACGTTTCCCGATCCGAAGGAAGTCCAGTGAGTGTCTCCCTGTCTCCTTCTCTCTCCCTCTCCCCGTCCCCGGAGTACGGTTCCCGTTGCTTTGTTCGCCCGCGCCTGCTAATCTCCCTCCGCATCCGTCCTTCCGGGGGTGAACTGTGAAGATCAAGTGCTCGCGCGTCGCGCTCCACGAGGCCTTCTCCGTCGCCGCGATGGTCGTCCCGCAGCGGACGACGATCCCGGCGATCACGAACGTCAAGCTCTCCGCCCTCCAGCAGGGGAAGGCGGGCGGATGCGTCGAGCTGGCCTGCACCGACCTCGAGTTCGGCCTGACCTACCGCGTCCCCGCCGAGGTCAAGGACGAGGGGACGGTGGTCCTCCCCGTGGCGCGGATGGCGGGGATCCTCCGCGAGAGCGGCGACGAGGAGATCTCGATCGACTCGGACGGGCCGCTCGCGCACGTGCGGACGAGCGACTCGGACTTCAAGGTCGTCGGCATCGACCCCGCCTACTTCCCGACCATCCCGGCGTTCGAGGACCGCGGCGCCGTGCAGATCGCCATCGCGGACCTGGGCGACATGATCCGCAAGACCCAGTTCGCCGTCTCCACGGAGGCGGTGCGCTACGCCCTCACCGGCCAACTGCTCGAGCTGCGGGGCAAGGAGATCCGCGTCGTCGCCAGCGACGGGAAACGGCTCGCCTTCATCAAGAACCGGGCGTCGGGCAAGGGGGAGGGAAAGGACGTGCGCGTCATCGTCCCCACCAAGACGATGAACCTCCTCGACAAGGTCTTCTCCGACGAGGACGAGACGGTCGCCCTGAACGTGGAGGAGACGCAGATCCGGTTCCGCACGAAGCGGGCGGTGATCTTCTCGCGCCTTATCGAGGGGAACTTCCCGGACTACGATGCCGTGATTCCCACGGACCGGGACAAGAAGATCCCGCTGGAGCGGGAGAAGTTCCTCTCGGCGGTGCGGAAGGCGTCGCTGATGACGACGGACAAGGCCCGCGCGGTGAAGTTCGATTTCCGCAAGGGCAAGCTCATCCTCTTCACGCGCGCGCAGGACGTCGGCGAGGCGCGGGTGGAAATGCCGATCGCGTACTCCGGCGAGGAGATCGACGTCGTCTTCAACCCGGACTACGTCGCGGACTTCCTCAAGGCGTCGGGCGAAGAGGCCGTGGAGCTCCAGCTCAAGGACAAGACCACGGCGGGGCTGTTCCGCTCGGGCAAGGAGTACCTCTACGTCCTGATGCCGCTGACCGTGAGCTTGTAGCCGTCAGCTATCAGCCATCAGCTCTCAGCCTGAAGCGGCCGTCGGCTGACCGCTGAAGGCTGACGGCTGATGGCTGACAGCCGCGAGGAAGCGGTCTCCGCCTTTCGTTTGTCCCCGATTTCGGATAGAATGTCGACTTCCATGGAGAGAGAGGGCCCGCGCCGGCTCGGCGAGCTGATGGCCGAGGTGCTGAAGACGTCGGGGGTCACCCGGCGGGACGAGCTGCGGGAGCTGTCCGACGCCTGGTGCCGGTCGGCCGGACCCGAGGCGGCGGCGCGCAGCCGGGTCGTCTCCCTCCGGAACGGGACGCTGACGGTCGTCGTCGAGTCCCCGGCGCTGCGGCAGGAGCTGGAGACGTTCCGGCGCGACGAGGTGATCCGCAGGATGCGTGCGGACGTGCCCGGACGGCGGATCGCCGTCCTCCGCTGCGTCCTGAAATGAGACGAGACTTCAGCCATCAGCGATCAGCCGTCGACCAGCCCGGGCTGAAAGCTGATGGCTGACCGCTGACAGCTTCACATGGCCGACGAAGAGAAGCCCGCCGACGGCCGCTACGACGCGGAGAACATCCGCGTCCTCGAGGGGCTCGAGGCGGTCCGGCAGCGCCCCGGGATGTTCATCGGCGACACCGGGCCGCGCGGCCTCCATCACCTCGTCTTCGAAGTCGTCGACAACTCCATCGACGAGGCGATGGCGGGCCACTGCCGATCGATCCAGATCCGCATCCATTCCGACGGCTCCGTCGCGGTAACGGACGACGGGCGCGGCATCCCCGTCGAGGTCCATCCGGACGAGGGGAAGAGCGCGCTCGAAGTCGTCATGTGCACCCTCCATGCGGGGGGGAAGTTCGACGACAAGACGTACAGCGTCTCCGCCGGCCTCCACGGGGTGGGCGTGAGCGCGGTGAACGCGCTGTCGGAGTGGCTCGAGGCGACCGTGTGGCGCGACGGAAGCGAGTACCTCCAGCGGTACGAGCGCGGGAAGCCCGCGAAGGACGTCGAGCGCAAGGGGCCCTCGGGCCGTCGCGGGACGCGCGTCGTCTTCAAGCCGGACCGCGAGATCTTCGCCGACACGAACTTCTCGTTCGAGACGCTCGCGAAGCGCATCCGCGAGCTCGCGTTCCTCAACCGGGGGGTCCACATCGCCCTTTCGGACGAACGCAGCGGCCGTGTGGAGGACTTCAAGTACGAGGGCGGTGTCCGCGAGTTCGTGGACTACCTGAACCGCAACAAGGGAAAGCTCCACGAGGATATCATCCACTTCGAGCGGAAGATCGAGCGCATCACCGTCGAAGCGGCGATGCAGTGGAACGACCGGTACGAGCCGATCGAGTACGCCTTCGCGAACTCGATCAACACCCACGACGGCGGGACGCACCTCTCCGGGTTCCGCTCCGCGCTCACGCGCACGCTGAACGCGTACGCGAAGGAGGCGGGGCTCCTCAAGGAGAAGGACGCGCTGCCGTCGGGCGACGACTACCGGGCCGGACTCACCGTGATCGTCACCGTCAGGCTCCCGAACCCGCAGTTCGAGAGCCAGACCAAGGTGAAGCTGACGAACATGGAGGTGGAGGGGCAGGTCGCCAGCGTGGTCAACGAGGAGCTGAAGGAGTACCTCGAGAACCATCCGAATACGGCGAAGGCGGTGATCGCGAAGGCCCTCGCCGAATCCCAGGCCCGCGAGGCGGCCCGGCGCGCGCGGGAGACGGTGCGCAAGAGCGCCCTTTCCAGCGGGGAGCTGCCGGGGAAGCTCGCGGACTGCCGCTCCCGCGAGGTGGGCGAGACGGAGCTCTTCATCGTCGAGGGCGACTCCGCCGGCGGCTCCGCCAAGCAGGGACGCGACCGGCGGTTCCAGGCGGTGCTCCCCCTCAAGGGCAAGATCCTCAACGTCGAGAAGGCCCGGATCGACCGGATGTTCAAGCACGACGAGATCCGCACCCTGATCGCCGCGATCGGCACCGGGGTGGGCGAGGAGTTCGACGCGGCGAAGCTCCGCTACGGCAAGATCGTGATCATGACCGACGCGGACGTGGACGGCTCGCACATCCGCACGCTCCTGCTGACCTTCTTTTTCCGCCACATGCGGCGGCTCATCGAGTCGGGGAGCGTCTACATCGCGCAGCCGCCCCTCTTCCGGGTCACGCGCGGGAAGCGGCAGGAGTACGTCCACGACGAGCGGCACATGAACCGGATCCTGGTCGAGCTCGGCGCGGACGGCGCGGCGTTCGAGACCGAATCGCGCCGGATCTCGGGAGAGGACCTCCGGACGCTCGTCGGCCACCTCGCGAGGATCGACGACGCGGTCCCCCTCATCCAGCGCCGCGGGGTCTCGGCGGAGAAGTACTTCGCCCTCGCGGACGCGAAGAGCGGGAAGCTCCCGGTCTACCGCGTGCGGTGGAAGGGACAGGACTTCTTTTTCTACTCCCAGGAATCCCTGGACCAGTTCATCGAGGAGCAGGAGAAGACGCTCGGGCGGGAGGTTCCCCTCACGTCGGACGACCTCGACGAGCCGGCCGCCGCCGCCGGCCCCTCGATGGTCCTCGACGAGTTCCACGGCGTGCTCGACGTGGAGGAGGCGGTGCGGGGCCTGCAGTCCTTCGGGTTCTCCACCCGGGAGTTCTTCCACGGCCGCGAGACGAACGGCAAGGCGGCGTACCGGGCGGTCGCGGGGGGCGAGACGGTCCCGGCCGCTTCGCTTCGCGACGCGCTTCGGGTGCTGAAGCGGTTCGGACAGAAGGGGATCGAGGTCCAGCGCTACAAGGGCCTGGGCGAGATGAACCCGGAGCAGCTCTGGGAGACGACGATGGACCCGGCCACGCGGACGCTCCTGAAGGTGACCACGGAGGACACGTACCGCGCGGAGCGGATCTTCACGGTCCTCATGGGCGAGGAGGTGGAGCCGCGGCGCGGCTTCATCGAGAAACACGCGCTCGAGGTGAAATTCCTGGACGTCTGACGTGGCCGCGACCAAGAACTGCTGCCCGAAGTGCCGTACGAAGTTCCGGGTCGGGTCCCTCCCGACCCAGGACGAACGGATGCGCAACGAGAAGATGGGCGTCGTGGAACTCGGCGCGGACGTCCCGGACTTCGTGACGTGCCCGAAGTGCGCGTCCCGCCTCCGGGTGGTGCATGTGAGGATGGGGACCTTCTTCAGCATCGAGTGACCGATGGGACGCTTCCGAAGGGAGGGGGCTTTCGCGGACCGCGAGGCCTTCCTCGGCACGCTCCGCCTGCGCCTGGCGCACCTCCGGTCGAACCTGCTGCCCGGGATGTCGGAGACCTGGGAGCGGGAGGACGGCCGGGACGTCGCGCGCGTCGCCGGCTACGGAGTGGTCGTGTGCTTCCGCGTAGGGGAACGGGACTGGCGCTGCGACGCCGACCTCCCGGACTGGCTCCCGATCCCGCAGGCGGTCATCGAGGAGAAATTCGACGAGGAGTTCGTGGATCTCCTGGACCACCGGGACGGGGGGGGCGCATGACCGTGAAGGCGGACACGTGGATCCGGAAGATGGCGCTGGAGCGGCGGATGATCGAGCCGTTCGAGGAGCGGCAGGTCCGGCAGGGCGTCGTCTCGTACGGCCTGTCGAGCTACGGCTACGACCTCCGCGTGGCCGACGAGTTCAAGCTCTTCGCCGCCCCGCCCGCCGCCATCGTGGATCCGAAGCAGCCCGATCCGGGATCGTTCGCGGACGTCAAGGCCGACCACGTCGTCGTCCCCCCCAACTCCTTCGTCCTGGCGCGGTCGGTGGAGTACTTCCGGATCCCGAGGAACGTGATCACGATCTGCACGGGGAAGTCGACGTACGCCCGGTGCGGGATCATCGTGAACGTCACCCCGTTCGAGCCGGAGTGGGAGGGGACGGCGACGCTGGAGATCTCCAACGCGACGCCGCGCCCGGTCAGGATCTACGCCAACGAGGGGATCGCGCAGCTCCTCTTCTTCGAGTCGGACGAGGTCTGCGCGGTCTCGTACGCGGACAAGAAGGGGAAGTACCAGAGGCAGGTGGAAGTCACGATGCCGCGTTTGTGAGGGGCGGACCATGACCAGCATCCGCAAGATCGCCGAGGAACTGAAGCTCGACTTCACGCTCGTGCGGGACGTCCTCAAGGAGGTGTCGACCCGGAAGGTCGCCAAGTCGGTGCAGGACCGCATCTTCAACGCGGCACGCCGGTTCGGCTACGACCTGAACAAACTCCGGATCGGGAAGCGCATGGCCCACCAGCGGGAGACGCTGGAGGACGTGCTCAAGCGGGTCGAGGCGAACCCCGGCTGGGGGCGCGACGAGATCGTCCGCCACCTCCGGGAGGCGCTCGGGATGGTCGAGCGCGTCCAGAAGCGCGTCTTCAAGGACGAGTACGGCGACGAATGGCTGTGAAAGGAACAAGCGTTCAGCCCTCAGCCGATCGCTCGCGTCGCGCCCCGTCAGAGGCCGATGCGCCGAAGGCTGATCGCTTGTTGAGAGGAGATCCCCGATGAGAATGTTCGCGCCCGTCCTCGCGTTGTGCCTGGCGCAGGATCCGGCGAAGCAGGAGTACAAGGCCCCCGACACCAAGCCCGGCGCGAAGGAGGGATGGGAGGACTACGTCGAGCCGCCGATGTACGACGCGGAGAAGGTCAAGGACCTCGCGCCCGGGCTCGACTCCCCCGAGGCGGCCGTGGTCCATTTCTACGCGAGCCGCATCCGCGGCGACGAGAAATGGAAGGAGGCGCTTCCGCCCAGGGAGAAGTGGGACAAGAGCCTGGAGCGCAAGCTCGCCAAGATGGAGAAGTGGGTCTTCAAGAAGATGCAGCTCGTCGGTCGCAAGAAGGTCGGCGAGGACGAGTGGTACGTGAAGATCTACATGGAAGTCGAGATCGAGGGCAAGAAGGACTCCGGCAAGGACACGGCCACCGTCCGCCGCATCGAAGGCAAGTGGTACGTCGCCCGTCCGCCGACGTAAATCCGATTCCATGCAAGGTTCTCGCGCGCGCGGGTTCAGGAGACCGGAGGTGAATCCATGGACTTCCGCCGCGCGAAGACCGCCCTGCTCCTGGCCCTGGCCCTGACGGCCGCCGACTGCGGCGGAGGTCCGGACACGGCCGGCCCGGACGCCGGACCCGGCGCCACCCGGGACCCCGCGCTCTGGCCGTTCTCGGCGACGAGCCCATGGAACACGCCGATCGGATCGAACGCGGTCTACGAGCCCGAGACCTCCCCCGTCTTCGACACGGCGGGAAGCTCGTGGCTGAACCTGACCGACTGGACGCATCCGATCTATGTCGCCCGGCCGACGGATCCCGTGCGCATCTTCTTCGGCCCGGGCGGCACCCCATGGGGACAGTTTCGCGTCCCCGCGGGCGCGGTGCCCGATCCAGAGCTGGACGCGCACATGCACGTCATCAGCGACGATCACCTGACCGTCGTCGAGACGTGGCAGTGCGTCCTGCTCCCCGACGGCAACTACTTCGCGGAGGCGTTCGCCGTGAACAACCTCAAGGACGAGGGCGTCTACGACGACTGGCACGGGACGCGCGCCTACGGCGGATCGGCGATCGCCGGGTTGATCCGCAAGGGCGAGATCACGAACGGCATCCGCCACGCGCTCGCCGTCGCGGTCGACTCTCCCGCGATGAACCGCAACGCCCCGGGCGGCAACCCCTGGGTCTGGCCCGCCAGCAGCGCCGACACGGGCAACGAGACCAGCTACGGGACGACGGGGAACCTCTACATGGGCTCCCTCCTGGCGATCCCGCCGTCGGTGAATCTCGACGCGCTCGCTCTGTCGCCCGCAGGTCGCGAAATCGGCCGGGCGATGCAGGACTACGGGGTCTACGTCGTCGACAGCGGCGGACCGAACATGATCTTCTACGCGGAGCCCACGGCGGCCGCCGAGGTTCCGGAGGGCATCGAGAACGACCTCGCCATCCTCATCTCGTTCCTGCAGGTCGTCACGAACAACACGCCCTCCACGCCGGGCGGGGGCGGCACGCCGAGGCGCCCCGCGGCCCCCCCGTTCGACCGGTGAGCCGGGCTCACCCGCACCGCGACTCGTCGTGGTTCGTCTCGAACTGCAGCGTCGCGTGCTGGATGTCGTACTCGCGGTCGAGCACCTTCTGGAGCCGGTGCGCCAATTCCTCCGTGCGCGAGACGGGGACGTCGTCGATCAGCCGCACGTGCGCCGTGAGGGCGTGCATCCGCGACGTGATCGTCCAGATGTGCAGGTCGTGCACCTCCGCCACGCCCTCCTCGGCCCTCATCCGCGCGCGGATCTGCTCCAGGTCCACGTGCTCGGGGACGGACTCCAGGAGGATGCGGATCGCGTCGCGGATGAGCCCGAGCGACCAGGCGACGATGAGGACGCTGATGAGGGCCGCGATCAGCGGGTCGCTCCACTTCCAGCCGAGGCGCCAGACGAGGACCCCCGCGACGATGACGCCGACCGAGGAGGCCGTGTCCGCCACCATGTGGACGAAGGCGCCGCGGATGTTGAGGTCGTGTTCGGAATGCCGGTGAAGCATCGCCGCGCAGGCGAGGTTCACCACGAGGCCGACGGCGCCGATCGCGAGCATCGGGACGACCTCAATCTCGATCGGATGGCGCCAGCGCAGGTACGCCTCATAAAGGACGTAGCCGGCGATGGGAAGGAGGGCGAGCCCGTTGACGAGGCTCGCGATCACCTCCGCCCGCCAGTAGCGGTACGTCTTGTCCGGCGGCGCGGGCCGCATCGCGATGACCACCGCCAGGAGGCTCAGCCCGACGCTCCCGAAATGGGTGAGCATGTGCAGCGCGTCGCCCAGGAGCGCGAGGGACCGGGTGAGGAAGGCGCCGACGAACTCCGCGATCATGGTGGCGCCGGTGAGGAGCAGGACCCAGAACAGGCGCCGCCGCTCCCCGATCCGCACGGGTCCGGAGAGGACGGACGTCTCGCTGTGTTTGGGGTGGTGGTGCTGCTCGGCCACGCGGACATGATAGCACAGGGCGTGCGCCCGCTCCGCAATCCGTGATTCTTCCGCCTCCTTCCGGTAGGATGCTGGCCGGTCCGGGGACGGAACCTCCGAACCCCCTTCGCGACCGTGCGCGACGAGGGGGTGCGGGGGAGGCTTCCCCCGCCTCTCTCTTCTTTGTTCTTGGGTCTTTCTTCTTTCCGGAGGCGGAACTCCCGGGAACCCCCCGTCGTGTAACGGATGGACCAGCGGAAGGAACTCGAGGCGCTGCCCGACCACGAGCTCATGTCGCGCCTGAAGGACGCGACCGGCGACGATCTCGTGGCCGGATTCGACGTCATCGTCCACCGCTACAAGAACGCGATCGTGTCCTTCCTGTACCGGTACGTCGGGGACTTCCGGACCGCGGAGGACCTCGCGCAGGAGACGTTCATGCGCGTCTTCCGCAAGGTCAGGGAATACAACCACTCCGCGAAGTTCTCCACCTGGCTCTACACCATCGCCTCGAACCTCGCGAAGGACGAATTCAAACGCCGGGTCCGCCACCCGGCGAAGTCGATGGACTGGATGACGGGCAAGGGCGCGGACACCACGCGCGAGGTGCCGCAGTTGACGGCGGACACGACCGAATCCGTGCCCGAGGTGCGGATCGAGCACGACGAGGTGCGCGCGCAGGTCAACCACGCCCTGCGGGAACTCGACGACCACGACCGGGAGATCCTGCTCCTCAAGGACGTGCAGGGGCTTTCGTACGAGGAGATCGCGCAGGTGCTGGACCTGCCGATGGGGACGGTGAAGTCGCGCATCTCCAGGGCGCGGCTCGCCTTCAAAGAGGTCTGGAAGAAGATGGGAGCGTGAGGGTGGACTGCAAGCGCGCCGAGGAACTTTTCTCCGACCACTACGACCGCGCCCTCTCCGCGGAGGATCAGGCGGCGGTGGAGGACCACCTGCGCTCGTGCGTCGCCTGCTCCCGTGAGTACCGCCACTTCAAGAAGAGCCTCGACCTCCTGCGCACCTCGTCGCAGTTCGAGACGTCGACGATCTTCGCCGGCGGCGTCGTCGCCGCCGCCCGGACCGAGACCGCGCTTCCCCCCGCTCCCCCGAAACCCGCGCCCCGGCCCTTCCCGTGGGCCTGGGTTCCGGCCATGGCCGCGCTCGTCGTGGCCGCTTTCCTCGGCGGACTCCTGGTGCGCAAGCCTCCCGAAGCGGCCGTCCGCGAGACGATCCGCGAACGGGAGGTGCCGGGCCCCGCGGTGGAGAAGCCCCTCACCCGCGCGGACAAGGAGCGCATCCTCCGCGAGGAATTCGGCCTCGTGCACGACGGGAACCGCTGGCTGCCGAAGTCGATGAAGGAGTCCTTCGAGAAGGGGTTCGTCTGCGTCGGAGGCGAGATGATGTCCCGCGACGACGCCTTCGCGAAGCTCTCCGAGGGACGCGCGAAGCCCCCGGACAAGATCGACATCCGCGCCGAGGTCGACAAGGAGATGGCGAGGCTCGGCTACGAGAAGGTCGGAACGACGTTCGTCCCGCGCGAATGGCTCGAGGCCTGGACGAAGGGACTGGTCCAGGTCGGACCGGACGCCTGGATGACGCGCGAGGAGTTCCGGAACGACTTCATGAAGCGGTACAACCTCGTCGAGTACCCGGAGGGGAGCGGCACGATCATGAGCCGCGAGCACCGGGACGAACTCGTCGCCCAGCGCATCGTGCGGCGTCCGGACACCGCGACGGCGGACAACGAGGTGACGGCCGCGCTTGCCGGGCTCGAGATCGGCCCCCCCGCCGCGTTCAAGGGCCTGACGCTCTATCCGATCCTCGCCCCGCGCGAAGCCGGGGAGCCCGACTTCGTGAACCTCGCGGCGGCGCTGCAGGCCGGGACGGTCGAGATCGCCGACGGCGGCCCGCCGTTCGAGGTCCGCGTCACGAATTCGGGCGACCGCGCCGTCCTCGTCGCGGAGGGGGAGATCCTCGCGGGCGGCCGGTACTCGAGGGTCGTAACCGAGGACACGCTCGTCCCGCCTTCGAAGAGGCCCGTCGCCGTACCGGTGGCGTGCGTGGAGCCGTCGGCGCTCCGCAAGGACGAGAGATTCACCGGCGACTCGGGCCACTACTTCGCCGCGTACGGCCTGAGGAAGGTGCTGCTGGCCGAGGCGGGACAGGGCGCCGCCTGGGCGCACGTGACGCGCCAGATCGACCTCGCGGGCGGGAAGGCGAAGTCGCAGGGGGAGGTCTACCGCCACGTCCTCGCGGAGCTGATGGAGTACCGGACATTCTTCGCGGACCTGCCGGAGCGCTTCCCCTCGGCGGTGGGCGTCGTCGTGTGCACGGGGGAGAGCGTGGAGGTCGCGGAGCTGTTCCGGAACCGGACCCTCTTCGCGGCCTACTTCGAGCGGGTGCTCAACGCCGCGGCGCTCCAGTCCGCGCTGCGCGCCCGCGGGAAGCCGGCGAGGGCCTCCCGCGTGCCGGCGAGCGTCGCGGGGGTGCGTCAGACGATCGAGTCCGCCTTCTTCGCGAAGATCGAGTCGCGCGGCGACTCGCGCATCCTGCGCGGGGACGGCCGCCCGTCGGGCCGCGCCTTCCTCGTCGGCGCTCGTCCCGTCCGCGTCGTCCTCTTCGCCGAGGCGGTCGCGGGCGATCCGGAGTGGCGCGTCGAATGCAAGGTGCCGCCGGAGAAACTGAAGAGGGTCCTCGACGATCTCGATCGGCGCTCGCGGGAGGGCGCAGGCCCCGCGCGGGCGCAGGCCCTCTACGAGACGTCGCTCTTCCACTTCAAGGAGGCCACGGCGCTCCTCGTGGGCCACCTGAGCGAGCCGGACGCCGCGCTGCGCCGCGCCGCGATCGCGGCCCTGGGCCGGCGGCAGGACCCCCGCGCGGTGCAGCCGCTGCTGGAACTGCTCGACAGGACCCGCCGCGATCTGCTGACCTTCACCGCCGTCGTCTCCGCGCTGGCCCGGATCGGCGACGAACGCGCCGTGGGGCCGTTCCTCCGCCATCTCGACGGGGACGCCACCCAGGTGCGCGCGACGCTCTCGGTCCTCCCCGAACTCCTCCTGCAGATCAAGGCCGCCGAGCCGCTGGAGAAGGCGGTGACGCGCCTCGTCCTGCTCCACGAAGAGGCCGAGGCGATCGTGAAGGGCGTGAACGTCGCGGGCCGCTGGTCCGGCGGGGAGGCGGCCGGGATCCAGACCGCGACGCGCTCCGCTCTTGAGGCGGTGACCGGCGAGGGATTCGACTCCGCCGCCCGCGCGCGCGAGTGGTGGAACAAACGCGAGAACCGGGAGAAGTTCCTGCGGGAGCGGACGGGGAGGTAGCTCGGAACCGCGCGGACGCATGCATCGTGCTCGGGCGCGTCCGCGACATGAGGTTCGCGGAGGATCTCCGGGCCCGGGCGCTGGACCCCCGCGGAGACCCTTGGATCCGAAACCTCGCGCGGGAGGCGTTCGCTCACACGACCGGCAAGACGGTGGAAGATCGCTGAGCCGCCGGCCCGGGGACGCATGCGGATGCGGGCTACGCCGTCTCTCTCGCCGCTTCGATCGTGAGGCGGTGCAATTCCACCAGCCGTTCACGGTCCAGATCCGGGCCGACGTATCCTCCCGCCAGCACGAACGCGACGGGCACCCGCCGCTTCCGGAACCAGCCGAAGACCAGCCGTTCCCGCTCCGCGAGGATCTCCCGCGTTATCCCGGATAGCCCGCCGATCGCGGAGCCCTCGAAGGGGTCCATGCCGGCGTTGTAGATGCACAGGTCGAACGCCGAGTCGAGGTCGCTCAACCGTCTCGTCAACGTCGGCAGGTATCGGGACGCCTCTTCCACCAGGTCCAGCGTGGCCGTCGGTCCGGGAACGTACCGGTCGAAGGGATCCACCGCGATGTCGAGCTGGCGGAGGTCCGGATCTCCCGCGATCAGGGAGTGGGTCCCGCCCCCGCAATGGGCATCCAGGTCCAGGATCAGGATCGTCCGTGCGCCCGCCTTCCTCGCTTCGCGGGCGGCGATCGCGAGGCCGTTGAACGTGCAGAAGCCGCGCCCTTCCCCGCGCCGCGCGTGGTGGAGGCCGCTGGAGAGCGAACCGGAGACTCCGTCCTTCATCGCGGTGAGGGCCGCCTCGACGGCCCCCCCGTTCGAGGCCGCGGTCATCGGCCAGAGCCCGGGATCCCAGGCGAACCCCTGGGATTCCGCCAGTCCGCGCGGCTCGTCCGTCCGGACGGCACGCACGTACTCCGGAGAGTGGGTTTCCGTAACCTGGGACTCCGTCAGGGGCCGCGGTTCCCGCAGCTCTACCCCGGGGATGGGATTCTCGCGGAGCGACTCCGCGACCCATGACGCCTTGCGGGTCGTGTCGAAGGAATGGGCCGAGAGGACGTAGTCGGGGCTGTAGAAGATCGTCAGCATGGGACGTTCCAGTGCCATCCGCCCGGTCAAAGCCGGTTCTCGATGATCTGCTCCCGCGTGAATCCGGCAAGCCGGATCTCCGTCTCCGGCGGAAGCGCCTCCTGCGGGACGAGGCCCACGATCTCGCTGGAGCGGACCGCCGCGCCGAGGGCGCGCGCCTCCGCCTCGACGGCGCGGAACGCCTCGCGCAGGCCGGTCTTCCGGAAGTCGCAGACGTTCATGGAGACCTGCGCGCACTTGCGTGCCGCGATGGAGAGGCCCAGCGCCTTGATCCCCGGCAGGCCGCCGTCCCGCTCGCGGATCTTCTTCGCGATCGCCTTCGCGACCGCCACGTCCTCCGTCTCGAGATCCACGTTGTAGGCGATGAGCGGCGGGCGGGCGCCGACGGCGACGCAGCCCGCGGTCGGATGGATCCGGTTCGGGCCGAAGTCGGGGACGCGCTCGGGGTCGCGCCCGATGAGGTCGCGCAATCCCTCGAACTGGGGCTTGCGGATCTCCGCGAGGTTGCGTCGGTCCGGTCGCGCGGCCGCGGACTCGTAGAGATAGACGGGCAGCTCCAGCTCGCGCCCGAGCCGCTCGCCGACCCGCTTCGCGACCGCCACCGCGTCCCCCATCGTCGCGCCGCGCAACGGGACGAACGGGATCACGTCCACGGCGCCCATGCGCGGGTGCTGCCCCCGATGCGCGTTGAGGTCGATGCGTTCCACCGCGGCCGCCGCGGCCGCGAACGCCGCCTCCGCAAGCGCGTCCGGCCCGCCGACGAACGTGAGGACGCAGCGGTTGTGGTCCGCGTCCGTCTCTACGTCGAGGAACTTCACGCCGGGGAGCGAGGCGGCGGCCTGCAGGGAGTCCACGACGTCCCGGCGCCGTCCCTCGCTGAAGTTGGGGACGCACTCGATGAGCATGGGCGTGGAGTCTACGCGGGCGGCTTCCGCCCTGCAATGGTCGGATGACCCGGCGGAGCGACGTCGGTGCGCAAAGCGGCGGCTTGCCCTCCGTAGCTCGTCTGCGCTGTCGCGCCGACGAGCGAAGGAGGGTACAATTCACGGGTCATGAGCCGCCCGGCCGCCTGGCTCTGGATGGTCGCCATCGTCGTCGCCATCGCGGTCGCCGACTTCTTCATCCTCACGTCGAGCGCGACGCTCTCGCGGCTCGCGCGCGAGGAGTTGAAGCGGAGTTTCGGCGACGACCTCTCGTGCGGCGACGTCCGCGTCTCGATCGGCGACCGCACGGTCCTTCTGGAGGACGTGTCGTTCACGGCGACGCCGGCCCGGCTCAGGGTGCTCTCGGCGAAGCGGGCCGAGATCCGGATGACGGGGAGCACGAGCCCGAAACCGGAACTCGTGGTCCTGGAGTCGCCGAGACTGTTCCTTTCGGACGAGCTTTTCACCGAACTGGGGAACCTGCCGCCCGGTCCGCCGCTGCGGGAGCGGATCGGCCCCGAGGGGCTGCCGCGCATCGAGTGCCGCGGCGGAGTCCTGGAATTCGCGCACCGCGAGTTCCTCCACTGGGACTCGCCGCAGGCGTTCGCGATCCGCGAGCTGGCGCTTTCGCCCCTCGGTCGCTACCGCTACATCCTCGCGGGCCGGCTCTCGAACCCGCTCTTCGGCGAGTGGCGCGTCCACGGGGAATTCGACCTGGAGACGGAGACCACGCGGCTCCACTTCGAGTGCGACGAGATCGTCCTGGGTCCGAAGACGCGCCACGTGTTGAGCCCGTCGATCCACCCGGACTGGGACCGCTACAAGCCCGACGGTCCCGCGGCGGTGAGCGTGGAGTACGTGAAGCAGTCCGGCCGGGACGCGGACTTCAGGATCACGCTCCGCCTGAAGGGGATGGGCCTCACGTACAAGGGGTTCCCGTACCCGGTGGAGCGGGTCGAGGGGGAGATCGACTTCTTCACGAAGGGGTTCCAGATCAAGTACCTCCAGGCGCGCCGGGGGCCCACGCTCATCCGGTTCGACGGCCGCGCGGGCGGCTACGCCGCCGAGGCGGACTTCCGCTTCCGACTCGACATCACGGATATGCCGCTCGACGCGACCCTCCGCGCCGCGCTCGACGCCGGGGGTCGGAAGATCTGGGACCAGTTCAACCCGGGCGGGTGGATCGACGCGACGGGGTGGATCGTCCGCGACTACGGCCCCGACAAGCCCGTGAGGAATCCGCTCTCGATCCGGTTCAAGGACACGTCGATCGTCTTTCGCGACTTCCCCTACCCCGTGAGCCGGCTGGAGGGCGAGATCGAGATCGACTCCCCGGACGTGCGCATCAAGGGCATCGAATCGTCCCAGGGGCGCCTCCGGATCGCCCCGTTCCTCGGCGCGATCCCGGAACGTTCGCGCCTCATCGTCCACGGGACGGTCGGCGAGATCACGGACGACCCGGTCCTGGATCTCCAGATCCACGCGTTCGACCTCCCGTTGGACGCGCGCCTGAGGGACGCGCTCGACGACGAGACGAAGAAGGTGTGGGACGACTTCCGCCCGCAGGGGACGATGGACCTGGAATGGCGCGTGACGAAGGAGCGCGGCGGAAAGCCCGTCCATCGCGGCGCGGCGCGGCTGCGCCGCTGCCGGGCGCTCTACCGGGAGGTCCCGCTCTGGGCCTCCGACCTCACGGGCGAGGTCCTCTACGAGACCGGCCGTGTCGAACTTCGACACGTCGAGGGGACCTGCGCGGACGCGCGCGTGGCCCTGAACGGCGCGGTGACGGACGAGGAGACGGACCTGCGGATCCGGACCGTGGGGCTCCGGCTGGAGCCCGACGTCCGGCGGGCGATGCCGAAACAGGTGCGGGAGATCCTCGACACGCTGAAGCTCGAGGGGACGGTGAGCGTCGACATGCAGCTCACGGCCCCCCGCGGCGGCAAGGGGGGCGACACGAAGGTCCTCGTGGCCGTGAAGATGCCCCGCGGAAGGATCGACGCGGCCGTGAAGCTCGACGACATCGAACAGGCCACGGCGAACTTCGAGGTCTTCGTCGGCGAGAGGGGGACGGAGCTTCGCGGCCCTGTCCGCATCGACCGCGTCCGCGTCGAAGGCAAGGAGGTCACGGACCTCTCGTGCTCCCTGGTCAAGACCGGACCGGACCTGCGCTTCGTTCACATCCAGGGGACGGGCTATGGGGGGACGGTGGCGGGGAGCCTCCGCCTCGACACGGAGTCGAAGGAGCTCGGGGGCGAGTTCACCGTGGACCGGCTCGACCTCTACGAGTACACGTCCGACTCCGAGTCCGTACGCAAGAAGGGCCGCGATCCGCTCGTCGGGAAGGCGACGCTGGAGCTGCGAGACCTGCGGGGAAAGGGCGGCGACGCGAAGTCGATCACGGGGACCGGGAAGCTCGTGATCACGGAGGCGAAGCTCTTCCCCGTGCCGGCCGTCGCGCTCATCATGTCGCTCAACCTTTCGGCGTGGGGGGCGGAGAAGGTCATCTCCGCCGCGACGATCCACTTCGACATCAAGGACGGCCGTTTCGAGGTCCGGTCGCTGGCGATGCAGGGCGCGGGCGTCGCGATCGTGGGGAAGGGGAGCATCGACTTCGACGGCCGCCTGGACCTGAAGCTGAAGATGCAGTCCGGCGGGCTCCTGGGGATCGACTTCATCCTCTTCCAGATCCCGATGCGGATCCTGGACCTGTTGCGGGACTCCGTCTTCGGGATCCACGTCACGGGGACCTTGGACGAGCCGAAGATCGGGCCGTGAAGTAGACCACAGCGCCTGTGATCTTCCGTGGTCTGCGGTCCGTGGTCTGTGGTCTCTCCTCAGCGCCGGTACTTCGCGAAGAACTCCCACATCGCCGCGCTCGCGTCGAGGTCCTTGCAGGTTCGGCCGAGGATGCGGTTCTCCGTCCCGGGCCCGCCGGGCCAGGTGTGGCCGCCCCCCGCGATCCGGTAGAAGACCACGGGCGCGCCGCCCCCGTACGTGCGGCGCTCCACCGTCGTGCCGTCGTCCGCGCGGTCGGGAAGCGCCTCGACCTCGGGCTTCTCGCCGCAGCCGTTCTTCTTCGCCCACCACGCGACGAATTCCTCCGCGCCCAGCGACATCCTCCGCTTCGTGAACCGGTCCGTGCCGTCGTAGCCGAGCACGGGGTCGTCGGTGCCGTGGATATAGAGGAGCGGGACGGGCTTCGAAGGTTTGAGCTTCTCCAGCAGAGCGGGCATGGTCGTCCCCGCGACGGTTGCGCACGCGGCGATCCGGTCGGCGCGGTCGCACGCGAGCCGGTGGGCCATGAGGGCGCCGTTGGAAATCCCCGTGACGTAGATGCGCGACGTGTCCGCGATTCCCTTCTCGATGAGATGGTCGATGAGCGCCGTGAGAAAGCCGACGTCCGTGTCGCTCTCCGCGAACCGCCAGATGCGCTTCAGCCCGTCCGGGTAGACGACCGCGAAGCCCTTCTCGTCGGCGAGCGCGTCGAACTTCGTGAGGGCCTGCATCTGTCGGCCGCTCGACATCGCGCCGTGGAGCGCGACGACGAGCGGGAGCGGGCCGGTCGCGTTCTTCGACATGTGGAGGCGGTAGGTGCGCGTCTGGCCGGAGTGGTCGAGGGTCTTCTCGTCCTGGAGGCAGGCGAGGAGGAGGACGGTGATCATCCGTCTATAGAACGCGCGGCGGCCCGCCGCGGTTGCGGCCGCGAAGGCGCGGGTGATAGAATCCGCACCCGATGCGCGAGACCGAGATCGGCGGGCCCGGCGGCGAGTGGGCCTCGACTCTCTGGTCGACCGCCCTGCGGGCGCGGGACCCCGAGGCGCTCGAACGGCTCGCGGCGCGCTACTGGAAGCCGGTTTACTTCTTCATCCGCGCGAAAGGCAAGGATGTCGAGACCGCCAAGGACCTCACCCAGTCCTTCTTCGCCTACGTGCTGGAGAAGGAGATCCTGGACCGCAAGAACGAGACCGGCTCTTTCCGCGCCTTTCTCCGCGGCGTGCTCGATCGCTTTCTCTCGGACCAGTACGACCGCGAGCGGGCGATCAAGCGCGGAGGGCAGGCGGCCCGTGTCTCGTGGGATTTCGCCGAGGCGGAAACGGACTTCTCCTCTCAGAAGGGCACAGATCCGGAACAGGCATTCTTGCGATCGTGCGCCGCGGAGACGGTCATGCGGGTCCTCGATCGGCTGCGGGAGGAGCGCGCGGAGGGATACGAGCTGCTTCGCCTCCGCTTCGGTTTCGAAGGGGAGTCATCGGACTACGCGCAGATCGAACGGCGGCTGGGGCTCTCGGAAGCGGACGTGACCAACCGCCTCCACCGAGCCAAGGCGCGCTTTCGCGATCTGTTGATCGAGGAACTCCGCCAAACCGCCGCGACGCCGGAGGATCTGGAAGAGGAATTGCGCCTTTTCCGGCGGGTTTTCTGAAAGACCTTGCGCGCCCTTCCCACTAATCCCGGGAGGGCGAAGAATGATGAATCAGAACTGCCCGCGTTGCGGAGTGGATGTCGCCGTCTCGGAGGTGAAGGGCAAATTCGACGGCGTCTGTCCCAAGTGCCTTGTCGACTCCGTCTTCGGCACCCCTTTCGTCACGACCCAAGTGGAGAAGGCGGCGGCGCTGCCCCCCATCGGAGGCGAGTTCGGGAACTACCACATCCTGGGCGTCCTGGGCTCCGGCGGGATGGGCGTCGTCTACAAGGCCCGCCAGAAGGGACTGGAGCGGGTCGTCGCACTCAAGGTCCTTCCCGCGGGCGATCAGACGCCGGGCGAGATCGTCGAGCGCTTCTTCCGCGAGGCCCGCGCCGCGGCGAAGCTCTGCCATCCGAACATCGTCCCCGTCTACGAGGTCTCCAGCCAGGAAGGCTCCTACTTCTACAGCATGGAACTCGTGGAGGGGCGGACGCTTTCGGAGCACCTCAAGGGAAAGCCGCTCGGCGCGCGCGAGGCGGTCGAGATCCTGGAGAAGGTGGCGCGGGCGATCCAGTACGCGCACGAAAACGGCGTCATCCACCGGGACCTCAAGCCGCAGAACGTGATGGTGGACGCGCGGGGGAAGCCGCGCGTGCTCGACTTCGGGATCGCCAAGACCTTGGGGACGAAATCCGGCTTGACGGACACCGGTTCGGCGATGGGGACGCCGCCCTACATGAGTCCCGAGCAGGCGGCGGGGTCGAAGAGCGTCGATGCGCGTTCCGACGTCTACTCGCTCGGCGCGCTGCTCTACGAGATCCTGACGGGCCGCCCGCCGTTCACGGGCGAGACGGCGATGGAGATCTTCCGCAAGATCGCGACGCAGGATCCGGTGGCTCCGAGGATACTGAATCCCCGGGCGCCGAAGGAACTCGAGGTGATCTGCCTCAAGGCGCTTTCGAAGGAGCGGACGGACCGCTATGCGACGGCCTCGGCCTTTGCCGAGGACCTGCGGCGGCACCTGAACGGGGAACCGATCGCGGCGAGGCCGATGGCGTTGGCGCGCCGGGCGTTGCGGACCGTGCGGCGTCATCAGGTCGCATTGCTGCTTGCGCCGAGCGTCGTGCTCCTGGCCGCCGGGGTCTACTTCGTGTTCATGATGTACAGGGCTACACGCTCCCTGGATCGGGTCGGCGACAAGGAGGCGGTATCGAAGGACCTCCGCCAGTCTGTCGATCGCGCGCAGCGCGCGCTTGAACTCGCGCGGTTCGGCACGGGACCGAAGGAGCGGAAGGAGCGCCACGCGCGGCTGCGGGAAGCCGTCGTCAAGATGGACAAGGCGATCGCGGCCCATCCGAAGTCGGGCGAGGCGTACTACTGGCGCGGGAGACTGCATGAGTCCATGGGACTCTCCGACCGCGCGCAGGCCGACTGGAGCCGTGCGCTCGAACTGGATCCCAAGCTCCTGGACGCGCGGTATCGCCGGGCGCGAATGGGATGCGACCAGTTCATCTTCGTCGGCCACCAGCCCGAACGGATGGCTCCATTGGAGCAAGATGCCGAGAATCTGGCTGCCGCGGGAGCGCCGCGAGAGCAGGTCTTGGTTCTACAGGCGTACCTCGAATTGAACCGGCTTGTTCGGATCATCTTCCAGGGGAAGTCGCCTGCGGGAGGGCACGTCCAGTCATTGCGCCAGTCTCTGGACGAAGCGCTCAGGTTGAACCCGATCTTCGTTGACGGCCTGATTCTCCGGTCTCTGTTGGCCGATTCCGGAGCCTCAGGCGATCTGGAGAGGAAGGCGTACTGTGACCGGGCGGCGGCGGTGGATCCGAACGATCCCCGGATTCACTGGTTCCGGTTCGGGGCGGATCTGGGACGCCCCGATCTCGGGGCGGTGTTGATCGATTTGGAGGAATGGGTCGAGCTCTGCCCGACGAACCCTTTGGGGTATGGGATGCGCGCGGTGTTCCTGGGCGCCTTGCGGATGGACGACTCGGCGCGGACGGACTTGGATGCGGGGGTGCTCTGCGCGCCGGAATCGCCGGCGCCCTACTGCACCCGTGTCTCGTACTGGCTGACCCTATCCGAAGAGGAGCCGTCCTGTGTCACGCCCGAGGTCCTGAATCTGATTCGCGCCGACGCTGAGACCGCCGTCAAACTGGAGAAGGAACCGGGGCCGGCCCGCAACCTCCGAGCCCGACTTCGTCGAACACTCCTGGCGGATGCCAAGGGAGCGGAGGAAGACGAGGCGGCACTTGGGGAGGGCTTCAAGAATCGGGGCGTATTCTTCGAGGGTATGCCGACCTTCCTTGCGGGCGCCATATTCCTGAAGCGACTCCGGGACGACGATGAAATCCGCGACGCCGCCCTCTCCTACGCCCGCCACCTCGTGGGCCGGATCCGTCAAGGCGCGGACCGCGCGGAGTCGCTGCCGCGCGTCGTCGAGGCGATCGATCGCGCCTTCCAGTGCGGCGCGAAGAAGCTCGGCGACGAATTCGACCTCGTGAAGGATGAGGACGTCGTCCGGCGCGTCCTGGAGAAGCATCGCGACTGCTCCGTGCTGACCTACAAGATCCTCTACCCTGCGGAGAAGCCGAAGGACGCGGAACGCATCGCGGAGGAGATCGTCGATGTCCTCCGCCGGAGGATCCGCGCGAAGGGGCTCAAGGAAGCGTGGATCTCCCTTCGCGACGACGAGTTCGTGACTCTGCGCATCCCGGAGGTCCGCCGGGAGGAGTTCGAGGAGTACAAGAAGCTGGCGGTGCTCCCCGGCGCGCGGCTGGAGATCCGTGTCGTCGCGACGAAGGAGGAGCACGAGCGATGGCGAAAGGACCCGACGCAAGTGCCCGGTGGCTGCGAGGTCGTGGCGAACGATCAGCCGCTGGCAGGCGAGTACGAGTACCTGAGCGGCCCGACCCTCCTGATCCGGAGGGATTCCGTCCTCAAGATCGCGGACATCCAAGCCGCCACGGTGCAGCAGAGTACGGATGGGGGCTTCGGCGTGGGCGTCACGCTTGCAAAGACGGGCGCGGACAAGTTCGACGCCGTCGCATCCGTGCTCTTCGGACAGAAGCCGCCGGGACTCCTGGCGATCCTCTGGGAGGGCAAGATCCTCTCCAAGCCCGTGATGAAGGGCCCGAAGCTGGGCGGTCGGGTCGAGATCGCCGGGAACTTCCGCCGGGAGGAGGCCGATCGCATCGTGGCGGCGCTCCTGGGCGGCGCGCTGCCCGTCCCCATCGGCCGCCCCGGGACGCCCGGCGAGCCGGTCGAGGAGAAGTGGGTGGAGCCGAAGAAGTGATGATTCCCGGCTGTCTGCTACCCGCCGGGAAGCCCGACAGAGAGTCCGATGCAGATCTTCCTGGCCAGTCGATCAGGAATCTCGACGTGTCTTGGAACGGCCTCCATCTCGCCGGTGCGCGGGTTGACCCATAGGGAGTGTGAGCGTCCCTCACGTTTCAGAAAGCAGCCGTGCCGGCGAAGATGCTTGAGGAGGGCGGTGCGCTTCATCCGACGTCGACGATCTCACGCGACGCGTTCCGGGGAACGCCTCGCAGTCCCTCTCTGCGGCGCTCTTCCAGGATGAGCGAAATGGCCTCTCGGAGGCTCTGGAGGCAGGTTGCCTTGCTGCGACCCTGCCCGTTTGCGCCCGGAATCTCGGGACAGTATGCGATGAACCACTTCCCGTCGCGTTCCACAACAGCGGTGAACTCGTTTCTCACGTCTCGATTCCTCGCTTGCCGGAGCCCATTCTATTGGCGGGAAGGCAACGAGAGCAAGTCCTCTCGTTCGCGTCGGACCGATCGAGAACACGCTACTTCCCCCCGAGTTCCTTGAGCCGCTTCATCCGCTCCGCCTCGTTCTCGACGAACCAGGAGTCCTTTGACAGCTCCTCGTACGCCCTGGCGAACCAGGGCTTCGCCTCGTCCGCCTTCCCGAGAGCGAGGAGGCATTCGCCCATCTCCTCGAAGACGTAGCCGTCCTTCTCGCCCGCCTTTTCCCACTCCTCCACGAGCTCGCGCTGGATCTGGAGCGCCTCGTCGAGGCGCTTGAGGGAGCGCAGCGCCCGCCCCACGGTCCACTTCGCGATACGCGTCTCCTTCGGCTGGTTCCGTTCCTGCCGCCAGACGAGCCCCTTCTTGAAGAGCTCCAGCGCCTTCTCGAACTCGCCGAGGTCGTGGTAGGTCCAGCCGACGTTGTTGTAGAGCGCGCCGAGCCAGTTCTTCGCGCGGGGGCCCTTCGACGCCTCGGCCATCGCGATCGCCTTGAGGTTCCACTCGAGAGCCTCCTTGGGCGGATCGACGATCCCGAGCATGTGGGCGGCATCGACGGCGTGGAACTCCTCGCCGGCGGCGCGCGCGAGTTCGAGCGCCTCGACGAAAAGCGGTCGCGCCTTCTCCTTCTTCTTCGCGCTGTTGTACGCCCGGCCGCGCTCGAGGAGGCAGCGGATGCGCGCGACCTTCGAGTCCGGCGCGAGCTTCTCCGCCTCGTCGAGCGTCTTGTGCGCCTCGTCGAACTTGCCCTGGAGCCCCTGGCAGCGGGCGATCTGCGTGAGGAGCTGGGCGCGGTAGGAAGCGTCGCCCTTCCCCGTCGCGAGGATCTCGCGGAACTTCCTTTCGGTCTCGTCCGGTTTGTCGTAGTTCCACAGCGCGTCGAAGTCGGGAGCTTCCTGCATCCTTGCCTCCTCGATCGCCCTTCCGATCCCCCGCGGGTCCGGCGCGCCGATCGCGCGCCGTCCGTCGATCTCGATCGCCTGCACGTCGCCGAGCCGGCGGCGCCGCACCACGTACCACTTCGCGGGCGCGTCGATCCCCTGCTCCGCCGAGACGACGTCCGCGTCCTTCGCCACCGGCGGCCACTGATGATGGAAGCGCGGCGCCTTGACCGCGGCCTCGATCGTCATCCCGTGATCGATCATGTTGAGAATGACCTGCGCGACCGTCGTGATGATGGTCGGCCCGCCCGGCGAACCGAGGACGAGCCACAGGCGGTCGCCGCGGTAGACGAAGGTCGGACTCATCGAGGAGAGCATGCGCTTCCCGGGCCGGATCGAGTTCGCCTCGCCGCCCGTGACGCCGAACATGTTCGGCACGCCGGGCTTCGCGGAGAAGTCGTCCATCTCGTTGTTGAGCAGGAACCCCGCGCCCTCGACGACGATGCCGCTCCCGTACGAATCGTCGAGCGTCGTCGTGTTCGCGACGCCGTTGCCCCATTTGTCCACGATGCTGAAGTGCGTGGTGTGGTCCTTCTCCGTCCCGTGCGAGACGGCGCCGGGTTCGGTCTTGCGGTCGAGGGCGATCCCGCGCGCCCGGGCGGCGGCGTACTTCGGATCGATGAGGAACTCCGGGACTTTCGCGAAGTCCGGATCGCCGAGCCAATGGCTCCGGTCGGCGAAGGCGCGCTTCTCGATCTCGGCGAGGAGGTGAACGTAGTCGGGCGAATTGTGCTTCGGAACGGCAAAGCCTTCGAGCATCTGGAGGATCTGGATCACGGCGATGCCGCCGGAGGAGGGCGGGGGCATCGAGACGATCCGGTGGCCCCGGTAGGTCCCCGCGACCGGTCTGCGCCAGACGGCGCGATAAGCCGCAAGATCCCCCATCGTGATGATGCCGTTCCCGCGTTTCATCTCGGCGACAAGGAGCCGCGCCGTCTCGCCGCGGTAGAAGTCGTCGGGTCCCTTTTCCGCGATCCGCCGGAGCGTTGCGGCCAGTTCGGGCTGCCGGAAGGTCTCTCCCGCCTTGCCGTGGAAGTACTTCCGGAAGTTCGCGTTGGAGGGGCCCTGCGAGAAGCTCCGGGCGGTCCATTCGTCCAGATCGTACCCCTCGGCAAGGCGGATCGCGGGCGCGAGGAGCTCTTTCCACGGGATCGTCCCGTGCCTGCGATGCGCCTCCCACATCCCCATGACGCTTCCCGGAACTCCGGCGGCGAGATGGGTCCGCAGGCTGAGGCCCGGAACGACGTTGCCGTCCTTGTCGAGAAAGAGGTCGCGATGGGCCCGGTCGGGGGCGGTCTCGCGGTAGTCGAGCGCCTCGTCGCCCTTCGCCGTGCGGACCAGCATGAAGCCGCCGCCGCCGAGGTTGCCCGCGTTGGGGAACGTCACCGCGAGGGCGAAGAACGTGGCGACCGCGGCATCGACGGCGTTCCCGCCCCTGGCAAGCATCGAGGCGCCGACTTCTCCGGCGCGCGGCTCGGGGGAGACGACGACGCCGCGATCGAGGACGGGATCCTGGGCCAGAGAGAGCAGCAGCAGGAGCGGCTTCATGGCGAACACCATACAAGAAAAAACGCCGGACGCCGATACTAAGTATGGAGAGTTTGAGGGGGGATCGCATGTCGGAAGTCGCGGTACGTCACGATTGTCCCGTCTGCGGCGGTCGCAAGGGGTTCTGGCGGTCGTTCTGGGACACGTTCCGCCGTTTCTTCAAGGGGAAGGGCGACCGGCTCGAATACATCGCGGTCGCGGAGATCGAGGCGAACCCGTACCAGCCGCGCGAGTACTTCCTCGAGGAGCCGCACGCGAACCTGAAGGCCTCGATACAGAAGTACGGCGTCATCGTGCCGATCATCGTCAACCGGAAGCGGGGCGGCTACACCCTCGTCGCGGGCCAGCGGCGCCTCCAGGCCGCGCGGGAACTCGGGTTCCAGTACATCCCCGCGATCGTGCGGTCGCTCAACACGAAGCAGATGATGGAGGTGAGCTACCTCGAGAACCTGCACCGCGAGGACCTCTCGAAGGTGGACGTGGTGATGATGTTCGACCGGATCGGCCGGAAGTGCCGCGGCGTGGACGAGAAGGAACTGGCCGAGGCGATGGGGCTCGACGTCGGGCAGCTCCACCACGCGCGCGAGCTGATGGAACTGCCGGTGCCCGCGTGCGAGGCGCTCCGGGCCGGGATGATCTCGGAGGACCACGCGAAGATCGTCGCCGAGATCGACGATCCGGACGTGATGCTCGAAGTGATCGAGATGGTCTACAACGAGAAGCTCGGCGTCGAAGAGACGCGCGAGGTCGTGGACCGGATCATGAAGAAGGAGCCGAACTACGTCACGAGCGAGGCGAGCGTGCACTACCACTCGCCGGCGTGTCCCTTCACGCAGCTCATCCCCGAGGAGCGGCGGATGAAGTTCTACTCCAAGAAGGAGGTCGCCCGGCGCGGGAAGATCCCGTGCATGCAGTGCCTGTAGGACGGCACGGCCGGACGACAGGAATCGGCGGGATGCTCCCCACGGTTCTCGATCTCAGGAAGTCCGACGACGCACCGCAGATGGACAGCCGGGAGGCGGCTGGAGACGGTCGGGGGGCGTGCGCGGGGTTTGCAGGGTCGGCACGAGGTCAATGCCCGCAACGACATGCTCTACCCGAGCATCATTTCCTACTCGTCGCTCTGGAGTTCCACCGCAGGATTCGCGTTCGCACCAGGAGGTTGCACACCAAATGCGTCACGCATGTGTCTCCAGTGAATCAGACACTACGGTATGGGTAACCGGAGGCCGCTGGCGGGCCGCTGAGGGGCCAGGATCTGTGGGGAGGTCCTCCGTGCCGTAGCCTGCCAGCAAGGGGCCTGTAGGGTCA
>JACPRC010000212.1 GCA_016190175.1 Planctomycetota bacterium
CGCACCCCCTCGGGCCCCCGGAGGAGGGGCGCGGGGAGGCTTCCCCGCCCTCTCTCTTCTCTGTTCTTTGCTCTTTCCTCTTTCTGAATGGTCCGCCACAATAAGTGCGGACCATTCAGCTTCTCCGGCGGAACCGAGGCGAAACCCCGGAAGACCCTATGGCGGGCGAATCACTCCTCGTAGTCCTCGCCGTCGAAGATCTCCACCGGCTTGTATCCGGGCTGCTTGGAGCGCTCCAGTTCGAGACGATACTCGTCGAGAACGCGTTTCTCGAGGGCCGCCCTGGCCTCCGCGTGGATCGGGTGGGCGATGTCCGCATGGACGCGCGTGCGCCCGTTCGGGTCCTTGGGGGCGCGGTTGGGGGCGAGGTGGTTCCCGCACTCGCCGCAGAACCGGGCGCGAAGGTGGTTCTTCATCCCGCAGTGGGCGCAGCGGTCCGTGAGCTTACGCGACGGCATCGCGACGAAGGGGCCGCGCGGCCCCTCGATGATCTTGAGGTCCCGGATCACGATCGCCCCGTCGACGGTGATGCTGCAGAAGGCGCGCAGCTTGTCCGTCCGGTTCAGGATCAGCTTGATGCGGACTTCGCTGATGTTCATGGCGCTCCCCACGTGCTCGAGGCCGCGCGCGCGCCGAGGGCCTCCGCCGCCGCGCGGTCCGGAACCAGGCGGTACACGGCCGACCCGCTCCCGGTCATCCGGGCGCCGGGCCCCAGCCGGGTCATCCACGTCCGCAACGCCGGACGCAGTCCGGAGGCCGCCGCCTCCAGCCGGTTGAAGAGGGCGCGCTCCAGCGCGTCTCCGGAGCCCGAGGCGTACGCGTTCAGAAATCCAGTAACAGGTTTTGCGCCCCGAGTCAAGCCCTTCTTCCGGTGGATCGCGTAGATCTCGCGCGTCGGGTTCGCGAAGGGCGGGAAGAGCAGTGCAAAATGGAGCCGGCGGCGCCCGGGGAGGGGATGGACGATCTCGCCGCGCCCCGTGCACAGCGCAGGACCGCGCGCGAAGAAGAAGTTCACGTCCGAGCCGACCGCGGCGCCGGCCTCCTCCCGATCCAGCCCGAGACCGAAGAGCCCGTCGAGCGCCTCGATCATCGAGGCCGCGTCCGAGCTGCCGCCGCCGAGCCCCGAACCGGCGGGGATGCGCTTGACGAGCCGCGCGCGCACGCCCGGGATCTTCCGGCGCCGCGCGACCGCCTCGTACGCCTTCTCGACCGTGTTTTTCCCCTCGAGCGCGGCCCCTTCGACCTCGAGCGAGAAGCGCCGGGAGGGGGCGATCTCGATCGTGTCGCACAGGTCGATCGGGACCATGACGGTGACGATCTCGTGGTACCCGTCCGGGCGGAGGCCGGGCAGCTCGAGGAACAGGTTGATCTTCGCGGGGCAGTCGAGGACGACGCGCCTCATACGAGCGCGTTGTCGATCAGCCGCGCCTTGCCGATGCGCACGGCGAGCGCGATGAGGGTCTTGCCCTTGATCTCCTTGAGGGGCTCGAGCGTCTCCGAGTTGACGACGGCGATGTAGTCGATCCTGGCGCCCTTCACGCGGTTGATCACCCGCTTCATCTCCGAGGTCACCCGCGCCGCCGAGCTCTCGCCGTTGGAGACCATCTCCTCGGCCCTCCGCAGGGCCTGGTGGAGGCACCCCGCGTCCTTGCGCTGCTTCGGCCCCAGGTAGATGTTGCGCGAGCTCATCGCGACCCCGTCCTCCTCGCGGACGGTCGGGTGCACGCGCACGTCCACGTCGAGGTTGAGGTCGATCGTCATCCGGCGGATGATGAGGTACTGCTGGTAGTCCTTCTGGCCGAAGTAGGCGACGTCGGGACGCACCATGTTGAAGAGCTTGCAGACCACGGTCATGACGCCGCGGAAATGGCCGGGGCGGAACCGGCCGCACAGCTTCGAGGGCAGGCCCCCGTCGCTCTGGTCGATGTACGTGTCGAACCCCTTCGGGTACATCTCCGCCACCTCGGGACAGAAGAGGATGTCCGCCTTCTCGCTCTCGGCCATCCGGAGGTCCCGGTCGAGCTGGCGCGGGTACTGGTCGTAGTCCTCTCCCGCGGAGAACTGGAGGGGGTTGACGAAGATGCTCACGATCACGGAGTCGCACTCCCGGCGTGCCTGCCGGATCAGGCTGAGATGTCCCGCGTGGAAGGCGCCCATGGTCGGGACGAAGCCGGTCTTCCACCCCTTCCGGCGGCAGTCCGAGACGAACCCCCGGACTTCATGGATCGTGCGGACGATCTGAGTCATCGTCGGTCCTCGGCGATCCCTGACAGGTGATGCAGCAACCCGCGCACCGTCCGTCCGGTCCCCGGCACCCGCCGGGCCGGACACAGTTCCGCCAGCGGCTCCAGCACGAATCCGCGTTCGGCCAGCCGGGGATGGGGTACGGTCAGCCGCTCCGAACGCACCTCCCCGCGCCCGAACAGCAGGAGATCCAGGTCGATCGGGCGCGGCCCCCATCGCCGCCTGCGGACCCGCCCCATCTCCGCCTCGATCCTCAGGAGGTGACCCAGCAGCTCCTCCGGTTCCGGCGCGCACGCGATCTCCGCCACGGCGTTGAGGAAACGGGGCTGTTCCTCGAGGCCGACGGGGTCCGTCTCCCGGACGGTGGAGCGGCGCAGCACCCGGACGCCGGGGACGAGACCGAGGCGGCGGAGCGCCTCGTCGAGGTTGGCCTGCCGGTCGCCCAGATTCGAACCCAGCCCCACGTATGCGACCGTCTGCGTCTTCCGTGCGGTCCCGCTTCTGTGCACTCTGTGTCCCTAGAAGAGGGTTTCGTCCCGGTCCGATCCAGGCGCGACGGCGGCGGCCGGGACGGGCTTCCGCAGCAGGCGGCGGCGGAGCCACAGGACCGGGCCGATGAGGGCGTAGACGAAGAAGCCGAGGAAGATCGCGAACTCGTGCAGCAGCGCGACGAGCACGAAGACGAGCACGAGTTCGACGAGCGTCACGAACGGCCGGAATCCCTTGAAGATCCGGTTGACGAGATGGACGTACCGGATGCGGGAGACCATCAGGACCGCGAGAACGACCGCGAAGACCGGGAGCGCCTTCAGGATGATGCGCGACACGGCCCAGTCGGGGAAGGCCGTCCACGGGATCACGGCTGCGGCGATGACGCCCGCCGCCGCCGGCGACGGCAGCCCGGCGAACTCCTGATGGGACTTCTCGTCCGGCGTGGTCTCGACGTTGAATCGGGCCAGCCGGATGAGGGCGCACATCACGTACAGGACGCACGCGACCTCGACGACCCGGTCCGGGAGGAAGCTCGTCGCGTGGCAGAGACCGTACACGAGGAAGGCCGGGGCGCATCCGAAGGTCACGAGGTCGCAGAGAGAGTCGAGCTGGGCGCCGAAGTTCGACGTCGTGCGGGTCATCCGCGCGACCTTGCCGTCCAGCGCATCGAAGATCATGGCGATGAGGACGAGGTAGGCCGCCATGTGGAACGCGGCATCCTGCGCCGGCGACTTCGTACCGAGGGTGAGACCTTCCCCGACCTTGATCATCGCGAGGAAGCCGCAGACGCCGTTGGCCAGCGTGAGGAACGCGGGGAGGAGCGCGATGTGGCGCAGGCGCCGGGGCCGGCGCGGCCATCTCCATCCGCCCATGCGCGGCCGTTCCGCGGCCGGTTCCGGGCCGGGGGCGGGCGGCCTAGGATCGGGCGATTCGTGCAAGGACGGTCTCCCCACCTTTGACCCGGTCGCCGAGCTTGATGTTCAAGTCCCCGAGCCGCGTCTTCGGGATGTACAGGTCCGTCCGCGACCCGAATTTGATCATCCCGATCCGCTGGCCCGCCTCGAGCTGTTCGTTCTCGTGGATCGCGCACACGATCCTGCGGGCGATCGCGCCCGCGATCTGGGTCACCACCACGGGCACGGGTCCGTCGATGTGGATCGCGTTCTGCTCGTTCACCTTCCCGCAGTCCGGCGTCCGCGCGTCGCGGAACCGTCCCGGCGTGTAGCGGATGGCCCGGACGACCCCCGAGCACGGCGCGCGGTTGACGTGGACGTTGAACACGGAGAGGAAGATGCCGATCTTGAGCGCCTCCTCCTTGATGAACTCCCCCTCGTGCGTCGTGGAAATCTCCACCACGGTGCCGTCCGCCGGCGCGACCAGGAGGTCCGGCGACCGCGGGGGCCGCCTGACCGGGTCGCGGAAGAAGTAGAGCGTGAAGAGCAGACCCAGAATCGGGAGGGCCACGAGCGGCGGAAAGAGGATCCACGCCCCCGCGGCCAGAATCGTCCAAAGAAGGCCGTAGAGGAGAATCTCGCGCGTGCCGTAGGAGGCCAAAAGCAAGGCCATGAAGGTAGTTCCCCCGCGCGGCCGATACTGAGATCAAGGGCGCGGCAGGACGGGGGCAATCTAGCACCCCCCTTTTTTCCTGTCAATAGCGCGACCGAATTTCCTGGCCCGCCTCCGGGCGGGGGCCTATCATCATGCAGGAATCCTGGATCCGGTCTCTGGCGCGCGCGGGGGAGAGGGTCACGGGCTGGGCGGCGGCCTGCGCCCTCGCAGTCCTGGCGGTCTTCCTGCTCCTGGCCGCGCGCAGGACCCACCGCGAGGCCGCCGAGCTCGCGTTCCGGCACGACGCCCACGTCCGGGAGACCGGACGGTTGAAGGCGGAAAACGCGGCTCTCCGCGCCGAGATCCGGGCGCTGGAGGAGGATCCCGTGTACGTGGAATCGGTCCTCCGCGGCCGGAAGATGGCGGAGTCCGGCGAGAAGACCGTGCGGAAGTAGATCATGGCCGAGCCCGACAAGATCCTGTCGCAGCACGAAGTGGACGCCCTCCTCTCCGCGATCGACAGCGGCGAGATCGAGGTCGGCATCGAGGAGCAGCCCGGCCGTCAGGTCATGCCGTACGATTTCAAGCGGCCGGAGCGCGTGGCCCGCGACCAGCTCCGCGCGATCGAGACGCTCCACGACGTCTTCGCGCGGGACTTCCAGTCCGCCCTCTCCGGCCAGCTCCGCTCGGTCGTCGACGTCAAGGTCGCCAGCGTCGACCAGCTCACCTTCAGCGAGTTCATCAATTCGCTGCCGAACCCGACGGTGTTCACGGTCCTCTCGTGCGAGCCGCTCGAGGGGAGCTTCATCTTCGAGCTCAACCCGATCATCGCCTTCCCGATCTACGAGCGACTCCTCGGCGCGGGACGGGCCAGCTCGGTCCAGCCGGAGCGGCCGCTCTCGGAGCTGGAATGGAACGTGCTGGGCACGGTGATCGATACGGCCCTGGAGAGGATGAAGAAGGTGTGGGCGGACGTCGTCGACGTGAACTTCCAGATCCGCACGCGGGAATCCAACCCGCAGATCATGCAGATCTTCTCCGCCAACGAGCCGGTCATCTCGGTCGTGCTCGAACTGGCGATGGGGGAGCACAAGGGATACGTGAACATCTGCATCCCCGTCATGTCCATCGAGGGCCTGATGGAGAAGATCACGGCCCACACGTGGTTCGCGTCCCGCAAGAGGGAGGAGTCCCCGGGCCAGGAGACCGCGATCTCCCGGCAGCTCGCGCCCGCCGAGCTCACGGTCTCGGCCCACCTGGCGATCGAGTCGATCCCGATGGAGGAGTTGAAGAACCTGCGGTCCGGCGACCTCCTGGCGACGAACCACCACCAGGCCGCTCCGCTCATCGTCTCGATCGAGGGGCGTCCCAAGTTCACGGCGCGGATCGGGGCGCTGCGGGACCGCCGCGCGGTCAAGATCTCCGGCGGGATCGACCCGTCCCGCGAGCCCGTCGTCCTCCTGCCGCACGCCGAACTGCGGCTTCAGAAAGGCGAGGCCGGGGCGTTCGCCGAGACGCCGCCGGCCCGGGTGGATCACATCCTCTCGCTGCCGGTGTCGGCCACGGTCGTGCTGGCCGAGAAGCCCGTGCCGCTCCGGTTCGTGCTGGGTCTGCGCCCCGGCGACATCATCGAGTTCGACAAGGGGGTGGAGACACCGCTGGACTTCGAGGTGACGGGGAGGAAGATCGCGCGCGGGACCGCGGTCAAGATGGGCGAGCGGTTCGGCATCCAGATCGGCCACGTCAAGGACGCGCGGGAGACGGTGCGCTCGCTGGGGACGTGACGCGCGCCGGAGCGGCCGTTCAGGGGCACCGCCATCGCCTTCCGCATGCCGCCGCGCCGTGCGGGGCGCCGCCGCTTTTTCCCTTGACAACCCTATTGTTGATGTGTAGAATACATTGCGAATGGGTTACGACGGACTCCGGTTAGGAGACCCCGAAGGAATGAACGTACGCGGTTGCGAGTAGGAGCGGGCGCCGGCCCCACCTTCCCCCGAACCACCTCCGGGGGCAAGCCCTCCCATCCTGTGCCCGGCGTCCGCAGGAGCGAAGACCGCCCGGACCCCCCAGGCCGGGCGGTTTTTGCTTCCGGGCCACCGGGGGGATCGCCACGGAGTCGCGGGGACGGGGGCGAGCCCGGAAGCGCCACGGAGACGCCGAGACACGAGAGGGGCCCGAGTTCGAGGGCGCCGCGGAGTCACGGAGACACCGAGACGGCTCGCAAGACCGCGGGCGCCACGGAGCCACGGAGGCGCGGAGTCGCAGGGCCTTCGCGGCCGTCCGCCGCGTTTTTGGTTGAATCCGGATTTCCGGCCTCCCTATAATCCCCCCAGCGGGCCGTTGCGACACGGGCCGGGTCCGGCAGGGAGACTCATGGCGACCTTGAGCGTCCGGAGCGATGGAGGGGAGGAGAGCTTTCCGCTGGAGGCGCCGAGCGTCACGCTCGGCCGCGGCCTCGAGTGCGACATCCGCCTGAAGGACATCAAGTCCTCGCGCCGCCACTGCCAGGTCGTCCGCGCCGCCGACGGCTACAAGCTCGTGGACCTGGGCAGCGGCAACGGGACGTTCGTCAACGGCGTCCTGGTGGAACGGGAGCAGAAACTCCGCAGCGGGGACAGCATCCAGGTCGGCGAATCGGTGATCGTATTCTCCGAAGCGGACGGGACCGCGAGGCCGACCCCCACCCGGCGCCCCGCCACCGAGGCGGACAAGAAGCAGGCGTCCTCGATCACCAGCCGCACCCCCGCCGTTCCCTCCCCCACGGCCCGGACCGTGCCGAAACCGGCCACGGCCCAGACGGCCCTGACAAAGAAGATGACGCCGTCGGGCGCGAACGCCACATCGCGCAAGACCGACCGGCTTCCGGCCGCGCCCCCCGCCCCCGCACGGCCGACGACGAGCCGGGTCCCGACCTCGGGCGGCGGCGCCACGACCCGCCGGGGCGCGACGACGCCCCCGGCGCCCCCCCCCGGCGCCCCGACGCGCCGGGGAGGCACCAGCAGGGTCCCGACCGCCTCCGGCCCGGCCGACAAGAAACGCACGACACGCGCCACGATGGTGGACAAGTTCACCGCCCAGGCCGGCAAGAAGAAGACGAACCCGCTCATCTTCGTCATCGCCGGCGCCGGGGTCGCCCTGGCCGTCATCACCATCCTGATCGTCCTGTTCGCGGGAAAGGGCGACGACCTGGAGTTCGACCGGAACCGGATCAAGGAGATTACCGGCGAGGCGGCGAAGGCGGTCGACAGGGACGAGTTCGACAAGGCGGTCGGTCTCTACCAGGACGCGATCAAGCTCTGCGAGAGGCACAAGGACAAGCTGAGCCAGCAGAAGGAGCAGCTCAAGAAGGAGATCGAGCAGGTCAACGGGTACAAGAAGGACCGCGAGAACGCGTCCTCCGAATGGGAGTCCGTCAAGAAGGAGTTCAACGACAACAAGTACAGCGAGAAAGAGGACGGGATCCGCGACTTCATGAACCGCGTGAAGAGGGTCCGCGACAATCACCGGGAGCTGAAGCGTCCGTGGGCCCTGCCGCAGGGGACGAGCGAGATCGACAAGATGTACGAGAAGCTCGAGAACCAGTACAACACGGAAATGCAGATCCGGAAGGCCGAGGGCTACAACTTCAAGCGCAACGAGATCAACCGGAAGTTCCTCTCCCAGGACGGGAAGGAGGACTACGGGGGCGCGATCCAGGCCTGGACGGAGTACATCGGGACCACCCGGGACGCGGAGGGGAAGCGCAAGGGACCGGAGGAGATCCTCAAGATCTGCCGCGACGCCTACGGCGCATGGGAACGCCTGTCCCGGAAGACCGCCAACATGGAGAAGGCCGAAGCCCTCGAACGCCTTCGCGAGCACCAACCCCGCTTCAAGGGATGCAAGTTCGAGAAGGACGGCGTGCTGCACGACATCGAGAAGGAAATCGCCGACCGGATCGCGGAGCTGGAGAAGTAGGCCGGGGCGAGGAGCTCGTGGTCCGGGATCGATCCGACGCAGGAAACGCCCGGACGGATCGCCCCAGGGGAGCCACGGCGGGGTTGGCGTCCTCCGCGTCGAGTCGAAGCTAGTCCGGGAGATCCTTCGACGTGACCGTCGTCGAGATCGGAGTGGTCTCCTCCTTCTTCGGCGCGGTCCCGGGGGCGGCGCCCTGGAACGAGAACGTGTAGAGGTTCAGCCTCAGGGAGTGATACGCGACCCCGACGCTCTTTCCCGCCGTGATCTGGAAGGTCTCGACGGTAACGTGGCGCTGCGCCGTCTCCAGCAGGTTGAGGAAGCGCAGGAGTTGGTAGAAGCTGCCGACGCAGATCAGCTCGAAGTCCGCCTTCTGCATGGAGGCCGGAACCCGGACTTGCTTCGCGCCCGGGGCGGCCCGCTTCGGCGGCACGAACTTCCCGCTGGGGACCAGGACCCCGGCCTGACGCCGGAGCCGGTCGATGTGGTTGAAGAAGATGTCGTACTCGAGGTCGACGACGGGTTCGCCCCGCCGTTCCTCGCCGGCGTACGGAGGCACCTTGCCTTCGAACGTCGTCCCCTTCTCCTTCCTCGCATTCAGGAGACCCTTGAGGCTCCTGTCCGGGTGCAGGGTGTCCAGGTGGCTCTTGATCTTCCCCACGACCGCCATGGACCCGGGGCCGTTCTTCTCCTGGACGGCCGCCTTGACCTTGTCCACCTGACCGGCGCACTCGGCGCACCCCTTGGCGGTCTTTGCGACGGCCTGGCGCAGCATGTCGACCGTCGCGCCGGTCCGGTCCCACGCGTTCTCCTGGATCTGCGTCTCCAAGGCGGCCACCGCCTCCCGCTTCGGATCGACCAGCATCGACTGCTTGAACTCCCCGGTCTTGATCTCGCCCTGGACCTTGGCGATCTCCTTCTGGGTGCTCTGCATCTTGACGAACTTGACCCAGTAGACGCCCGCGCCGCCGAAGAGCAGGACGACCCCCAGCACCCCGCCCGTGATCGCCAAGATCTGTTTCTCGCTCATCGTGCCGCCTCACTTCTTCCCGCCGGGTTTCGGCATGTCCGCCAGGAGGACGATCTCGAAGAACAGCGAGACGCCGTCCACGAAGTCCCTCTCCTCGTTGACCCGGAACGTCGGGTCGAGGTTCATCGTCGGAAGGTACTTCCGGATGACGGGATTCTTCTTGAGGTCGAGCCGGAACCTCGTGATCTCCTGGATGTCGAGGCCCGCGGCGTAGCAGGTGACCCGGAGACCGTACGGCGGGAAGGCGCGGGCCATGGGGTCTTTCCCCCGCACGATCTGAGAGGCGCCCTTGTCGTCGAGGACCTGGATGGTCTCAAGCCAGACCCTCCGGTCCTGGACGGCCACGACGCTCCACAGCGCGTCGATCACCTGCCACCAGGGGACGTCGCGCACGGCGATCTTCTCGATGTCCGCGGTCTTCGCGATCTCCTTCTTCAGATCCCCGTCGAGCTGATCGTACTGCTTCACCTGCGCGTCGTACTGGCGGAGCTTCTTGCGGGCCTCGACCAGTTCGTCGTTCTTCGCCCGGACCTCGACCAGGATGAGGTAGGCGATGTACGCGAGCAGGCCGACGCCCGCCAGGGTGGTCAGCAGGATGAGGGCCAGCCGCGGCACCGGCGTGCGGTCCACCGGCCTCTGCTCGGGCGGCAGCAGGTTGATCTTGATCAAGCGTCAGTCCTTCCTCAACCGGGAGGCAAGCCCCAGCGCGATGGCGATCTGCGACCCGCCGTCCGTGAGCTGCTGCATCGCGTCCGGGGACGACAGGTCGGCCTCGACGTACTGCATCGGGTTCCATTTCGAGACGGGCTTCTGCACGGTCTTCTCCAGCGTTTCCTGCATCCCCACGCAGTTCGACGAGCCGCCCGTGATGAAGATCTCCTCCACCTTCTTGTCGTACTGATTCTCGAAATAGTCGATCGAGATGTTGATGTCGTGGCAGATGTCCTCGAGGACGCCCGAGATGCACTCCTCCACGCGCGGCAGGTCTCCGCCGGGATTGCGCTTGAGCGCCTCGGCCTCCTTCGGCTCGATCCCGAGCTTCTTGGAGATCGCGTCCGTGACGTCGTCCCCCCCCTTGTAGAATTCCCGCGTGAAGAACGACATCGCGTCGGACATGATGTTGATGTTCGTCTTGGCGGCGCCGACGTCCGCCAGCGCCACGAGTTTTCCCTGGCGGATCGCCTGCGGGTTGATGATGCCGGTCAGCTCGTAGGCGTTCCCGATCGCGAACGAGTCCACGTCGATGATCTGCGGCACGAGCCCCGCCGTGCGGAGCAGCTCGATATGCTCCTCGATGAACGTCTTCTTCGCCGCCACGAGGAGGACGCGCATCTCCGGCTCCTGCCCTTCCTGCGGCGGAAGCTCCTCCAGCTTCTGGCTGTCGTGCAGGACCTCGTCCACCTCGACGGGGATGTACTTCCCCAGCTCGTACTTCGCGGCGTTGCCCAGTTCCTCGTCGCTCATCACCGGCATGTTGATGTACCGGACGAAGACGAACCGCCCCGAGACGGAGCTGACGACGCGCTTCGTCTTCCACCGGCGGCTCCCGATCAGCTCGGCGATGGCGTCGGCCAGGGAGTACTGGGGCGGGATTTCCAGGGCCCCGAACTCCGTCACGCGGAACTGCCCGTTCGATTCGGAAAGCTGCAGGGCCTTGATCCACTTGGAGCCGATGTCGAGGCCGATGATGCTGTGGCTGGCCATGCTTCCTCGATAGCGTCTGGGTGGAGTCTATCACCCCGGGTCGGGTTGTCAAGCGATCCGGCGGACCCCCAATTCTCTAATCCCCCATCGGCAGGAAACGTTGGCGGGAATCGGCGCGAGCGGCTTCTTCCCCAAGAAAGTGCGTGAAATCGCGCCGGAAATCACTATGATGTCCGCTCGCTCCGGCGAAGAAGGAGGATCCCCGTGATTCAGCCGATGACGAAGGGCCGGCGCTGTGCCGTCTGCGGGAAGGGCCCGCTCCGCGGCGAGCAGATCACCCGGCGCGGTCTGGCCAAGGCGAAGGGAGGAGTCGGCCGCAAGATCACCGGCCGTTCCAAGCGCAGCTATAAACCGAACCTCCAGCGCGTCCGCGCCCTGATGGACGGCCGCACCGTGCGGATCAAGGTCTGCACCTCGTGCCTGCGCTCCGGGAAGGTCTGCAAACCGGTCCGCGTGGCCGTGACGCCGGCATGACCTTCGGCGCCCCCCTCGCCCCCCATCGCCACGAGTTCGTCCTGCGCCGCGACCGCGCCGTTCTCGTGATCGTGGACGTGCAGGAACGGCTGCTGGCGGAGGTCGCGCGCCGCGACGCCGTCGCCGCGAACGTCGTGAAACTCGCGCGCGCCGCCGCGGTCCTGGGTCTCCCCGTCGTCGTCACCGAACACGCCGCGAAGGTCTTCGGTCCCACGGCGGAATCGGTCCGCCGCGAGATCCCCGCCGCCGCGATCCAGAAAACCGTCTTCTCCTGCTTCGGCGTCGAGGAATTCCGGGAGAGGGTGAAGTCGATCGGCCGCGCGCAGCTCGTCGTCGCGGGGCTCGAGACCCACATCTGCGTCTGCCAGACGGCGCTCGACGCCATCGCCCAGGGCTACTCCGTCCACGTGGCGCGCGACGCCTGCTCCGCGCGGGGCGAGTCGGACCACGCCGCCGGGATCGAGAAGATGTCCGCGGCCGGCGCCGTCCCCTCGACGACGGAGATGGCGATCTTCGAGCTCCTCGAGCGGGCGGGGACGGCGGAGTTCCGCGCGCTCCTGCCGCTGATCAAGGCGCGGAGCTGATCAGAAGAGAACGAGCGAGTCCACGACGCCGTCGACGCACGCCCGCTCCGCCTCCCGGTCATCCGCGCGGCAGGCGTACGTGAGGAACGCGAGCACGTCGTGGTTCGTCGCGAACCAGACGCGCCAGAAGACGGGTCCCTCCCCCGAGTCGGCCTCGTACTCCGTGTGCGCCCACTCCAGGTCGTTCCTCGTGTACCGTTTCGAGGCCGACTCGTCCATCTCGACGCCCGTGCTCCGGAGGAAGGCGCGCATCATGAGGAAGACGTCGATGCGCTCGCCGGGCTTCCGCGCGCGCGGCGCCTCCGCCGTGATCTGGAGCGCGCCCGCCCCCTCCGGATCGTAGGCCGCCACGGGACTCTCCTCGGCGTCCACCTGCCACCGATCGGGCAGGGTCAGCTTGAACCAGCCGGCCTTGGCGAACTCTTTCACGGCGACGCCGGGCCCAGGAGCCCGTCCCTCATCATCATCACGCGGTCCGCGCTCTTCGACAGCTCGGGGTTGTGCGTGACGACCACGAGCGTCGCCCCCGCGGCCGCGCGCGCGGCCTGGATGCACTCCATGATCTGACCGCCCGTCTTCGAGTCCACGTCCCCCGTCGGCTCGTCCGCAAGGATGACCGCCGGGCGGTTCGCCAGGGCCCGCGCGATCGAGACGCGCTGGCGCTCTCCCCCGGAGAGCTTCGTCGCGATCGCATCCCGCCGGTGCGAGAGCCCCATCCGGTCCAGGAGCTCTTCCGCCCGCCGGCGCCGCTCCGCACGCGGGACGCCGAGCGCCATCATGGGGATCTCGACGTTCTCGAGCGACGTGAGCGTCGGCAGCAGGTTGTGGAGCTGGAAGACGAATCCGACCTCCGTCGCGCGCACGGCGTCGAGATCGGGCTCCCGTTCCAGGTTCCGGCCGTTGAGCCACACCTCGCCCGACGTGGGCCGGTCGAGGGCGCCGATGAGGTACATCAGGCTCGACTTCCCCGACCCGCTCGGCCCCATGACGCAGAGATGCTCGCCGCGCCGCACTTCGAGCGAGACGCCCTTGAGCGCGCGCACGGTCCCGCCCTCGTACTCGCGGACGAGGTCGACGGTGCGGATCGCGAGGTCATTCATACTTCAGCGCCTCGATGGGCGAGAGGCGCGAGGCGCGGAACGCGGGATAAAGGGTCCCGACGAAGCCGAGCCCCAGCGCGACGGCCATCGCTTTCATGAATAGGGTTACGGAATAGAACGTCCCGAGGTAGCCCTTGGGCGCCCACCGGATGAGCAGCTCCGCGCCCAGCCATCCCGCGACGAGCCCGAGCGCGCCGCCCACGACGCTGATGAGGACGCCTTCCGAAAGGACGAGTCCCAGGACGCGCCGGCAGCTCCACCCCACGGCGCGCAGCGTCCCGATCTCGCGCGTCCGCTCGCTCACGGTCATGAGCATCGTGTTGAGGACGCCGAGCCCGCCCACGGCGACCGCGATCAGCGACACGACCCACACGAACCAGTCGATGTACGCGAGGTTCTCGAAGTTCCCCGCCAGCTCCTCGCTGCGGACGGCGACGAGATGCGGGAAGCGCCGCTCGATCTCCGCCTTCGTCCGCTCGCGCGTCGCCGGGTCCTTGAGATAGATGAACGCGAGCTGGATCGAGTCGCCCATGCGGAGCTTCTGCTGGACGACGCGCAGGTGCACCACGGCGCCCACGTTCTCCCACACCGTCCCGACGGTGTAGATCCCGACGACGCGGAATTTCTTCCTGTCGAACAGCTCGATCTCGTCCCCGACGTTCTTCTTCAGCTTCTGCGCCGCCTCGGAGCCGAGCAGGAGCTCGTCCTCGGCGCGGACCAGCTCGCCGCGGAACTCCCGGTTCCGATACCGCTGCATGGGCCGTCCGTCCGGCTCTCGCCCGAAGAGGATGAACGCGGGGAACCCCTTCATCATCATCATGTAGAAGGTGCTGCCGCTCGACTCCAGGACCCCGTCCATCCGCGCGATCTCGTCCGCCTCCTCCCTGGAGATGCGGCTGTACTCCGCGGAGGGCACGTCCCGGACGAGGACCATGAGGTGCGCGCCCGTTTCGCGCGCGTACTGGTTCAGGCTCTCCTTGAAACCGCTCGCAACGGCGTTGAAGGCGATGATCGCGGCGATCCCGATCGCGATCCCGAGGACCGAGAGCGCCGTACGGACCTTCCGGCGCAGGAGGTTCTTCAGAATGAGCATCGTCCTACGTCCGACGTCTCTGTGCCTCGACGGTGGACGTAGGACGCGGGACGCTCTTCAGCATCGCGCCAGCGCCTCGGACAGGTCGTGGATGATGTCGCCGGGGTCCTCGATCCCGACGGAGAGGCGCACGAGGCCCGGGTCGATGCCGCCGCCCTTCTGGACCTCACTCGGGAGCGCCGAGTGGGTCATCGATCCCGGACACTCGATCAGCGTGCGGATCTGGCCGAGCGATACGGCAAGCGTGATCGTGTAGGCGTTCTTCGCGACGAGGTCCACGAGCTTGCGCGCGGACGCGGCGGTCTTCATCGAGAAGGCGATCATGTTCCCGGGCGCGAAGCTGCCGTCGAAGTCCGTCATCTGGCGGCGCGCCAGATCGCGCTGCGGGAAACTCTCCAGCCCCGGGTAGCTCACGCGAGCCACCTTCGGGTGCGACTCGAGGAAACGGGCGATCTCCGCCGCGCTCTGCTCCTCCTTGCGGATCCGCAGTTCCAGGGACGGCAGGCCGTAGACGAGGATCGCCCACGCGTTCTTGGGCGCCAGCGCCCCGCCGAAGTCCTTGCGGTAGAGGAGCAGGTCCGGTTCGCGCTTCCGGGACGCGATCACGGCGCCGCCCATGTCCGTCCCGAAGCCGCAGATGTTCTTCGTCAGGCTGTGCACGACCACGTCGGCGCCGAGCGCGAGGGGCCGCTGGCAGAACGGCGTCGCGAACGTGTTGTCGACGACGACGGCCGCGCCGCGTTTCCTCGCCGCCGCGGCCACGGCCGCGATGTCGATGAGGTCCATCGTCGGGTTCACCGGCGTCTCGAAGTAGACCACGCGCGTCTTCCGCGTCAGCGGCACCGACTTCTGAAGGTCCGCATAGCGGACCCTGATCCCGTACCGGGGATACCAGTTCGTGAAGAGGCTGTACGTGCAGCCGTAGAGCGTCCGGTGCGCGACGACCTCGTCGCCCGCCTTGAGGAAGATCCCGGTCGCCGCCGCGATCGCGGCCATCCCGGTCGCGTAGCAGACCGCGGCTTCGCCGTCCTCGGCGTAGGCGAGCCGCTCCTCGAGCATCGCGCGCGTGGGCTCGTCCAGCCGGTCATAGATGAAGATGTCGCCCCGCTCATGCGCGTGCTCGCTTGGATCCGCGTACCCGCAGAATCCCGCCGCCCCGCGCTCCGCCGTCTCCAGCCGGAAGGTCGAGGAGGCGGTGATGGGCGGGACGACGTGATGCTCGAAGTCCCACTTGCGCGACCAGAACTTGCCGTGGACGAGGAAACTGTGCTTGGAGTAGCGCCCTTCCTTCGAGGCGTTCTTCGTCGGCATCGTGGGTCTCCTGCGCGCGGGGCAGTCTGCGCGCGCTTCCCAAGCATGTCAACGAGAATCGGCCGGGCGTCACTTCTTCAGGCGATAAGCCGTCACCGTCGCGTTGGCGTTGCCCACGACGACGAGACCGCCCCGGACCGCGACGCTCGTCGGGCCGCCGTCCACGACGATCGAGTCGACTTCCGTTCCGCCCGCCGCGTCCCAGAGCCGCAGCGTCCGGTCCTCGGAAACGGACAAGACCAGGTCCCCCTCGATCACGACCGAAAGCACCGCGCCCTCGTGTCCCTTCCATACGGCGAACCCCTCGCCGGTCTCCGCATTCCAGAGCCGCAGCGTCCGGTCCGCGCTCGCGCTGAGCGCCCTCTTGCCGTCGGCGCTGAAGGCGACCGCCGCGACCGCCTTCTCGTGGCCCGTGAACGCCACGATCTCCCGGCCGCTCTTCACGTCCCAAAGGCGGAGCGTCCGGTCCGCGCCCGCAGAGAGCACCCGCTTGCCCTCCGGATCGATCGCGACGCCGAGAACCGCTCCCTTGTGACCCTGCCAGGTCGCGATCGGCTTTCCTTTCTTCACGTCCCACAACCGGACGGTGCCGTCCTGGCTTCCGGAAACGGCTTGCTTCCCGTCCGCGGCGACCGCGACCGACTGCACGGCCTCCGCATGTCCCTTCCAGGTCGAGATCGTCCGGCCTTTCTCGACGTCCCAGTACCGGACTCTCTTGTCGCCGCTCCCGGACAGGGCCTGCTTTCCGTCCGCGAAGAACGCGACGGAATGGACCGGCCACGAGTGCTCCTTCCAGGAGGAGAGTTCCTTGCCGGCCGCGGCGTCCCACAGCCGGATGCCGCCGTCCTCGGCTCCCGAGAGGACGTGCTTCGCCTCCGGCCCGACCGCGACCGAAAGGACCGCGGTCTCGTGTCCTTTCGCGAAGGAGACCGCCTCGCCGGTCTCGGCGTCCCACATCCGGAGGACCCGGTCGCCGCCTCCGGAGAGGACGCGCCCGCCGTCCCGGTTGATCGCGAGTGCGGCGACGGGTCTCTCATGCCCCTTCCAGACGGCGAGTTCCAGGCCCGTTTCGAGATCCCACAGCCTGAGGGTCCGGTCCGCGCTTCCGGAGACCGCGCGCCTCCCGTCCCCGCTGACCGCGAGCGACGTGATCCAGTCCGCGTGTCCCTTGCACGCGGAGACCGTCCTTCCCGTGGCGACATCCCAGATGCGAACCGTGTTGTCCTCTCCACCGGAGATGGCGCGCCGGCCGCCCGAAACGAATGCGGCGCAGGTGACCCCGCCCTCGTGCCCCTTCCAGACGGCGATCGACTTGCCGCCGTCGATCTCCCAGAGCCGCAGCGTCTTGTCCGCGCTCCCGGAGAGGGCGCGCTTGCCGTCCGTCCCGATCGCGACCGCGGCGACCGATTTCTCGTGTCCCTTCCATACGGCGACCGGTTTGCCGCTCCCCGCATCCCACAGCCGCAGCGTCCTGTCGTGGCTGCCGGAGAGAATCCGCTTCCCGTCCGGCAGGAACCCCACGCAGGTGACGCCGCTGTCGTGTCCTCGCAGCACGGCGATCTCGCGGCCGGTCTCGATCTCCCAGAGCCGGAGGGCGGCATCCTCGCTGCCGGCGACGGCGCGCCCGCCGTCCGGGCTGATCGCGACCGCGGCCACGCGGCTCCCGTACCCCTTCCACACGGCGATCGCCCTGCCGTCCCCGGCATCCCACAGCCGAAGGTTCCCGTCGCGCATGCCCGTGAGGACGCGTTTGCCGTCCGGATGGAACGCGATGCAGACGACCTCGCCGCCGTGCCACCATCGCCGGGACCCGAAGATGTTCGCGAGTTCCAGCCGCCCGTTCTTCGACCGCGCGATCTCCCGCGGCACGGGACCGGCGAAGTGGTCCTTCGTCCAGTCGGGGTCCTGTGCAACCAAGAACGACGCGAGCGCAAGAAGCATGGATCTCCTCCCAACATGAGGCGTCCGCGCAGGCCGCCCTACTCCTCCGCGTTGTTCAGCAGCTCCCCGAATCCGCCCCCGCCGGGCACGATGTAGTGCCGGTCGTTGAGACCGCGCTCCTCCCCCCACCGCTCGCCGGGGCGGCGCCGCAGGACGTCCGGCCTCGAAAGGCCGCGGTCGAGCCGGATCGCGTAGATGATCACTCCCGGGTGGTCCGCCTGCAGCCGCCGGATGAACTCCGGCGTCACGATCAGGTTCATCGTGATCACCTTGAGCGGCCGGCCGAGCTTCTTCTTCACGTAGAGGTCGAGCGCGCCGGAAAGCGAGGAGCCGGTGGCCCCCATCGGATCGGGCACGACGACGACGGCCCGGTCGATGCGGCCTCCGAGCTTGGAGCCCGAGAGGTCCACCCCCACCACGCGCCCCTTCGCATCCGTGCGACGGTTCATGAAGACGTGGTCCTGGCGGACCCGCCGGTGATCGACGATCGACGAGAAGACCTCGTAGCACGTCACCGTCGGCACCATCCCTGCCCGGGCGATGTCGATGCAGACGACGGAGGTCGCGGGGTCGACCACCTCGCCGGCGTAGTCGGCCTGCCGGTGGCGGCGCCGCATCCGCGTCGCGATGCGCACCTGCGTGCGGGGGAACTCGGCGCTGGCCACGATCGAGGCCATCTCGCGGTAGAGATCGTTCACCAGCCGCATCATCTCGGGCGTCTCGCAGGCCGGAGAGCAGATCCGCGCCAGGCGGCTCAGCATCGCCGGGTGCGCCAGGACGTGGACGCGCGGCCCATAGGCGTGATGGAGCTCCGGGGGCGAGTAGCGGAGGTGCCGGTAGGCGGTTTCCACCCCGTTAGACTCCTTCCTCAGTGCAGGCAGAGCCACCATCCCCGCTGCGCGTCGACGCGGGTCGCGTCGCCGGCGGCCCTGAGAGTCTAACGGGGTCCACGCGCGGCATTATCGGGACCGACCCCGGCGTTGTCAACGACCCGGCCCTTCCTCTATAATAGGCGGCTCCATGACCCTCGACCACGCGCGCGAAGTGCTCCAGACCGAGGCCGACGCCATCCTCTCCCTCATCCCGCGGATCGGCGCGGACTTCGAGCGCGCGGTCGACGCGATCCTGCGCTGCAAGGGCCACGTCGTCGTCACGGGAATGGGCAAGGCCGGGCTCGTCGGGCAGAAGATCTCCGCCACCTTCGCCTCGACCGGCACGCCGTCGATCTTCCTCCATCCCGCGGAGGCGTACCACGGCGACCTCGGCCGCGTCGTGCCCGAGGACGTCGTCCTGGTCCTCTCGAACAGCGGCGAGACGGAGGAGATCCTCCGCCTGCTCCCGATGATCCGCAGGCTCGGGACGCCCGTGATCGCGATCACGTCGCGCGCCGTTTCGTCCCTCGGTCCGCTCGCGGACATCGTGGTCGAGATCGGGGAGATCGAGGAGGCGTGTCCGCTCCGGCTGGCCCCCTCGGCGAGCACGACGGCGCTCCTGGCGATGGGGGACGCCCTGGCCCTCACGGTCCTCCACAAGCGGGGCTTCACGAAGGAGCAATTCGCGTTCTACCATCCCGCGGGCGAGCTGGGCCGGAAGCTCCAGAAGGTCGGAGAGGTCATGCGGACGGGGGAGCGGCATCCCGTGGCGGCGGAGGAGACGACCGTCCTCGACGCGATCGCGCTCATCACGAAGGCCCGCGCGGGCGCGGTCTCCGTCGTAGACGGAAGCGGGCGGCTCGCCGGCATCTTCACCGACGGCGACCTGCGGCGCCTCATGAGCCGCACGCCCGACCGGCTGCGCACGGCGGTCCGCGAGGTGATGACGCGGCGGCCCGTCACCGTCGGGCCCGACCGGCTCGCCGCGGACGCGCTCAAACTCCTCCGTGAAAGGAAGATCGACGAGATCCCCGTCGTCGACGGGGATGGCCGCCCGGTCGGGATGCTCGACGTGCAGGACCTCCTCGACGTGGACCTGGTGTGACGTGGCCGCCCTCCTGATCGTCCTCGCCCTGCTCCAACCCCAGGACCCCAAGAAGAGGAAGGTCCCGCTTCTCCACGGCCCGATCGAGAACTGGAGGTTCCAGCATTTCGAACGGAACGCCCGCGGCGAGCAGGTCCTCGTCGCGGAACTCCGCGGCGACACCGCCCGCCCGCTCGACGACGAGAAGCAGGTCGTGTCGGTCGGAGGACTCCGCGCGACGTACTACACCGAACCCACGGAGGAGGAGAAGAGCCGGAAGCTCTCCTTCGCCGCGGACGAGGCGATCTACGACGACCCGCGGAAACTCCTCCGCCTCCGCGGCCACGTGCGGGTGAACGGGGAGGACGGCTCCGAGATCGAGGCCGCCGAGATCGAGGTCGACCTCGGCCGCAAGCGATTCCGGACGGAGCAGGAGTTCAGGCTCGCGACCCCCGCCCTCGCGTTCACCGGCCGGGGTCTCGAAGCGGACGACTCGCTGAGGGAGCTTTCGATCCGCGAGAACGGACGCGTGGCCGGCCGCCCGGCCGACCCGCGGAAGCCGTCCGAAGCATCGAAGGGCCCCCATCTCGTCTTCCTCTCCCCGGGCCGGATGACGATGCGCGAGCTCCAGAGCCGGAGGCTGGCGTCGCTCGAAGGGACCGGCGGGACCCGGATCCGGATCACGGACGCGGAGACGTCGGCCGACATCCGGTGCGAGTCGGCGTCCCTCGTGATGACGCGATTCGAGAAGAGCGCGGACCTCGTCTTCCTCCACCTGCGGGGAAACGTGAACGTGGAGAGTTCCGGGAACCGCATCCTCGCCGGCGACGCGAGGATCGACCGCTGCACCGGCGAGGCGCGGTTCGGCGGCGGCGTGGAGGCGATCCTCGTCGCGACCGCGGGACAGCCGCCCATCCGGCTGATGTCCGACCGGCTCGTGCAGTGGTCGGAGAGGAAGGCGGGCGCATGGAGCGCGCGGAGCTTCGACGCCTCCGGCGGCGTCCGGCTCTTCGGTTTCGCGGAGGAGCCCGGCGAACCGGTGCGCGGGACGTGCGGCGCGTTCCACTACGATCTCGTGGAAGCCAGGGGGGAACTGGCGGGGAACCCCCGGGTCGTCCTCGCGCGCGGCGCGGACCGGATCTCGGCGCGCCAGGCCGCCATCGACGAGCGATCCGGCCGCACGGTCTTCTCGGGCGACGTCGAAGCGGACCTCGTCCAGGAGCCGGGCCGCGAGCCCGTCCACTTCGTCGCCCGGGAGCTGGTCGAGCAGTCCGAGAGGATCGACAACGTGTGGCGGCCCGCGTGGGTCGAGGCGTCCGGCGACGTGCGCATCCGGGTCCCCGGCGGCGACGCGATCGTCGCGGAATGCGAGACCTTCCGGTTCGACCTGCGCGACCAGGCCGGCGTGCTGACGGGCCGCCCATGGGTCCGCCTCTCGACGAAGACGGCGACGATCCACGCCGCGCGGGTGGTCCTGCCCGACCGGGAGACGATGATCCTCTCCGGTCCCAAGCGCATCCGGCTCGCCCCGGACGGCGGCGAGCCCGCGACGATCCTCACGGACGGAGACGTGCGGATCGGGATGGGGGCGCGGACCATCAAAATCGTTGACAGGTGCTCCGTTTTCGCGAAAGATTCCCGCGTTTTCGCGGACCGCGTGGACGTGCGGATCTCCCCGGACGGGAAGTCCGTGGAGTCGATCCGCGCGGCGGGGCGCGTCGAGGTCGTCCGGCCGGCCGAGGGGCTGCGCATCTTCGGCGACCGGATGGCCGTCGCCGGCGACCGCGTCGCGGTCCGCGGCCTTCCGTACGCGGTGCTCGAACAGCCGTCGATGACGGCCACGATGGCGGAGGTCCGGTTCGACCCGAAGACGGGCCGGGCCGAGATGTTCCGTGGAAAGGACCGCATCCGATTCCGATTGACCGAGGAGCCTCAGCGATGAGAAATGTCACGTTGATCCCGGGCGACGGCACGGGCCCCGAGCTGACCGCGGCGATGCGCCGCGTCGTCGAGGCCTCGGGCGCGAAGGTCCAGTGGGAGGTCGTGGACGCGGGCGAGGGGGTGATGGCCAAGCACGGCACCCCGCTCCCGAAGTACGTCCTCGATTCGGTCCAGAAGACGCGCGTCGCCGTCAAGGGGCCGATCACCACTCCCATCGGCTCCGGCTTCCGCAGCGTCAACGTGGCGCTCCGGAAGGAGTTCGACCTCTACGCGAACATCCGCCCCTGCTCCTACATGGAAGGCGTCAAGACGCCGATCAAGAACGTCAACCTCGTGATCGTGCGCGAGAACACCGAGGACCTCTACGCGGGCATCGAGCACATGATCGGCAAGGACGCCGCGGAGTCGATCAAGATCATCACGCGCGCCGGCACGGAGCGCATCGCGCGCTCGGCCTTCGAGTACGCCGTGAAGTACGGGCGCAAGAAGGTGACGATCGTCCACAAGGCGAACATCATGAAGTGCACGGACGGGTTGTTCCTCGAAACCTCGCGAGAGATCGCGAAGGCGTACCCGCAGATCCAGTGCGAGGACCGCATCGTCGACAACATGGCGATGCAGCTCGTCCAGAAGCCGGAGCTGTACGACATCCTGCTCTGCCCGAACCTGTACGGCGACATCCTCTCCGACCTCTGCGCGGGCCTGATCGGCGGCCTCGGCGTGGCGCCGGGCGCGAACCTCGGGAAGGACTGCGCGATCTTCGAGGCGATCCACGGGAGCGCGCCGAAGTACAAGGGGATGAACAAGGTCAACCCGACCGCGGTGATCCTGTCGGCCGCGCTCATGCTCGAGTACATCGGCGAGCAGGACGCGTACGAGCGCATCTCGAAGGCCGTCCGGCAGGTGATCGCCGAGGGGAAGAAGGTGACGTACGACCTCGGCGGGACCGCGGGCACGTCCGACATGGCGGACGAGATGATCCGGGTGATGACGAAGCGGTAGACCTCACCGGATCTCACGGATCCACGGAGGCGACGTACAGCAGTACGGCGAACATCCGTCCTTCGCCGCGGTGCACGACGAAGAGCAGCGAACCCCGTGTGGGGAACGTACGCTTGTTGGAACCGACGTACTGAGTCTCGAACCTGGGCGCTCCTGCCTCGAGGTCGGTTCCGGCAAGGCAAGCCCGTCTGGCCCAGACTCGCTTGATCGTGTAGTTCACGTCGACATACTTGCCGTCTTTATGCTGATGCGCCGTCATCCTCAGATCGAGTCCCGCGCGGGTCCCGCACCGGCGCACGCAGTAAAGTCCGTCTCCCGCGGATTCGACGTACTCCACGGGCTCATCGGGATGGAGACGCACTTCCTGACCGTCTCGCGGAAAGAAGCGCTCCGCCCGAAGGAGCCGGCCATGGCGCCGGCACGCCCAACGAAGGAGGCTCCTCAGGGCCTGCTCGCCGACCCAGAAGTGGCCATCCCCGAAAGGGCTGAGGATTCGATAGCCACCGGCACCGTCGTCGAACAGTTCATCATCCCCCTCCAGCACGTACAGCACGGCCCCGGAGTCCGGAGGATCGGGAATGGGCGGCGCGCGCCTGCCGGCGACGGGGGCGCACGCCGCGAGGAGGAGGAGCGGAACCCACGCGAGCCGGAGCATCCGCCAACCAGACGCGCCGGCGAGGCCGTTACTTGTTCCTGCGCAGTTGATTCAGCAGCCGCCGGATCTCCCGGTGCACCTCGCGCGTCTGCTTGACGACGAGCAGCCCGTTCTGGAGCTTCACTGTCGCCTTCGGGTTCTCCTCCCAGCTCTTCTTGCCGGTGTGGGTCTTGATGATCTCTTCGAGCGCCAGGGGCAGCGGCGGGTCCGGCGTCGGCGGAACTACGGTTCCGCCGAGCCCGCTCGTGTCCAGGGTGATCTCCGCCCCCGGCATGTCCTCGATCGTGTGAAGGAGGTCCCGCACGTCGTAGATCTCCATCGCCAGCGGCTCCTCGTCCGGCGTCGTCACCAGGAAGACGCCGTCCTGCCAGATCAGCGCGAGACCGCGCGGCTTGAGGACGAGCGCGAGCGCGGACTTCACGGACAATCCCTTCACCGAGATCGAGATCTGGAGCTCCCCCTTCTCGCGCGCCTTCTTCGCGATGAAGAAGTTGAGCCCCGTCACCTCGCGGACGTAGTCGATCACGGTGTCGAGGTCGGCCCCTTTGAAGTCGAGGGCGATCTTCATGTTGCGGAGCCGCGCCTCGGCGGCCTCGCGCTCCGCGTCCTGGGCCAGCGTGAAGACGAGTGCGATGGCGAGCATGGGATTCTCCTTTCGGCGACCGTCCGCAGGTCGCCATCAGCTCTCAGCAATCCGCTTTCAGCCGGGCCGACGAAACTCCCTTCTTGCTGACGGCTGCTTGCTGAAGGCTGAACGCTTCTTCCTCTACATTTCCTCGACGAACTTCTTCCACGCCTTCTTGTCCGTGCCGAAGTCGCGGCCCGTCCGCTCCTTGAGGACTTCGATCGCCTGCGGCCCGACCTCCGGCGCGTCCACCAGTTCCAGGACGGCGCTCCACGGGAATTCTACGTCAACCTCCCGCACGATCGCCAGACCGAGCGCCCGCAGCTTCGCGCTCGGAGAGGCGAGGAGGGTCGCGACCCACTTCGAGAGCGCCTCGCGGACTTCGCGGTCGAGCGCCCCGCGGCCGACGACGTCGATGAGACGCGCCGCGTCCCCCTCCTGCTCCGCGCGGCGCATGGCGACCGCGACGGAGCGCGCATCGGGAGAGTCGAGCGTCCACGTATCGGTCCCGTTCGAGGCCGGCACCTGCTTCCTCGCGCGCTCCACGAGGAGCTGCCGGACTTTGTCGTCCTTGATGCGGGAGAGGATCTGCGCGGCGGCGATCTGGATCCGGACGGAGGGGTCGTCCAGCGCCGCGACGAGGACCGGCAGCGCGGCGTCCCCGCAGGCCCGGATCCGCGCGAAGGCCGTGTCGCGATCCGCGCCGGTCTGCGCGGCACCGAACTGCCGCAGCGCGTCCCGCGCCTCGGTCTCCGGATCTCCGAGGGTCCCGCCCGTCCCCGGCTTCGGCTTCGCCGCCTCGTAGACGTTCCAGGCCGTGAAGCCGACCAGGAGCACGGCCGCCGCGGCGGCGATGCGGCGGCTCCAGCCGCCGCGCGTGCGCGCACGGACGCGCGCCACGTACGCGTCCCACTTCGGCTGCGGGCCCGCGGGCACGCGCGCGAGGGCGGCGTCGAGCTTCCCGAGCCGCTCCGCCTCCGCGCGGCAGGACGCGCACCCCTCGACGTGCGCGCGCACGGCGTCGCGATCGGCCGGCGGCAGCTCGCCGTCGTGCAGCAGCTCCAGCTTGTCCGACGGACAGCTCACAGGTACTCCTTCAGCGCTTCCTTCAGCTTCTTCCGCGCGAGCGACAGGTTCATCTTCACGTCCTCGTACGAGCACCCGAGGACCGAGGCGACCCCGCGGTAGTCGAGCCCGTGGTAGACGTGCAGCACGAGCACCTCGCGCTGCCGGTCGGGGAGGAGCGCCACGCGGTCCCGCACGACGTCCGCCAGCTCGTCCGCCTGGACTCCCGCGCCCTCCGCCGTCGCGGCCTGCCGGCGCTCCGTCTCCTCGCGGACGACACCGAGGCGCGTCTCCTCCCGCCGCAGGCGCCGCCGCCGGTCGCGGTGGAGATTGATCACGATGCGGTAGAGCCAGCTCCGGAACGCGGACTCGCCCCGGAACGCGCCCAGCGCCCGGAACGCGTGGACGAACCCCTCCTGCGACAGTTCCTCGGCCTCCTGCGGATCGCCGCACAGGCGCAGGGCGAAGGCGTACGCGTCCTTCATGTGCCGCCGGACGAGGTCCTCGAACGCGGACTCCTCCCCGGCCTGGAACCTCAGGACGAGCTCGGCATCCACCAGCGCCTCGGTCTCCGGCATCCGGTCCATCCGTTCTGACGGCGGCGGAAGAAAAAGGTAAATCCCGACCGGCCGTTTTGCTCTAATAGTAGCAATCAGCCATCAGCGGTCAGTCATCGGCCGGAACGCCCTTCATACTGGACGGCGGCCGCACCCCGACGACCGGCTGAATCGCCGACGGCTGATAGCTGAAGGCTGATAGCTGAGAGCCGGCTCATGGGCGACCTGGGGTTCGACGAGATCCTGGCCATCGCGATCGTCGCGGTCCTCTGCTTCGGCAAAGACCTCCCGATGGTCGCCCGCAAGGTCGGGCGCGTCGTCGGCAAGGTGCGCCGGTACCTCATGGACATCAAGGAAGACGTCCGGCGCCAGCTCCCGATGGACGACTTCGACGTGGCGCGGGACGCGGCAAAGGACGCCGTCGACGTGAAGGACCCGATCGACGAGGCCCTTTACCATCCCACGTCCGAGCCGCCGTCCGCGCTGGCGAAGAGCGATCCTCCTCCGGCCGCGGAGGTCAAGCCGCCCGAAACCGGGGGCGCGACCGCGCCGCCTTCTCCACCCGCATGATTCGGAGGCGGGACATCAACCGCGCCGCGGGACGCCCCCGATCACCGTGATCGCGATCGCGAGCGCGCCGATCGCGAGAAAGAACATGCCGAGGAAGAGATACCCCACGATGCTCGAAACCAGTGGGCGACGCAGATAGGATTCCGAAGGGCGATCGGGGTTGTAGTAGACCAGGACCCGCTTCGGCCATGCGCTCAAGAGCCTCCGTGCGGCCGCCTCGGTCGGAGCGAAGTCCTGCCGCTCTCCGCCGAACGTGCGGTTTCCCACTTCGTAGGAGTAGTCGATCCATGCCCCCCATGCGTCTCTCACTTCGTCCTGATGGGTTACGCCCGTCGTCGGGTCGGCATGCGTCACCTCTCTCCTGCCGCCGCCGCGCACCTCGCGGCCGAGCACCTGGCCGCGAGTCGTGGGCCACTTTGCTATGTCCAGCCGCAGGCGCGCCTCTCTCGCGGCGCGCCGCAGGATCCAAGCGCCCAGGCCGATCATGAGGGCCGAGAAGCCCGCCGTGCACAGCAGCGACGGCCAGTCGATACGGCCGGCGGCCAGGACGATCATCCTGCGCCCGGCTTCTTGGGCGCCACCACCGAGATCGCGTAGTTCCGGTCGTCGAAGTGGTGCCGGAGGCGCTCTTCGATCTCCCCCGGCCGCAGGCGCGAGATCGCCTTCGGCACCTCGAAGAGATCCACGTTCTTCTGCATCGATCCGAGGAGGAGGAAGGCCGCCCCGTCGGGCGTGTCGAAGGCGCGCAGGTATCTCCCGAGCCGCTTCCGTTTCGCCCGCTCGACGTCGCGCTTCTTCAGGCGCTCCTTCCGGGCGCGGGCGATCTCCTTGAGGACCTCCTCCGCGAGGCGCTCCGGCTCGTCCGTCTCTCCCCCGATGAGAGAGAAGCCGTACGGCAGGTCGCTGTTGTAGGAGGCCGAGAAGCCGTCGTCGATGAGGCCCGTCTCGTAGTGGCGGTTGTAGAAACGGCTCGCGCGTCCGAAGACGAGGTCGAGCAGGACGGACATCTGGAGATCGCGCGCCAGGATGTCGCGACCGTCGAGGTCCAGGTCCTTGAACCCCAACAGGAGTTTCGGCCGCGAGACGACGCTCTCGGTCCACGTCATCGCCTTCTTCGCGCCCGGCGGCTCCTTCGGCCAGAAGCGCCGGATCTCGCCGCCGCGCGGTGTCGGCGGGATCGCCCCTTCCGCGATCGCGAAGGTCTCGCGCGGATCGAGGTCCCCCGCCAGGATGAGGACCATGTTGGCCGGGTTGTAGAAGACCTTGTAGCAGTCCTCGAGGAGCGCCGCGTCGATCCGCCGGATGTCCTCCACGGTCCCGCCGACGTCGATCCGGACCGGATGCACCTGGTAGAGCCCGGCCATCAGGTTGCGGTACACCTGGTAGTCGGGGGAGTCCTCGTACATCCGCAGTTCCTGCTCGATGATGAGCTTCTCCTTCGCGACGTAGTCCGGATGCCAGTAGGGCACGAAGGCGAGCCGGAGCAGGAGCCGCAGGTTCTCGAAGAACCGCTCGCTGCACGTGAAGTAGTAGGCGGTCGTGCAGTACTCCGTGAAGGCGTTCGAGCTGGCGCCGAACCGGCCGAACTCGATGATGAGGTCGGTCCCGCTCTCCTTCTTGAAGAGCTGGTGCTCGAGGAAGTGGGCGATCCCCGGCGGCGTCTTCACGTCGCGGCCGTCGATCCGGAACTCGAGATCGACCGAACCGTAGCGGGTCGCCACGATCGCGATCTTCTTGTTCAGTCCCGGCTTGGGGAGGAGGATCGCGGGAAGGCCGCACGAGAGAGTCGTCGAGACGGTGCGCTCGCGCAGGGTCTTGCTGGAGCGGGGGGTGAGCTTCATTCCTTCCTCCGGTCTCCTTGTCTCGCTCTGCGCCGGTCTCTCACGCTTGACATCCCCGTGGAAAGGCTCGATAATCTGCCACTCCACGAGGGGAAAATCAACGGATTGATCGACCTGGAGTGTGAATCGTTGAACCATCCCAGGAGCGGCCGCGCGGATCCGACCGTCGACTCCCGCCCGACCGTCGTATCATCTCCTGACCCACTTTACGGAGCCGCCATGAGACTCGCGCTCGCCATCGCGTTCGCATCCTCGCTCGCTTTCGCCGCCCCCGCCGGTCCGCAGGAAGACCCGGACGACCTCAAGAAGCAGGCCCAGGAAATGAAGGGCAAGGTGAAGGAGATCCGCGGGCTCTCCTTCAAGAAGGAGGTCACCGTCGGCGTCTACTCCAAGGACGACCTCCAGAAGTTCATCGTCGGCGAGTTCGAGCGCGAACTCCCGCGTCCGAAGGCGAAGAAGTACGAAAAGGCCTACAAACACATGGCCCTCCTCCCCGCGGACGACTCGTGGGACCTCTACGATTCCCTGATCACCCTCTTCAGCGAGTCCATCGCGGGCTTCTACCACCCGAAGACCAAGGAGCTGCGGCTGATCAAGCCCGAGGCGGACTCGGAGGACGAAACGTTCAAGCAGCTCGGGCTCGACATGCAGGCCGTCACGCTCGTCCACGAGCTGACGCACGCCGCGCAGGACCAGAACTTCGACCTCGTCACGGTCCCGATGGAAGAGGAGTACAACGACGACATGGTCGCGGCGATCAAGTGCCTCGTCGAGGGCGAGGCGTCGATCGTCGGGTGGCAGTACGGCTACGACAACAGCACGAAGCTCAAGACCCTCATGACCTTCGACCAGCTCATGAAGGCGAACAACGACGGCTACAAGAGCGGCGCGCTCCCCGGCAAGGCGGGGAAGCTCCCCGCCTACCTGCGGCTCACGCTCACGTTTTCGTACGGCTACGGCTGCGAGTTCGTCCTCGCCTGCCACAAGGGGTACGGCAAGGACTGGGAGAAGATCAGCAAGATGTACGAGGATCTGCCGTCCTCCACGGAGCAGGTCCTCCACCCCGAGAAGTACTGGAAGGAGCGCGACTATCCGACGGTCGTCTCGATCCCCGCGCTTCCCGAGGAATGGAAGCTCCTCTGCCACAACGTCCACGGCGAGTATCCGATCCGCATCCTCCTGAAGGAACTCAAGGCGGGCTCCTCGAAGGAGATCGAGAAGGCCGCGGCCGGCTGGGACGGGGACCGCTACGCCGTCTACGAGCGCAACGGCGTCGTCTCGAGCCTCTGGTACTCGACGTGGGACACGGAGGAGGACGCCAGGGAGTTCTTCGACGCGTACCGCAAGGCCCTCGGCTACAAGTACAAGAACGCGAAGGAGACCTCCGCCGACGGCCCGGTGGTCCTCGCCATCGACGAGAAGCGCGCCGCGACGATCGAGCGCCGCGGCCTGGACGTGCTCGTCCTGGACGGCGACGCCGAGCTCGGGAAGTTCGGCGAGAAGACCTGGAAGGGCGCGAAGAAGCAGGAATTGAAGAAGGTCGATCGCTTTGTCGAGGGCTGCTGGACGTGCGAGAAGCACCCCTCGGTCGAGAAGGACGTCAACTCCTACTGCTCGGAGTGCGGCGAGCGCCTCACGAAGCGGAAGGAGAAGAAAGAAAAGAAGGAGAAGAAGGACTACCGGTAGCCCTTCCGCCATGAGGCGCAAACCCGGGATCGCGGCCCTCCTGACCGATTTCGGTCTCAAGGACCACTACGCCGGAGTCGTGAAGGGCGTGATCCTCTCCGTGTGCCCGGACGCCCGGATCGTGGATCTCAGCCACGACGTCGAATCGCAGGACGTCGCGGCGGCGTACTTCCTCCTGGAGAACTCCTACCGCTTTTTCCCCGGGGGAACCCTCTTCGTCGTCGTGGTGGACCCGGGCGTCGGGACGGAGCGCGCCGTGGTGGGCGTGGAGACGGCCGACTTCACCTTCCTCGCCCCGGACAACGGCGTGCTGGGCTTCCTCGACCGGGAGGAACGGATCCGCCGGATCGTGCGCGTCACGAACGGGAAGTACTTCCTGCAGCCGGTGTCGAACACGTTCCACGGCCGCGACGTCTTCGCGCCCGTCGCGGGCCACCTCCTCCGCGGCGTCGACCTCGGCAAGATGGGGGAGAGGACGGACTCTCTGACCCGTCTCACCGTGCCCGCGGCCCGGGAGGAACCGGGCGCCATCCTGGGCTCGGTGGTATCCATCGACAAGTTCGGAAACCTGATTACGAACATCCCGTCGGAGAAGCTCCCCCCCGGTCGCGGCGTGCGCGTCGAGGTGGGCCAGGGCGTGATCCGGGGGATCTCGCGGACCTACTCGGGCCGGAAGCCGGACGAACTTCTCGCGTGCGTCGGCTCCGGGGGCGCGGTCGAGATCGCCGTCAATCGCGGGAGCGCCGCGCGCCGGCTCGGCGTCCGGGTCGGCCAGCCGGTGCGGGTCACGCTCCGGCCGCGATGATCCCCGTTGGACTCGTCGGGAATCATGCCGTGTTCTTGGTGCCCCAAGACGTGAAGAACGATCCCGTGCGTGGCCGGATGAGCCGGAGTCCAACGGGGTGATCCTGCCGCTCCTCGTCCTCCTCGTCCAGGATCCCGCCGAGCGCGCGCGGGAGTTCCAGGCCCACATCACGAAAGTCCGCGGCCTGGAGTTCCGCCGCGAGGTCCCGATCGGAGTCTACGGCCGCGAGGAGCTCCGCAGGTTCGTCATGGCGGAATTCGAGAAGCAGTTCCCCCGGGCCCGCGCGCGGAAGGTGGAGAAGGCCTACGCGCACTTCGGGCTGATCCCGGCGGACCTCCGGCTCTACGACGCGCTCATCGAGCTGTACGCGGAATCCGTCGCGGGCTTCTACCACCAGACCACCCGGGAGATCCGGCTCATCCGCCCCGAGGAGTCGTCCGTCCCCGATGGGGCGGACTTCTCGGTGGACCTGTCCGACGTCACGCTGGTGCACGAGCTGACCCATGCCGCGCAGGACCAGACCTACGATTTCCGCACGCTCCCCCTCGAGGAGGAGGACGACGACGACCTCGTGGCCGCCGTGAAAGCGCTCACGGAGGGCGACGCCTTCGCGTGCGGGTGGAACTTCGTCTACCGGCGGACCTTCGACCGCGTGATCCGGATCATCGTCGACCGCCAGAAGTCGGCCCGCCTCCCCGGCAAGGCCGGGGAACTGCCGGAGTTCCTCCGTCTTGCCGCGGTCTTCCCCGAAAGCTACGGCTGCGAGTTCGTCCTCGCGGCGCTCAAGGCGAACGGGGGCGACTGGAAGGCGCTTTCGCGGATCTACGACGACCTGCCCGCCTCCACGGAGCAGATCCTTCATCCGGAGAAGTATCTCGAGCGACGCGATCCGCCGGTGGCGCTCATTCTGCCCGACCTCGGGGAATCGTGGCGGCCGATCGCGGCCAACGTCCACGGGGAGTTCGCCGTGCGCGTGATGGTGGGCGAGAAGGCCGCGGCGGGCTGGCGCGGGGACCGGTACCACCTCTTCGAGCGCCACGGCGTCGTTTCGAGCGTGTGGTTCAGCCGCTGGGATTCCGTGCAGGACGCGCGGGAATTCTTCGACGCCTACGGACGAAGGCTCCGCGAACGGCACGGGTCCGGAAAGGTGACCGCCGCGACGGAGGACCGGGTCGTCCTTTCCGAGGGGGAGGCCGGCGCGGCAAGCCTCGAGAGGCGCGGCACGGACGTCCTGGCGCTGGACGGGGAGGCCGCCCTGCTCGCGCTTGCGGAAGCCGTGTGGCGCGGCGTGCGCGCGCGGGAGCGGGCGAAGGTGGCGCGGTACCGCCTCGGCCGGTGGGTCTGCCCGAAGCACGCGGACGTCGAGAGGACGGTCGACGCGACCTGCCCCAGGTGCGGGGAGCAACTGGTGCCCAGATGATCCACGCCCACTTCGATCTCTTCTCCGGCATCTCCGGCGACATGACGCTGGGGGCTCTCGTGGACGCGGGCCTCCCCCTTCGCGACCTGAAGCGGGTCCTGGCCGCGTTCCCCCTTCGCGGGTACGCGCTCCGCGCCCGGCGCGTCATGAAGGGACCGGTCTGCGCGACCAAGGTGGACGTCGTCGTCGCGAAGCGGCCGCACGGCCACACGCCGCTCCGGAAGATCCTGGCCCTCCTGCGACGCAGCCGCATCCCGGCGCCCGCGCGGGAGACCGCGGAGCGCGTCTTCCTCGCCCTGGGCCGCGCGGAGGGGAAGGTCCACCGCACGGACCCGATGGCGGTCGAGTTCCACGAGGTCGGCGCGGTGGACTCGATCGTGGACATCGTGGGTTCGTGCGCGGGATTCCACCTGCTCGGCGTCGGAAGCGCGACGTGCACCCCCGTGCCGGTGACGCACGGCACGATCCGGGGCGATCACGGCCCGATCCCGCTGCCCGGACCCGCGACGATGGAGATGCTCCGGGGGTTCCCCGTCGTCGCGCTCGACCTGGACCGCGAGCTGGTGACGCCCACGGGGGCGGCGCTCCTCTCGACGCTCGCGCGGCCCGGCCCGTTCCCGCCGATGCGGCTGACGGCCGTCGGCACGGGAGCGGGCGGATGGGACCTGCCGCGCCCGAACGTGATGCGGATCCTCCTCGGCGAGACGGCAGCTCCGGCGGAGAGCGACCTCGTCTACGAGATCCGCGCCAACCTGGACAACGCTCCGGGCGATCTCATCGGATACGCGTGCGAGAAGCTCTTCGAGGCCGGCGCCCTCGACGTCTGGACGGAACCCATCCAGATGAAGAAGTCGCGGCCCGGCGTCGCGCTCGCAGCGCTCGTCGCGCCGGACCGCCGGGAGGCGGCGGAGAGGATCCTGCTGACCGAGACGCCGACGTTCGGGGTCCGCCGCGTCCTCATGGAGCGGTCGAAGCTCGACCGCCGTACCGCGACCGTCCGGACGCCGTATGGCCCGATCCGGATCAAGACCGGCTGTCTGGACGGGCGGCCCGTGCGCTCGGCGCCGGAATACGAGGACGTCCGGGCGGCCGCGATGCGCCACGGCGTCCCCCTCTCGCGCGTCCTCCGGGCGGCGCTCGATGCGAGTCGATCCTCGCACGGCGCCGATTTCGGTGTATAATCCCCGCGTGGGAGCATTGAGTCCGACCGGTCCGAAGCCGCTCGTCGAGTTCACCCTCCGCGACAGGACCACCTCCAACGAGCGCGTCGTGGAAGCGCGGGATCGGCTGCAGAACTCGGTCATGGCTTCGCCCCGTCCGCCCGAGCTCGGACCGCAGGGCGAGCCGGCATCGCGATCCTCCGGCACCGAAGGCGTGGGAAAGAACATCGACATCGTCGCCTGAAACGGCCGATACGACAGGGGGAGGGAGCGCCTCCCGGCGCTCGAAGGAGAGGATGATCGACGAAGTCCATGCCTCCGGCATCGGAGGCGGCCGCGCCGTGCCGCCCAGACGCACCGAGCGTTCCGGGGGAACCCCGAAGGATGCGCCGCAGCCTCGCTTGATCGAGGTGCGCAATCGCCTCGGCGGTATTTCCGATGAACTGGAGCGGCTCCTCACCCGGCTGTCCTCCCTGCAGGACCGCGCGCACGCGGGCTCGCAGCTCCTCGAACGGCTCCGCGCGGGTTCGGCGGACGCGCCGGAGATCCCCGAGCTGGCCCGCCGCGCGTTCGTCGATCCCGCCGATCCCGGTTCGATGGAGCGCGCCGTGCGCACGGCGCTGGACGACACGGAGCGGGCCCGGCATGATCTCGAGCGTTCGATCTCCTCCGCGCAGGTCGCGCTGCAGAACGTGCTCTCCGCAACGACGGAGGAGCCCGGCCTCCCTCCCGGTGCGCCCCCGATGGAGGGGCTGAGCTTCGACCGCAGGAACGTCCTCCAGCTCCTGGACCGCCCGCCATGAAGCCGGCCGCCGCGATCCTCCTCGTCGCGGCCGTCGGAGGGCTCTGCGGCTGCCGCCCCGGAAAGTCCTCCACGAGCGTCGCCGCGGAGTCCGCCGGGCAGGACTCGAAGGAAGGGTTCGAGGGCCGCCGATCCGCCACCGAAATCCACCCCGGTTGGGAATCGGTCCGCGATTCCGAGCATCCGTCCTGGAACGACGTCTCCGTCGTCGACGATACCGCGTCCGCCCGCAGCGGCGACGCCTTCCTGCGCTTCCGCACGCGAGGGGGCGCCACGGCCTTCCAGCAACGGTTGAAACACGCCCACATGCTGGCCCCCGAAAGGAGCTACTCGCTCTCCGTGTACGTTCGGATCCCTCCCGCCGCGCCGGACGAACGGCCCCGCGCGAACCAGGCCTCGATCGAGATCCGGTGGCTGGACCGCCGCGGCCGGCTCCTCCGCGTCGACAAGTCCGTGGGCGTCGCAACCGCCCCCTCGTGGACCTCGATCTTCCTCGAGGTCGCCGTCGCCCCCGCAGAGGCCGTGTGGGCGCAGTTGCGCCTGTGCTACGACGGACCGGACGTGCGGGGGGAGTGCGACTTCGACGATCTCCTCTTCGAGGGCCAGCCCCGGATCCGGATCGAACCGGCGGGCCGGGAGATCCCCGTCTTCCGGCCCGGGGAACCCGCGGTGTTCCGGATCTCCGTCCCGACGTCGGTCACGGGAGAGCCGACCCTCTCCCTGGCCCTGCGCGATGCGCTGGGCCGCGACGTGGCCGCGCCGCGCACGAGGGCGCTCGGCGAGCGCAGATCGGTCACGGAGACGTTCGACCTGCCCGGGGCCGGGTATTTCGAGCTGCACGTGCGTCTGGAATCGGAGGGCGCGCTCGTCGGACGGAAGACGAGCCCGGTCCTGGCGCCCGAACCGGCGCGCTTCCCCCGGCGATCGGGCCGGGCTCTGGGCGTCGTCTTCAACCCCTACCGCGACCGTTACCACGACGTGGCGGCGCTGACCGAGCTGCTCGGCTTCCAGCGCGCGAAGATCGTCGCGTGGGACCTGTTCGCCGGACGCCGGGCCGCCGAGCCGGACCTGACGGAGATCGTCTCGATCGTGCGCGCCGCGATGGAGGCGGAGGCCTCGGCGTTCATCGCCGTCCTGGCCCACCCTCCCGCGTCCCTGTTCCCCACCGCGGACCCGAACATCCTCCGCGAGCCGCCGCTGGCCCTCTTCTCGCTGGGCCGGAAGAACTGGGAGGCCGGGCTCCAGAAGACCGTGGAGAGGTTCTCGGAGTTGCTCACCGACTGGCAGATCGGGCCCGACGGGGAGACGACCGCCGGGTTCACCGGTCCCGCCGACGCGATCCTCGGGGAGGTGCTCCGGGCGATCCGCACCTCCTCGCGGATCGCGCGCGTGGGCGTGCCCGTCTCTTCCACCGAGGCCCCGACGGTCGCCCTTTCCAACGCGCGCTTCTTCGCGGTCTACCCCCGGGACTGGACCACGCCGGAGCGCTTCGCGCAGCGGGTCGAGGTCCCGGGACGAGAGAGCCATCTGGCGATCGCCCTTCCGCCGCTCGGCCCCCCCGATATCGAGGGGGCGCGGCAGAAGCAGGCCGCGGAGTTCCTCAAGCGGCTCGTCTTCGTCGCTACCTCCGGCGGCACCGGCGGCGCGTACGTGCCGCTGTCCGGCGATCCCCAGACGGGGATGATCGACGCCGACGGGTACCCGCTGGCCACGGCGCTCGTGCTGCGCGTGGCGAACGACATCCTCTCCGGCGCCCGGCACGACCCGAAGTCCCACCTCTTCCCGCCGCCGATCCGCGACTTCGTCTTCGAGAAGGAAGGGCAGATGACCGTCGTCCTGTGGAGCGAGTCCGGGTCGGTGCCGGTGGAGACGTTCCTCGGGTACGAGGCGCGCCTCATCGATCCGCTCGGAGCCTCCCGCTCCCTCGATCCCGGAACGAAGTTCGAGGTCGGGCCGGAACCGCGGATCATGGTGGGGGTGGACCCACTTCTTCTGAAGACGCAGGTGAGCTGCCAGATCCACCGGAAGCCCGAACCGCCCGAGACGGAACCTCCCGTGTGGCCGACGCTGCCCCTCCGCGCCGATCCGCCGGTCCGGCTCCTGCGGATCACGAACCACTTCGACGAGGACATCAAGAACGTCAAGTTCGCTATCCGGGACCCGATCCCGGCGGGCTGGACGATCCGCCCGCGCGAGGACGGCGTCTCGCTCCTGGCCAAGGGCCGGACGCTGGAGCGCGAACTGACGATCACGCTCCCTCCTTCCGAGCAGGACGGCACGCGGGAGCTGACCATCGAATTCTCCTTCATCCGGATCGTCGGGGGGAAGGAGAAGCTCTACGAACTGAAGTTGCGGCGCGTGATCACGCTCATCCCGGAGGCGGAGGTGATCTGGCGCGTGGAGCCGATCGATGGGGACAGGGAGAGGCGAAGGATCTGGATCTCGGTGATGAACCGCGCCGACCACACGCTCAACCTGCGCGGGTGGCTGTACATCCCCGGCCTCCCGGATCAGCAGATCGCGATCACCGGCCTCAAGGTGAATAAGGACGAGAGCCTCGGGGCCTTTGAGTTCCGACTGGAGGGCGGAAATCCGGCCACCGTGGAAGTCAGGCTCGAGGAGGCGGGCGGGCGGCGCGTCTTCATCAACAAGGCCATCCCGGTGAAGTGAATCCCGCGATGTTCGCCGAAGTCCTCGTCAACCTCCCCGTCGACCGGACGTTCACGTACGCCGTGCCGCCGGGGATGCGCGTGGCGCGCGGGTCGCGCGTCGTCGTCCCCTTCCGCGGCCGGCCGCTCGGCGGGTTCGTCCTGCGCCTCACGGAGGAGGCCCCGCCATTCGCCGTCAAGGAGGTCTCGAACGGGGGCGAGGTCCTCATCGACGACGGGTTCTTCGACCTCGCGCGCTGGATCGCCGACCGCTACGCGTGCGGCTGGGGCGAAGCGCTCGAGGCGGCGGTCCCGACCGGGGTGAAGAAGCGGCGGGCCGCCCGCACGGTCACGGTCGCGCGGCTCGCCGGGCCGCGGGAGCCCGCCACGGCGCGCTCCCCGAACCAGCGCCGCATCCTGGAGCTGCTCGGCCAGGCCGGACCGCTCACCGTCGCGGACATGGCCCGCCGGCTCGGGTCCCGCCCCAGCCTCGCCCCCCTCGTGAAGAAGGGGTGGGTGGTCACGCAGCAGGTGCCCGGCGAGATCGACGCCCTCGCCGACGTGCTCCACGAGGCGCCGAAGGAGATCACGCTGACGCCCGAGCAGGAGGCGGCGCTCGCGACGATCGCGGCGCATCCGACGGGAGTCACCCTCATCCACGGCGTGACGGGCAGCGGCAAGACCGAGGTGTACCTCCGCGCGATCGAGCGCGTCGTCGCCGCGGGGAAGCAGGCGATCGTCCTCGTCCCGGAGATCGCCCTCACGCCGCAGACGGTCTCGCGCTTCCGGGCCCGCTTCCCGCGGATCGCCGTGCTCCACAGCGTCCTCACGGAGGCGGACCGCGCGGCGCAGTGGCGCACGACGCGCGCGGGCGGGGCGGACGTCATCATCGGCGCGCGCTCGGCCGTCTTCGCGCCGACCCGGGCGCTCGGGCTCGTCGTCATCGACGAGGAGCATGAGGCGGCCTACAAGCAGGACAACGCGCCGCGGTACCATGCGCGCGAGGTCGCGATCGAACGGGCGCGCCGCGAGGGCGCGGGGGTCGTCCTCGGGTCCGCGACGCCGTCGATCGAGTCCCTCTTCCTCGCCCGCCGGGGCGACTTCCGCCTCGCGACGCTCTCCCGGCGGATCGAGGGGCGGCCGATGCCGGAGATCGAAGTCGTGGACATGGCGGCCGAGCGCGCGGAGCTGAAGCGCTTCCCGATCCTCTCGCGCCGCCTCGTGCGCCTCATGACCGAAACGACCTCGCGGGGGGAGCAGACGATCCTCTTCCTGAACCGGCGCGGCTACGTCACGCAGATCGTCTGCACGCGCTGCAAGTGGGTCTTCCGCTGCCGGCGCTGCGACGTCGCGATGACGCACCACCGCGAGCAGGACCGCTGCCTTTGCCACTACTGCTTCGACGCGAAGCCCGTCCCCGAGGTCTGCGCCGACTGCCGCGCGGGCGGGCTCCTGCGCCTCGGGATCGGCACGGAACGGATCGAGGACGAGGTGAAGACCCTCTTCCCGGGCCGGACGGTCGCGCGCATGGACAGCGACTCGATGAAGACGCGCCGGGACTACCGCGAGTCGCTCGGCGGGCTC
>JACPRC010000209.1 GCA_016190175.1 Planctomycetota bacterium
GTCCTCTACCTGGCGCGGTCCGTCGTCCTCCCGCTGGTCCTCGCGATGTTCCTGACGGCGATCATCGGGCCCCTCCTGCGATTCCTCCACCGCCGGCTGCCGCTCGGGGTCAGCATCGTCATCGTGCTGCTGATCCTCGCGCTGGTCGTGGTGGGCGGGACCGCCCTCTTCGCCTACACCAGTTTCCGCGTGGCAGAGCGCGCGCCGAAGTACGTGGACCGTTTCCAGGCGCGCTTCGAGTTCCTCGTGACCGCGGCGCAGAAGCAGGGGCTGCCCCTCAACTGGGACCAGATCGGCGTGAAGAAGGTGACCGACTACGCGCTCCAGTTCGTGGGCGCCGGCCTCGAATCCGTGCTCTCGATGGTCGGCCAGGCCGTGCTCGTCCTCTTCCTCACCATCTTCCTCGCGCTGGAGGCCGCGCAGTTCCGCAAGAAGATCGACGCCGGATTCCACACGATCGTCCGCAGCAAGATCCAGTCGACGATCGCCGACATCTCGAAACAGATCCAGCGCTACGCCGCGACGAAGACGCTCCTGAGCCTCCTCATCGGCGCGTGCAATTTCGTCGTCTGTTCCGCGCTGGGGATCGACTTCCCGTTCTTCTGGGCCGCGCTCGCGTTCCTCCTCAACTTCATCCCCAACGTCGGCTCGCTCATCGCGATCGCCCCGCCCGTCTTCCTCGCGTTCGTCCAGTTCGACGGCCTCGGCCGGCCGGTCGCCACGCTCGCGATCCTCGTGGTCCTCCAGAACCTCATCGGGAACCTGATCGAGCCGAAGCTGCTGGGCCGGTCGATGAACGTCTCGGCGCTCGTCGTCTTCCTCTCGATGATCTTCTGGGGGTGGCTCTGGGGGATCATCGGCGTCGTCCTCGCCGTGCCCCTTACCGTGGGCGTGAAGATCGCCTGCGGCCACGTCGAGGCGCTGCGGCCGATCTCCGTGATCCTCGGGGGCGACCCGATCGAGCCGAAGCCGGCGTCGCCGTACTGACCGCGCGCGGCCGCGGCCGTCTCATGGGTCGATGCCGTCTCGATCGCGGGAGGAGGGGCGGAACGCCCGTCACTTCCTGGGCCCCCAGACCTTGACGACGTGGCCGTTGCCGCCGCTGGCCAGCAACCTTCCGTCGATGGCGAACCTGACGCAGGCAATCCGCTCGGGATGGCCCGCAAGCTCGCATGCGACTTTCCTCTGCGCGAGATCCCAGAGGAGGATCTTCTTCTCGTCTCCGGCCGACGCGAGTACCCGGCCGTCGGCGCGAACCGAGAGCGACCCGATGCGGAGGAGGTGGCCGTCCAGCTTGAACAGTTCCGCTCCGGAGTCGGAGTGCCAGACTCGAATCAGATGGTCGGCTCCGGCGGAAACGACGCGCTGACCGTCGGGCAGGAACGTGACCGCGTAGATCGTGCCGACATGTCCTTTCAGGATACGCATCTCGCGCTGGTCGTGCAGATCCCAGATGTGCACGACTTCGTCGTCTCCGACCGACGCGAGGAGACGCCCGTCCGCGGAAAAAGCCACGGACCACACGGTTCCGACATGACTTGCGCACCGTTTCGGTTCCTGGTCCATGGCGACGTCCCAGATCCGGACGACGCCGTCTTCGCCCGCGCTGGCGATGGTCTTTCCGTCCGGGCTGAACGCAAGGGCCGCCCCTACCAGTTCGGCGGCGAACACGCGGGTCTGGGCCCGGGTGGCGAGGTCCCAGAACTGAAGCGAAATACTGGGAGGAAAGGTCAGTGCCACCGCAGCCAGAGTCTTCCCATCCGGGCTGATCGCGATGGACGGCACCGCGACCGCGCGCGCGTCGAGCGTTGCAAGGAGGTTTCCGGTCTCGACCTCCCAGAGCGAGAGGGTGGAGCCGACCCCGGACGTCGCGAGGATCTTCCCGTCGGGAGTGAAGGCGACGGAGCCGAGGATGGAGTGCGGGGGTTTCACCGAGCGGACTTCCTCGTAGGCGATGGTGAACGGAGGAGGGTCGCTCTTCACCGGCGTCGAAGGGGATTCGAGCGGTGAGGGCGGCAAGGGTTTCTTCCACGGCCGCCAGGCCGCCAGCACGACGATCGCCACGAGCACGTCCGCGAGGACGATCCACGGGATCAGATTCCGGCGCTTCTTTCCGGCCCGTTGTGAGACCACGGTCGAGGCGTGCGGCAGAAGGGCCTGCCGGAACTCGCCGACGTTCGCGTATCGATCGCGCGGGTTTTTCGAAAGGGCTTTCATCACGGCCTCGTCCAGGCCGGCCGGCACCGGCGCATGCTTGGAAGGCGGATCGAATCGGCCCAGGGGCCGCTCGCCCGTCAGCATCTCGTAGAGCACGATCCCGGTCGAGTAGATGTCGGTCCGCTGGTCGACCTCGCGCGCGTTCTCCATCTGTTCCGGCGACATGTAGGCGGCGGTACCGACCATGGCGCCGCTCTGCGTGAGGAGCAGGGTCTCGGCGGTCGAACCGACGAGCTTCGCAAGCCCGAAGTCCGCGATCTTGACGCGGCCCTTCCGGTCGATGAGGATGTTCTCGGGTTTGATGTCGCGGTGGACGATCCCTTCCGCGTGCGCGTACTCGAGTCCCTCGCAGACCTGCAGCGCGATCCGCACCGCCTCGTCCGTCGCGAGTTTGCGCGACTTCAGGTTCTCGCGCAGATTCGCCCCGTCCACGAACTCCATGGTGAAGTAAAAGCCCGCGGGGTCGGTCCCGAATTCGAACACGGTGACGATGTTCGCGTGAGAGAGGGCCGCGAGGGCCTTCGCCTCGCGACCGAAGCGCGCCTCGAAATCCCCCCGCGCGGACTTGTCGGGAAGGAGAAGCTTGAGCGCCACGACGCGGTCGAGTCCAGGCTGGCGCGCCTTGTAGACGACCCCCATGCCGCCCCGGCCTATCTGCTCCAGGATCTCGAGGCCGTGGAATGTCTCGCCGACCTTGAATCCCTCGAGGGCCGGAATGCCGATCGCGGTCCCCTCGCCGCAGTTGGGGCACGCGGAGCCCATGAAGACGCCCCCGCATCGGGGACACTTCTGGAAATCGGACACGATAGTCCAACTTACACCGCGCGGCGACGGCGGCGCAATCATTAGCGGAAGTGACGGGAGGGCCGCGTTATCCGAGCAGCTCCAGAGGGAGCGTGACGTGCCGTACGTCGACCTCCATGCCGCGATCCTTCGCGAGGCGGCAGAGGCCGAGGCCGGCGAGATCGAGAAGCGCGATCGGGGCCGCGGGGGCGAGCCTCCCGTAGTATTCGGCCCGCAATTCCGCGCGCGAGGCCATCGCTTCGTGGAAAGCCTTCGCTTCCCTCCTGGAAACCCCTTCGAGAAGAAGGCAGGTGTTGCGGATCTGGGGGAGCAGGTCGTCCAGGGCCTCGGGGAGGATCTCGTCGAAGACGAGGATCCGCAACTGTTCCAGAAGGCGGCCGACCGCGGGATCGACCCGGACGAGAGCCGCCGCCGCTTTCACCTGCGCCGTCAGCCAGGGCACGGGCTTCACGATCTTCTCGTCCCAGGCGCGCGCCGGAAGCGAGGCGAAGAACTCCGCGGCCTCACGGTCCGAGACCGCGAGCGAGTAGGTCAGGTAGTCCCAGAGGTGCCATGCGTTCGCGGGTCGGCCCAGCCGGAGCGCCTCGCGCGCGTCGGCCAGCGCCAGCTTCACGGCCTTCGCGACCTGAGGGAGCGGCGCCTCGAAGAAGTAGTCGAGCTCCGCGCGGATGAAATGAAGCTCCGCGATGTCCGCGAAGAACTGCGCATCCCCCTCGTCGAGCTTCTCCTTCCGGCGGGCCTCCTCCGTCGTGATCTGCTCCCGGAGCGCGGCGGCCAGGACCTGCAGGCTCTTCGCGTCGGGCTTGTGCGGCATCGCGCGCATCGGCTCACATCTTCAGATAGGAATCGTTGAGATCGAGGATCAGCTTGCCGAGCGGATCGTCGGGGTCCCAGTCGTCGACGAGGATCCACCCCATCGACTTCGCATGACGGTTCGGCTTCGGCGGGAGCTTCTTCGATCGCACGTTCGCCGCGATCGCCTCCACGTAGGTCGCGAGCGCGTCGACCGCCGGATCGCGTTTCCGCGCGCGGAGACCGGCGAGCGCGCGATCCGCGCCTTCGAGGAACTCCTTCGGGCTCATATCGTGCGCACCTTGAGGACCTCCTCCCACTTGCCTCCCGGGGGTCGCGGGAAGCAGATTTGCGAGGGACCGCCCGGCTTGTTGGTGCAGCGCGGCGCGCCGGGTCCCGTGACGGCCTCCATGTCCTGCTTCAGCTCCGCGGGGACCATGTGGTCCGCGGTCGTGCCCTCCGGGAGCGCGGCGTCGCGGATCGGATCCTGGATGGGGTGCTTGAACCACCATCCTCCCATCGGGCTGGACGCCCCGCCGAACCAGCGGTAAACGATGGTCCCTTTCGGGATGACCTCGACCTTCGCCGAGCCCTCGACGAATCCGCCGCCGCCGTTCTTGCCGAGCTTGCCGTCCCACGCGGACGGCCCGCGTTTGTCGGTGTCTCGACAGTGCTTCTTCACGTCGTCGCTCGCCGTGTCGTAGCTCTCGGACTTTCCATTCTCGCCTTGGCAGTCGTCGCCGAACTCGTTCTTCGTCTTCTCCTGGTCCTCCTTGGACACGCTCTCCCAGTTCCATTCCCCGAGCTTCGGCCCCTCCTTCGGCTGGGGCCCCTGGGCGAGAAGCATCCCGGGAGAGACCTGCGCGTACGCCTTCCCCTGGCTGGGCGCGGCGTTGAGACCGACCGCGTTGACCGACCCCTCTCCGTTCTGGCCGATCCCCGTCGTGTGGAAGCCGACCTCCTTGTCCTTCGCCTTCACGGTCGGCCAGCCGACCTTCACTTCGCACTTGCCCATGAACTTGTTCGAGACAAGCCCGTTCAGGACGCCGGCGTTATCGCCGTTGGAGGAGGAGATCTTGTCGCCCTTCCGCACGACCTTCGAATCCGCCACCTTGACCGTGTCCGCGCCATCGGAGGCGTCGGAGACCTGGGCGATGTCGGGATAGGGGATCGGCACTGGGGCCGGCATCGGCGTCTTGCACGCGTCCGGGAACGCCATGCACGTCCCGCCGGCCTGCGTCATGATCGCGAACATCGCATCACCCGAGAAGAATCGTCTCGCCCTGGAGCTTTACGTCGCCTTCGGCCTGCACGCGCGCGGTATCCGACTGCACCAGCCACGCGCCTTCGACCTGCGTGCGGACGCGGCCGGCGGTGACGTGCAGGAGTTTCTCGACGCGGCAGTAGGCGTCGGTCGCGAATTCGAAGACGCGTCCGGCGTTCGTCTCGAACGTGCCGGGGGTCGTGATCTTCACGCCGTGTTCGGCGTCGATCTCCACGCACCCTCCGCTCCGGATACGGAGATCCCCGGGTGCGTAGACGGCCGCGCGGCCGGTCGCGGGGTCGTACTCGAAGAGGATCCGTCCCTGACGGTCGCGCGTCTCGAGGATCCCGTCCTCGCGCACGGCGACCCGGCTGCCTTCGGTCGTCCTGAGCTCTTCCATCGAGCACCTCCTACTGAGTCCACGCTTCGGCCTTGAGCAGGGCCTCGTCGGTCCGCTGGGCCTTCTCCAGATTTGCGCCCTTCCACACGGCGCCTGTATCCGCGATCGCATGCAGCTTCGCGGTAAAGAGGTCGGCGCCGCTGAAATCGGCGGCCTTGACGTTCGCGTTCGAGAAATTCGCGAAGCGGAGCATCGCTCCGACGAAGATCGCCCCCGACGCGTCCGCCTTCACGAACTGAGCCTGCGGCGCGGAAGATTTCGAGAAGTCGCATCCCGCCATCGACGCCCCGGTGAAGTCGGGCGTCCGGAGCTTCGCCTCGCGGAAGATCGCCCCGTCCAGTTTCGCCTTCTGGAACTTCGTCGACCGGCCCGTGACGCCGTCGAGCTTCGCGCGCACGAGGTCGGCGCCCTGGAACTGCGCGCGGTCGAGCGTCGCGCCCGAAAGATCGGCCCGGTCGAGTTTCGCACCCGCCAAGTCCGCGAGCGTGAGATCCGCGCCGGCAAGGTCCAGGTGGGACAGGATTGCCCCTTTGAGATTGCAGCGCACGAAGGAGGCGCGCCCGACCGCGAGCTTCGTGAGATCGATCTTCGAGAGATTCGCGCTCGTGAACCGGGCCCCGCTGAAGTCGGCGTGCGCGAGCTTGCAGCGCGTGAGATCCGTTCCGCTCAGGTCGGCCCCCGCGAGCTTCGCGTTCGTGAGGTCGGCGCCGTCCAGCGACGCGTCCGTCAGATCGGCCCCGGTCAGATCGGCCCCCGAAAGGTCGGCCTGGCCGAGGTCGGCGTTCGCCAGCACGGCGTTCGTCAGCCGGGCGCCCGCGAGCTTGACGCCGGAGAGTCCTGCGCCGGAGAGCTTCGCGCCCGCGAAGTCGAGGCCGGAGAGATCGACGTCGCGGACGACGACGTCCTCCAGGGTTCCCGATTTCAGTCTTTCGAGGACGGCCTCCCGGGTCCTCAGGATCATGCCATCGTGAGCCAGGTGCGGTCGACGTTTGCGCCGTCGAGCCTGGCCCCCTCCGTTACGGTCTTGTGGAAATCGGCCTCGAAGCAGTTCGACTGCCGGAGATCGGCGTTCGTCAGATCCGCCTCCGCAAGCACGGCGTGGAGAAGATTCGCGTGGAAGATCTCCGCGCCGCGCAGGTTCGTCTTCGGCAGTCGCGCCTCCGTCAGGTCGGACTTCGAGAGCCGCGCTTCCGCGAGATAGGCGCCTTCGAATTCGGCCTTCGCCAGATCGGCGCCGGTGAAGTCGGAGCGATAAAGATGCGCGCGTTCCCAGACCGATCCGCCCGCCTTGAGCTTCTGGAAATCGGCGGCCGCGAACACGGCGTCGGCCGCGCCCACTTCCGTGAAGTCCGCCCCCTTGGCGATCATCCGTTCCCCCCACGCGCGCTCGAGCTTGGCTCCGATGAGCTTCGCGCCCGCAAGGTTCGCTTCGTGCAGATGCGAATCGCTGAGGTCCGCACCGGAGAAGTCCGCCTCGCGCATGTCGGTGCCCGAGAAGTGAGCACCATCGAGGATGGCCCTCGCCGCCCGGACTCCCGACAGTTTCGCGCTCCGGAATCTCGCGCGCGAGGCGACAGCCTTTTCGAAGATCGCTCCCCGGAGATCCGCCCGGTTGAACTTCGCGCCGTCGAGGTCGGCCTTCGTGAAGTTCGCTTCCCGGAGATCGGCGTCCGAGAAATCGGCTCCGGTCAGGACCGCCCCCGTGAAGTCCCTGCCGGCGAGATCGGCCTTCCGGAAGTCCGCGTCCGTAAGCACCGCTCCCGCGAAGCTCTCGGCGTCGAGGTCGGGTTTGGGGGGAGGAGGCTCTTTCGCGGGTGCCAGCCTGGGGGGGGCTTCGGGTTCCGGCGGAGGAACGTCCGCCGCGGCCATCGCCTCGATCCTGCGTTGAACCTCGACCTTGTTCGAACGGGGCGCATCGAGCGGCGCCGCGGCGACGTAGACGAGATCGTCCTTCGCCGCCTGACCGTCCAGGACGCCCCGCCAGACGAGGACGAGCTTCTCCGCGTCCAGATCGGCCCAGAGCGTGTCGAGGTTCATCGGGACTTCGCGCAAACGGAAGTCCGAACCGTGGCGGGCGCCGAAGAAGCAGACGACACGAAGTCCGGGAAGCGCGGACTCGTACCGCGCGTGTTTCGAATGCAGATGGGTGAACGCGACCTTCTCGTCTCCATCGAGAAACCCGGGGAGTTGCTGATCTGCAGGCGCGGCGTTGAAGAAGCCCCAGTCGAAGTCGTCGGGAAAGTGGGGCCATCGCTCCTTGAGCCACTTCTTGCCGTACGTTCCGGCCTTCGAGAGTCGCTGAGGCCACATCAGGCAGAGCGGTCCGAAGCCCGCGGGGTCGGTCGACGTCGGGGAAACGACGACGTTAGGAACGTCTCGCCCGACGGGGTTGTTCTTCCCGCCCTGCGCGTTCTCCCACACGATGGGGATTTTTGTGAACGGCTCCGGCTTCGAGTCCGGGCGTTTCCGGTCGCCGATCGCCGCAAGTTCCTTCCGGAACGTCCCGACCTCGAAGGCGACGCGCAGTTCGGTGGCGGGTTTGGGCGCGCAGGCGTGACCGACGACCAGAAGGTCCGCTTTCGGCTTGAAAGGAGCGAAGTCCGAGGGGTAGCGCGGCGGGACCGGCGCCTCCTCCGGCGCCGGATCGTCGCCGTTGAGGGGAAGCTGTTTCCCGGCGGGCGATACGGGCCCGCCGGGCTTGAGGTCGAACGTCCCCTTCACGATGAACGTGACCGACGGCGCGGGCGCGTGGACCATGCCCGCAAGCCACGCGACCTGGAACCCGCTCTCGTTGAGGAGGATCACCGTCTAGCCTTCCTTGCTGTGCTTCCGGTCGATCTTGTCGACCGCTTTCAGGTTCCACTCCGAGGCTTTCGCTTCCATCTTGTCGTCCGTGAGGATCTTCAGCGTTCCCGTCGACTTCAGGTATGCCTTGTCCTCGCTCCAGAGCTCCAACACCTTGCTGCTTAACACCGTGATCGTGTCCGGCGAATCGATCATGATGAGGCCCTTCACGACCTTCACCTTCCCCTTGTCCTCCTTCTGCCGGAGTGTGATCTCCTTCGCCTCCAGCACGATCCCGTCGTCGGCCATCTCGATCGTGCTTTCCCCCGCCTTCAGCGTGATCTTCATCGCATCCAGCGACTCGATCATGATCTCGCCGTGGATCTTGAAGCCCGCCTTGCCCTCCTCGGTCACCACCATGAAGTCCTTCTTCGAAATGAGGTGGGTCGTGTTGGCGGCCTCGGCGATGATGTCCCCCTCTTCTCCCTTGTGCTTGACGTGATGGTCGACCATGTTGGCCAAGTTGGCCATTTGGGCCTTGGTGGCCATGACCGTGCCCTTGGGCGCATCGGGAGCGCCGCCCTTCTTGCTCGTCTTGAACTCCAGTTTCTTGCGATGGGCGTGCAGCATGATGTCGCCATGGCTCGATACGACCTCGACGTCCTTGTTCGAGACGACCGAGGCGCCGAGGACCCCGAACACGGATGCCTCGACCATGCTGACCAGGCTCGCGGGACCCGCGGCGACAACGTGAGCGGAGAGCATGGAGCCGATGATGACCTCCGACATCCCGACCGCGGCGAGTTTTCCCGGCGCGAACATGTAAATGCCCGGCAGCTTCACGCCGCCCAGAAAACCCTGGACGTCCATGACGGTCCCCCCGACGGCCAGGGCGGTGGCCACGGTGCAAGTGGAGACGATCCCTCCCGCAAGCGCGGCCCCGGCGGCGATCAACCCGGCGGTGTGCGCGATGTCGCCGTGCCCCTCGTTGGCCTTCTTGTGGCCCTCGTCATGGCCGCTTCGATCCGCCTCCTCTCTGTCCTTCATCACGCCGGCCGTGATCGAAATCCCCTGGCCCGCGTTGATCGACGCGTGCGCCTGGGTGCTGATGGTCACCCCTTCAGGGCAGTGCTCGGGCTTCGAATGCTCCGCTCCGATCGAGATGTACGAACGCTTGACGGGCGACCAGAACCAGACGTGCTGCTTGTCCCGGAGATCCTCGAACCGGATCTCGTTCGCGCCGGCGGTGCGCACCACGGACTCGGTCTGGTTCTCGTTGACGACCGGGCTCGGGCTGGCCGGATTCGGAATCGTTCCGACGATGACCGGCCGGTCGGGGTCCCCGTTCACATGACCGATGAGGACTTCCGTATTCTTGTGAAGCGGGAAGTGGACGCCGTACTTGGGCTCGGTGGCGTACTTGCCTTCAGGGAGCGGGACGCCCGAATAGGGCTGGGCGAGCCGGATGAACCGCGACGCCGACCCCTTCTCCCGACCGGACGGATCGAAGTTGAACTTCACCTTGTACCGTCCCATGGCGTCGAGTTCCGCGTACTCCGTGTCCGCGGACGCGTCGACGTGCGCGTTGATGAGGCCGCCGACTTGGGGGACGGGCGTGGTCCGCTCGGGCCGGTACGTGACGTAGGCCGGAATGCTGACGAACTCGTTTTCGTAGAGGCTCTCGGAGACGATTCCTATGGCGGCCTGGCCGAACGCGATCGTCTGGCGTCCGCGGTGCCGGATCTCGGTGAGCAGGTATTTCCCGTTGTAGTCCTTGCGGTAGAAGTCGGCGAGCTCGTAAACCGCGCCGGTGTGGAAGGAGCGGCAGTCGCTCTTTCCGACGAGTTCGGTTTTGCGGCAGGTCCATTCCTCGGCGCGGACTTTGGCGAGAGCCGGGCCCTCCTCCTCCTTCTCCTTGAAATGGGCCCCGTGCTCGTACACCTTCCCCACGCCGTCCTCGTCGACCTCATACGACGTCTCGAGGGACGCGACGGGATCCCGGTAGTTGTACTCCTTCTCCACGACCTTCTTCGGAACGATGTTCTGCCGGACGCACAGCTCCTTCACCCGTTCCTGCCAGAGGGCGCCGGCCGAGGCGTCGTCGGTCCGGTACGGGACGGACTTGGGATCCGAGATGGGGGTGTACGCGTCGCTGGAATCCGCGAACACCACCTTCTCCTGCTCGTCCTCGTCGCCCTGCCTGAAGAAGTAGAAGATGCCCACATGCTCGAGGAGCCGGGAGACGAAGTCCAGGTCCGACTCCTGGCACTGGGTGACGTATTCGCGCTTCGGGTATTTCTTCCTGTTCACCCTGAAGATGAAGTCCCGGTCCTCCTCGAATTCGTGCTCCTTGAGGACCTTCGTCACGATGCCGGGAACGGTCTCGTCGAGAAAGATCCTCTTCCCCATCGACCGGGAGAGCTGCCACAGCCTCGGGACGAGCACCGCCTTGTAGCTGACCCAGGCGATCTTCTTGTCGCCCCAGAGCGCGCCCTGTTCCTCGAACGAGGCGAGCACTCCGTGGATGTTCACGCGCGTGACGTTCTTCGCCGGCCGGACGCGTCCGCGCTTGAGCTGGAGAACGACGCGGCCCTTGAGCACCGCTCGGGCGTCGATCTCCGGATCGTTGGCGGCCAGCTTCAACTCGTAGCGATAGGGTCGGGAGATCTTCTCGAAGCCGTCGAGCTGGGCGACGTGGAAGGGGTTGCTTTGCAGCGAGGGTGATCGGCTGTGGAAATGGAATTCGTGTCCAGCCTCGGTCGTGGGCATCGGGCGCATTCGCGGGCCTCCGGTTTTTGGACGGTCCCTTATACCAGATGAGGGGAGCAATGCGAAGGACCCGGATTGCGACGCGGCCCCCGCGCCGGAGCTACCCGCCCGTCTGGACCACGCAGATCGCCTTCGGCCGCTTCACCCGCAGGACGATGCTCTCGTAGACGCGGAAGGCGTAGTTCATGTCCCGCGGCCCCAGGTACGCGAGGCTGAGGTCCTCCGCCACCGCGATGTCGAGGTTCTGATCGCCCGTGGCCACGAGGACGGAGGTCTTCTCCGGCAGCACGTGACTCTGAAACACGCCGTCCGTGCAGAGCCGGGCGATCTGGTCGATCTCGAGGACCGGCGTCTCCCGCTCCGCCTTGATGAGGGCGTTGTAGGAGTCCACCGAGAGGGTGATCGCGTACGGAGGATGGTAGTTGCTCTTCTGCAGGAGGTCGACGGCCGAGAGGACGTTCTGGAACGCGGCGCCGCACTTCTTCCAGTCGCCCCCCTTCACCCTGTTCGCGCCCGGCGCGTTGGCGAGCCCGGTGATCCCGAGGGGCGCGTGGCCGTTGAAGAGGAGGTCGTCCTCCCGGTGGGCGACGAAGTGGGTCGCCAGGATGGCGTTGCCCGCCTCGACGGGCGAGCCCGTGTCCTGGCTCCACTTCACGTCGCGCCAGTGCATGAGGAAGTCCTTGTAGATGAGCGGGATCCTCCGGTACTCCTCGGCGGTGTGGGCGCCGATCGGGTTGGGGTCGGCCTGCCCCTCGAGGTGGATCTCGGCGGCCTCGTCGCGCTTGTAGCTGTCGAAGGAGATGCTCTCGACGCCCGCGCCGATCGGTCCGAAGACGTTGATGAAGCGGCGGCCCACGAGCGTGCGGCGCGCCTCGCGGACGATCTCGTCCTGGATGCGCTTGAGCTGCGCCTCCGAGAGCGGAACCTCGACGACCTTCTGGTGGTTCTTCACGGCTTGGGCCCTCCCAGCAAGCTTCCCACGGTCCAGCCCGGGCGCGGCGGTCCCGCCGGCGGCGCGGGCTCGTCCAGGAACCCCTGTTCGTACTCCTCCTGGAAGTGCTCCAGAAGGCTCTTCGCGAGACCGGGCGAGACCTCCTCTCCCCGGGCGATGTCGCAGACGAACAGGCTGTGGTCGAGGGCGAGTTCGATCGTCCTCTTTTCCTCCTGGGAGGCGGTCCCGGCCGCCGCGCCGAGGAACCGCCGGTTGTCCACCTCCTCGTCGAGGATGTGCTTCAGCAGCCGCGCGCGGAAGTCGCCCGTCGCCTCGTTGCGTTCGAGGATCGCCCGGAGGGCCAGCACGTGGTCGGCGATGTTGTGCAGGACCTGTGCGACACTCCGCATGACTGCACCCTATCTTCCGCGGCGGGGCTTGTCAAACAAATAGGATTTTGTCTCATCTATCCCGCGGAGGGGCACGGCGGCGGGGAGTCATGATGACGGGAAAGACGCCCGCCTCCTCTTGCCGTACCCCGCGTCCCTTCGGGCGGACAACCTCCCGCCATGATGCTCTTCGTGCTGCCGGTCCTCCAGGAGATCTTCGAGGATCCTTCCCGGGGCATCCGGTTCAAGGAACGGCTCAAGGACTGACGCCCCGAGATGGACGACCGCTCCTGCGAGAAGCGACTCCGGCCCGCAGGCGCGCGAATGTCGCGCGCAACGAGCCTGCCCGCCTCCGCTCGCCAAGCGAAGCGAAGCAGGAGCGGGGGGGCCATCCCGCCGAAGCGCCCCACAGGGCGCGCAAGCGGATTCCCACGGCTCGGGTAGCTTCGGCGCGGTGGCCCGAGGGGTCACATCCGGCGCGTGGTCGAGTTCGCGTGGCGACGGCAAAGGGTCGTTCGGCTCTTCGCGAGGGCCTACTTCCCCTCCCCCGACGCCACCGCGATGTACGCCTTCTTGAGGAAGAGCAGCGCGAAGCAGGTGTCCGTCGCGTCGAGCCACTCCCCCGTGGAGAGCTGGTTGTACAGGATGAAGAGCGCCCCGTCGCGGTACCAGTCCCGCCCCTCGATGGACGTCGTCCCCGAGATCATCATCGCCCGATCGAGGCTGTAGAGGTCGTAGTAGACGCTGAAGACGTGGCCGAACTGGAGGCTGCGCCCCGCCGCCGGCACGGGATAGCTTTTCTTCATCCGTCCGAGGACCTTCACGATCGGATCCTCGCCCGTCAGCGCCTTCGGGTCCTTCTTCCGCAGGCACGACATCGCCACGAGCGTGCAGTACATTCCCGCCGCGCTCATCGAGTTCGACCCGGTCTTGCGCTGGTCCTCCTGGAGGACGTAGGGCCATCCGCCGTCCTCCATTTGCGCGTGGAGCCACCATTGGAGCGCGCGCTGCCAGACGGCGGCGGGAATCGCGATGCCGTTGTTCCGGGCCGAAAGGAGACCGAGCATCGCGAACTGCGTGTTCGAGTGGTCCGAACTCTCCTGCTTCGGCGCGGGTTTGTTGTACGTCCACGGTCCCATCTCGTAGCCGCCGCGCCGGAGGCGGACCTGCGCCTCGATGAGCCACTCGGCGCACTCGCGCAGCCGGCCCGAGAAGAAGCCGATGACCCGCGAGTCCTTCGTCTTCCGGTCGGACTTCAGGACGTGGACCGCCTCGCCGAACACCATCGCCATGAGGGCGACCGTGTACGTCTGCGCGTTCGGGATCTTGTCCAGCGGAAGGAGCAGCAGATAATCGAACCCGCGCTGGAGCTGCTTGTCCTCCAGGGAGACGCCGCACTTGAGGAGCGTGTAGAGGACCAGCGCGGTCGTGCCGGGCGTGTGGTCCACGGCCGCGTAGCCCTTGTGACCGCACTGGCAGTACTTCCACGTCCCGTCCGCCTGCTGCTTCGACTTCAGCCACGCCACGCCGTCGTCGATCGCCTTCGGGACGTCGGCGTCGATCGTGGAGCCGTATTTCCTCGTCCACCACTCCTTCGCCTTCGCGAGCCGGTCCTCGACGCGCTCCTCGTCGAGAGGCAGTCCGGTCAGCTCGCGGAGCACCGGCTCCAGCAGCTCGGCGGTCGTGGCCGAGTACCGCGAGATCGCCTCCTGGACCAGGACGGACCGGTGCTGCGGCGTCATCGCCCGGGCCCAGGAGCGGAACGTCGCGTCCGCGTGGGCCAGGAACGTCACGACGTCCCCGTAGGAGTACACGCCCGCACGCAGGAGAAAACGGCCGAGGATGGCGCGGATCTGCGGCCGCAGGGATGCCTCCTGGAAGACCTTCTTCAACGCGACGCCCCGCACGCCATACGTCTCGTCCATCTCGGACCGCACCTCTTCGGCGGCGTGGGGCAGGTTGACGAGGGCGACGATCGCGAACTCGCGCGCGCCGGAATCGTCCTTCGAGACGCAGGCGAGGATGTAGGTGCGGAAGTACTCCCCGCGCTTGCGGAGCTCGCAGCCGTACGCGCCGACGACGTAGCGCCGGGGTTCCGGTCTCTCGGCCAGCGTCTTCAGTCCTTGCGCTCCCGACCTCGATTTCGCCGCGGCCCGCGCCGCGGCGAACGCGATCTCCGGATCGTCCGACTCGGCGAGCTTGAGGAGTTCCTTCGACCACGAGTCGGGTCCGGCGCGGCCCAGCGCCTCCGCGGCGGCGGCCGCGTACTTCGGGTCGTGGAGGAGTTTCGCGACCTCCCCGCGGACGCCCGGGTCGCCCAGGAACGCGAGCGCGATCGAGGCCTCGGGCGTCCCCTTCGCCTTCTCGCGGACGTCCTCGCGGGTGAGGCGGTGGACCTCGGCGGCGGCGGCGGCGCGCTCGGCGGGATCGACGGAGGCGAGGCGCTGGGTAATGCGGGTCAGCCGCGCATGGACGTCCTCCCCGTCCTGAAACGGACGCGCCAGGAGCAGAGCGGCCAGGAGCGGAATCACTCGGCGTTCCCGTAGATTTGCAGCCCGCTCCGCGCGTTCACGTACAGGCGCCCGCGCCGGAACACCACCGGATCGATCCCGGGGAGCGGCGTCAGGTCCGTGAAGAGCACTCGGAGATAGCCGCCGTCGCGGATCGAGTAGACGGCGGCGACCGGCGCCTGGGGGTTCTCCCGCGGCGCCGCACCCAGGTCCGCGGCAAAGACGATCATCTCCTTCATCCCCGTCTCCACCCGGTACCCTCCGCCGCCGGACGGGAGGCTCGGCGCAACCGCGTCCCACAGGACCGCGCCGTCGTCGAGACGGAACGCCGTGAGGAAGCCGGGAGGCCCGCCGCCCGTCTTCGGCGCGACCTTCAGCACGTTGTACACGTACAGGACCCCGTCCGCCAGCTCCGGTTCGCCGCTCCCCCCCGGCGGCAGCGCCCTGTCCTCCGGAAGGGTCAGCGCCCGGATCTCCTTCCCGTCCGCGGCGCCGAACACCGTGATCTTGTACGACTCCGCCGACGGACCGGCGGAGACGAGACACACGCGCCTGGCGTCCGCGACGAGACGGCACCAGGAGGAGCCGGGATCGATGTACTTCGGGACCAGCGCGACGTCCAGCGTCTTCGGCCCCGCGGCCGTTCCGAGGCGCACGCTGCGGAGCGTCCGGCTCGAGGCGTCTCGCCCGTCGACGTAGTACAGAACGTCGCCCGCGGGGCTGACGGCCCTCGCCAGCACGGCCGCGCCCATGGAGACGCTCCTGGGGCCCGACGCGGCCGGCTGCCCGTCCGAGACGTTCAGGGCCGTGAGGATCCAGTCCGAAATGCTCCCGCGCTGTCCCGTCTCGATCACCGCGATCCGGTCCGCGAGATACGGGGCGTGGAAGAGAAGCCCGCAGCCGCCCTGCCCGCTCGGGTTCACCACGTCGAAGGCGCGGATCCACTCGACGCGGCCCGAGAAATCGTCGATGCAGACGAGACGGTGATGGGCCTCGGCCGCATCGAGGGCGGGGCGTCCCTCGGCCGGCGGCGGGAGGACCCGCAGCGGCCGGCAGGTGCGGCCCGGCCGGAACGCCTCGTAGAGAAAGAGACGGCCGTCGACCGCGTGGAGCGCCTCGGCCACGAACGGGTCCCGCACTCCCGCGAAGAACCACCGCACGCGGCCGGTCGCCGTCTCGACCGAAGCGACACCGTCCTCCCACGCGACCGCCAGCTCGTAGTCCCTCGTGAAGGAGGCGCCCACGACGGCCGGGCGCATCTCGCGGGGCCACGCCTCCACGTCGCAGGTCGCGTCCAGGACCTGGCCGCCGCGGAGGACCCGCAGCCCGAGTTTCGCGCCCGGCGCCGCGTCGCGCACCGCCTGCTGCCAGGTCGTAACCGTGACGGAGCTGCCCTGCACCTCCAGGACGACGTCGTCCTTCTTGAGTCCGGCGCGCTCGGCGGGGGAACCGGCCCTGATCTCGACGACGACGACGCCGCGCGCGCCGAGGTCCTTCGGTTCCTGGTAGCGGATCCCGAGGTAGCCGCCGGGATGGGGGCAGGACCACATCCGGCGCTTCAGGCGCAGGTCCCACAGCTCGACGGCCGAGCCGTTGCGGAAGAGCTCCCACGCGCCGGGGAAGTCCGGCGGCACGATCCCCCTCGGGCGGAGCGGGACGTAGCCGATCGCCAGCGCGTCCGCCGAGGGCGCCGCGGAGGCCGCGTCCATCTCGCCGATCTTCCCGAGAGGTTCGTGCACGGGGGACTGGTCCGGGCGCGGGCGCCGAGCGAGATCGCGAAGGCGGCGCTCCACGTAGTCCGCCACGGGTTCCGCCTCGCCGTCCCCGCCCATGCGTTCGGTTCCGAACCGCTCCCGCAGCCGCTCCAGCTCGCAGACGAGCCTCTCCGCGTCGCCGATCCGGTCGAGCAGCTCGATCACCCGCTTCTGGTGCTCGAAGCCGGACTCCGCGCCGTACCACGACTTGAACTCCTCGAGAAGGGCGCGCACCTTGTCCCACACGCCCTTCTTGAGGTAGTGCTCGTACAGCCGGAGCCATGCTTCGCGAGCGGCCTTGCTGTTCGGGTAGAGCTCGCGCAGGGCCTTGAGCGCCTCGACGTCGCCGTCGGCGATCTTCCGGAGCGCCTCGCCCGCCTCCTTCTCGATCTCCTCGTACGCCTCGGATTGCTGGGCGAGGATCTCTGCGATCTTGCGGCGCGCATGGGTCCAGAAGGTCTCGACCATGTTCGACCCCTCGGACCGGTACGTGAGGTCGCGCCCGCGCCGGATGAGATTCTCGTACTCGGCGACGGCCTCGCGCCACTGGCGCAGCGTCTCGTGGGTGCGGGCGATCTTCCGCGTGGACTCCGCGTAGGTCGCCGGGTCGTACGAGAAGTCTCGCGCCATGCGGTACAGCGCGAGCGCCTTCCGCGGACCGTCCGGGTCGGCGGACTTCGCGGCCTCGTCGCCGCGGCGGGAGAAGATGTCGTAGAGCTCGACCCGGACCTGCCGGACCTTGGCTTCGTACCGGGGATCCCCCTCGGCGCCGCGGGCGAACTCGAGAAGGGCCTCCGCGGCGTACTCGAGCTTGTCGTTCTCCCGCATGACCGTCCCGTACTCGAGGAGCGTCTCGAGATGCGGCGGGCTCTGGCCGATGCGGGCCGCGTATTCCTGCCGGACGCGCTCCGTGTCCGTGTAGACGAGGATCCGGTTCGTCGCGACGATGAGGAAGTCGCCCGCGACGAGGAGGTTCCCGTACTCCTCCTTCCCCTTCCACTTCGTCTGGGCGAGCTGTTTCCACGATCCGGCGCCGTGGTAGATCGCCAGTTCGCCGCCGGCATCGGTGTAGGCGGGGAAGTAGGCGGTCTCCCCCACGAGCGTGCCCAGTCCGCACCTCGACGCGTTGACGAACGGCAGGCCGTAGGCCTTGAAGTCCTTCATCCGGACGACGTAGGTCTCGCTCCCGCCCAGCACCATCCAGTCGCGCACGATCCCGACGAGGTGGGTGACGACCTTCCACTGGAGGTCGCGGTCCTGCACCTTCGCCGTCGGGAGTTCCAGCCGTGCGCCCGTGATCGTATCGAAGGCCATGAGGTCGTCCGCGTCCTGGGGCAGGACGTACATCGTGCCGCGGTGGACGAGGGGCGCGTTCGGCGGGCGGATCGTGAGGGGTTCCTGCTGGTTGTAGTTGGGCCTTCGCGCCGTCCGCTTGTACGTGGCGAGCCAGAGGACGATGCCGGTGGCGCCGTCCACGGCCGCCACCGTGCCCAGGCTCGACTCCACGTACACGACGCCGCCGTCCTCCGCGAGGAGCGTGAGATGGGCGGGGATCCGCTGGCCGCCCCCGAACATCATGTTGCGCCCGCCTCCGGTGACGGACGAGATGTTCGTGCACCAGAGCGGCCGGCCCGTCGCGGCGTCGAGGCAGAGCACGCGGCTCTCCTCCTCGCCCATCGGGGAGGTGCAGACGCCGACGTAGAGACACGTCCCCCGCACGATGGGCGGGGAACAGAACGCGTAGTTCCTGTCCGGAAACTCGTACGGCCGGAGCAGGGCCTCCATCGTGTCGGTGTCCCAGACGATCCGCCCGGACGGGATGTGGAAGCACGCGAGCCGCGTCGGGGCGTCGAACAGGTCCATCGTCTGCGGGTTCACCTCGCGCTTCGTCCTCTCCGAGTAGAGCGTCGCGAAGGCGTGCTCCCCCCGGATCGTGACGCCGACGTACGGGAGCGAGAACGAGAAGTAGCCCGAGTAGCTCGACGACATCGGCGGGTGCGGGATCGGGCCGTTCTCCGGGTATTTCCAGTAGACGCCCGTGCTGAAGCCCTCGCCGCGGACGGCGCCGGGGTTGAACGCGATCACCCGGAGGCCGTTCGTGGCGACCACGTACTCGGCCTCGCCGATCCGCGCGTAGGCCGGCAGGAACGGGAAGTCCGGCCCCTGGGCGACGCCCGACTCGTCCCACCCGCGCCGGATGATGCGGACCTTGGCCGTCCTGTTTTCGGGGTCGGGCTTCGCGGAAGATTCCCCCTTGTCGAGGGAATAGTCGTACACCCATCGGCGGATGTCGTTGCGCACGCCCAGGAGGCGCCTCTGCAGGCGGTTGTCCGGTTCGGGCACGGAGGGGAGCTTCGTCCCGGCCGTGAGGACCTCATCGCCTGCGTCGATCGTGATGCCCTCGACGAACGCCGACAGCCGGACCTTCTCGCGCCCGACGACGACGGTCCCGTCCAGACCGGTCTTGCGGAGATAGGCCCGGAGCTGAAGCAGCACGGAGCGGCTCCCGGCGGCACGGCAGGCGACGGCGATCCGCGCCGCGGTCACGGTCTTCGGGATCTCGCTGTCCGGATAGTACCGGAGCAGCCAGTTCCAGTAGAGGATGGCGGCGCCGAACATCCGGGCGTCGAAGTACCCTCCGGCCAGCCGATCGAGCGTCGCGTCCGTGTCGCTCGCGAGGAAGTAGGCCCAGACCGTCTTCTGAATGCGCGTGGGGCTCCCCTCCTCGATCGCCTGGTCGAGCGCCGCGCGGGCGCGGGCGTCGTTCTCGGCGCGGAAGTGATCGAGCGCTTCCGGCGGCAGCGTGGAGTAGCACCGGAGCAGGTACTCGACGAAGCTGATCCTCGTCTGCGGCCGCTCGGGGTCGGCGATCAGCTTCTGGCTGAAGCGACGCAGCGCCTCGTCGACCCTCGCGAAGAACGCGCGCCAGTCTCCCGCCTGCCGGGCCTTGAGCAGCTTGTCGACGAAGTTCTTGTCCACCTCCTCCGTGAAGATCTGCTCTTCCTGGGGATCCTGGGGGGCGTCCGGAGTCGGAGCGGCGACTCGCCCTTGACACGGCGCTGCGCCGCCGAGCGGCGCGCCGCCTCCGGCGGCCCGGTCCACAGGACCTGGCGCCGTGTCAAGGGCGAGCAGGCACAGCGCGAGGAGGACGCTCCGTTTCATGCGCGATCCCGAATTCGAGTCCGGCGGGAGTATTGTATCAGGCGCGGCGCGCCATGCCACGCCCGATGCGAGACGCCGCCTCAATATTGGACGCGGAAACGGGCACCGGGGATGAAAGATTCGCGCGGGCCTTGCTTTCCGCTCGGGATGGTGTATGCTCCCCTTGTGAATTCTGCGGTAGGTGACCTTCAGGCCGGCGAGAATCCGAGAGCGTTTGTGTAGCGGTCACGCGGGGTAGGAGAATACCTCAACAGGTATGGAGGTGGTGCAATGAGGCAAACCGTTGCTGCAGCCGGGATTGTGGTGGGATTGGTTTTCTTGGGTGCGATGCCATCTGCCGTGTGCGCGCAGGAAGATGAACCGCAGATCATCATAATTCGGGACAAGGCATCAGGCAACTGGTGGGTGTTTGACGGCACGACAGGTGAGAGTTACATCCTCATCAAACCCGACAACGTGCACATTTCCGGCGGGCCCGAAAGCGAAATGGAGATGATCCCAATCAAGAAGACGCCGCTGACCGTCTGGATCATTACGAAGGCAACGGGAACAAGAATCAGGGTCACGGGGGGCAAGCGCGTCGACTTCCGGCTTTTCCGGGTTCATCCAATCGGTGGCCGCTGGTGGAAATAGGCGCGCTCAGGAGCGAGGCCTGAGGTTGTATGGGATTCTCCGGACGCGCGTCAGCGACGAGCGCTTTCGCCATGTGCTTGGCAGGGGGTGCGATCCTCGTTGCCGCGTGGATCCGGTTCTGGCAGCTTGAGCGTCAAGGCGGCCATGTCGACGCTGCGGAGTCCAAGGCCACTGATACGCAACCGGAAAGACCACGCGACCTTAGGTGGGAGAAGCGATCAACAAGTAAAGGACGCTCTTGGGGAATGGCGGGGGAGACAGCGCAAGAACAACCGCACGAATCAGAAGGGATCACCGCGGCCGAGCGCGAGATGTTGATTCAGTTGGCTCGCAGGGAGGCGCGAACCCTACGAGAGGTCGAGTACCGGCGTTGGGAGGACAGCGAGGCACGGGGGATTGTCCGCGGAAGCATCGAGGTTCTGGTAGAGTTCTTGCGGGATCGACTGCGTTTTGACGTGAGTCGTCTCGCCGCGATCAAGGACCTGCTCGAATCGAAGCGGGTCGGACTCCAGCGGATCGTGGCGGACTTTTCGCGAGCTGAGGAGCCCAACGCCAGACGCTCGGCAATCCGAGCATCAGAGGAGTTTCAAGGGGAGCTTTTCTCGCTCATAGGCGCGTTTCTAACCCCCGGAGAAAGCGACCAAGTCGCCGGAAAATGCTGGCCTCTCTACAGGCTCCGCGAGGACGGCTCAATGAAGATTCTCGGATTCTCCAGTAGTCGCGAGGGTGACAATGAAAAGTAGTTTCTCGGTCTTGTTGTGGTGCGTATGCGTGGGATGCTTTGCCTGGGGTGCGTTCCTCCTTCAGAAGATCAACTCTCTGGAGCGGGACGCGGCTGAGAAGAGCACGCGAAGGTCGAGGAACGGTGTCGCATCAACCTACAAGCATTCTGAAGGGACACCGCGGACTGGTGGAGCGCAGGGCCCTGCGCGCGAGCAAGGGACTTCCTCGGACCGTGATGTTGCGGGGGTGGACTCCACGAAGATGGACGCCTACCGAGCGCTGGCTTCGCAAGTTGCAAGAGATGAGTACCGGCGGATGCAGCAGGAGGAGACGAATCGAGTGACCGTGGGTCTAACGCGGACCCTGCTTGCGCGATCTTTCAGCCGACTGGAAGCGAAAGTGATCGAGCCGATGGGACTTGCTCCGGGCGTACGTGAAGCCCTTTCGCCCATTCTCAAGGAGTATCAGCGCGCGTGCGAGGATCTAGCGTGCCCGATGTTTTTCGAGGAAGACACAGAGAAGGTCCAAGCGATGAAGGCGAAGCTGGACGAGGCCACGCAACAATTCCTCTCGAAAGTACGACTATTCCTGGACGCGGAGCAACTGCATCTCCTGCGAGAAAACGTCCCGCCCTTCCGATTCTCCGCCGGTTTTCCCTGGACCCCGACAGAGAAGCCGTGAGGTCACGACCTAGGACACGCAGCGGTCGCCTTCGACACCGGCGTGGTCCCAGCCGATGACGCGCACACCCCGGAGATCCTCGCGGTGAAGTCGCCCGTATGCGCGTACGGAAGCGGACGAGCGCAACGAATCGCCGGTCCGAGCCACCTTGCCCGTATGCGCGGAGGGACGGGTCCGGCGCACCTACTTGAACTGCCTCAGCAGATTCAGCAGCCGCCCCACCTCGCCGTGCACCTTCTTCGTCTGGGTCACGATGAGGAGACCGTTCGTCAGCGTGATCGACGCGCTCGCGTTCTCGTCCCACGCCCCCTCGGCCGTGTTCGCCTTCACGATCTCCGTGATGAAGTCCTCGGAAATGATGCTCTTCGGCTCCTCGATCGTGAAGGTCGCGCCCGTGATGGCGCCCGAGCCTCCGGAAGGCGAGACCAGTTCGACCTTCGGCCCCGGGAAGTCCTGGATCTTGAAGAGCAGGTCGCGCACGTCGTAGACCAGCGTCGTGACCATCTGGCTCGATTTCTCCTTCGGGACGATCATCAGCACGCCGTCCTTGTACGTCGCCGTGAGGTCGCGCGTCCCCAGCATCAGCTTCAGCGCCGACTTCAGCAGCAGGTCCTTCACCTTGATCGAGATGCGGAGCTGGTCCTCGGACCGCTTCGTGAAGACGTCCTGGTCCACGACGATGTTGATCCCGCTGTAGTCGCGGATGAACTGGAGCGCGTCCTCGAGGGACGCGTCCTTGAGGTCGAGGCTGATCTTCTGGTTGTTGAGCTTCGACAGGATCTCGTCGCGTTTGGAGTCGGAGTCCTGCCCTTGACTCGGCGCCGCGGCCTCCGGCCGCCGGCGCGGCGCGTCGGGCTGCGCGCAGCGCAGCCGCGCCGTGTCAAGGGCCGGTCCCGCGCACAGGAGCAGGAGCGCCGTCGCCATCGCGTTCATCATACCCTCTCCTTCCGCCTATTTGAACTGCCGCATCAGGTCGAGGAAGCGCCCGATCTCGCCGTGGACCGCCTTCGTCTGCGTCACGACGAGGAGTCCGTTCACGACGGCGACGGAGGCCCCCTCCTCCCACGAGCCGCCGCCCGTGCTCGCCCGGAGCATCTCGAGGAGGAAGTCCTCCGGCACGGCGGTCTTCGGTTCGTCGATGTCGATGATCGGCTTGATGCCCGAATCCTTGACAGCGAGTTCCACCTTCGGCCCGGGGAAGTCCTGCAGCCGCAGCAGGATGTCGCGCACGTCGTAGACCCGCACGACCGCCGCACCCCTCAGTTCCTCCTTGGGGACAACCACGATCGCGCCGTCGCGGAACGTCGCGCCGAGGTCGAGCGACCCGAGCGCGATCTTGAGGGCGGACTTGAGCGAGACGTGGCGCAGCTTCAGCGTGACGCGCGCGTCCGGGCGCGACTCGTGGACCCTCGGGGAGACGACGATGTTGAGCCCGCCGTGCTGCCGCAGGAACTCCATCGCGTCCTCGATCGGGGTCTCCCGGAAATCGACGCTCACGCGGAGGGTTTCGAGTTTCGCCGCGGTCGCGTCGCGTCCGTCCTGTCCTTGACTCGGCGCAGCGCCGCGCAGCGGCGCGTCGCCTCCGGCGACCCGGCACTCCGTGCCGGGCGCCGTGTCAAGGGCCTGCCCCGCCAGCACCAGCATCGCCAGCATCGCGCCCATCGCGTCCTCCTTGAA
>JACPRC010000210.1 GCA_016190175.1 Planctomycetota bacterium
ATGTCGGCGGCGAAGCCGACATGAATACTTCGGGCTAAGTGTCTCCCGTACACTAAAGCGGTGTCGCAACGACACTATGTCCGCGCCCTCGGGCCCTCGGGCGGCGCGAAGGACTTCCCCCGCGAGTTCCACCGTTTGACACACCCCCTTCCGCTCCATAGAATGCCCCTCCTATGCCGTTCCAGGCCCCGCCCGGCACCGAGGACGTCCTCCCCGAGCGCGTCCCGCTCTGGCTGCGCGTCGAGGAGGCGGTGCGCCGCGTCTTCGGCGCCTACGGCTACGAGGAGGTCCGGGCGCCGGTCTTCGAGTACACCCAGCTCTTCCACAAGTCGACGGGCGAAGTCACCGACATCGTCGAGAAGGAGATGTATACCTTCGGGGACGCGGAGGAGTCGTTCTCGCTCCGCCCTGAGCTCACCCCCTCAATCGCCCGCATCCTCGTCGAACACAGCCTCTTCGCGAAGCGGAACTTCTGGAAGCTCTTCTACATCGGGGCGGCCTTCCGCAAGGAGCGGCCGCAAAAAGGGCGCCTGCGGCAGTTCCACCAGCTCGGCGTCGAGGCCGTCGGGTCGGCCGACCCCGCGCTCGACGCGGAGACGATCCTCATGTTCCAGCACCTCCTGCGCGATCTGGGCGTGACGCGCTACGAGGCGCGGATCAACTCCATCGGCTGCCCCGAGTGCCGGCCCGCGTACCGGGAGCTGCTCCGCAAGGCGATCGAGCCCGAGATCGCCCGGTACTGCGAGAACTGCCGCCGCCGGCTCGGCCGCAACGTCTTCCGCATCCTGGACTGCAAGGCGTGCGTCGCCCTCACGGAGAAGCTGCCGCCCGTCATCGAGCACACGTGCGCGAAGTGCAAGGAGCATCTCGCGGCGGTCGAGAAGGCGCTCGCGGGCGCGCCGTACAAGGTCGATCCGCGGATCGTCCGCGGACTCGACTACTACACCCGCACGGTGTACGAGTTCCGCTCCGACCTCCTCGGCGCGCAGGACGCCATCGGCGGGGGAGGGCGGTACGACACCCTCATTCGCGACATGGGCGGGCCGGATGTGGGCGCCGTGGGCTTCGCCGCGGGGGTGGAGCGGATCCTGCTCTGCCTCGACGCGGCCGGCGCGAAGATCGACGCGAGCCGTCCGGACTTCTACGTCGTCGCCGTGGACGGAAGCTGTCGCCCCGAGGCGTTCCGCGTCGCCAACTCGCTGCGGGGCGCGGGGCTCGCGGGCGACCTCGACTTCGAGGGCAGGAGCCTCAAGGCCCAGTTCCGCACCGCCAACAAGTCGGGGGCCCGCACCGTTCTAGTCGTGGGCCCCGACGAGATGGCGCGGGGCAAGGTCAAGCTGAAGAACATGCAGGACGGGACCGAGCGCGAGGCCTCACTCGACGAGGCGCGCGCGATCCTGAAGGGAGGAACGACGTGAGGCGATTCGCGTGGCTCCTGGCGCTCCTCGGCGCGTGCGTCCCCGGCTCCGGGAGTTCCCCCGTCACGACCACGGAAGAGGAGAAGGCGGTGAAGCGCGCGTTCGAGGCCTGGCGCGCTGCGATCGTCGCCGGCAACGCGGACGAGGTCCTCCGGGGGATGTCGAGCACGATGATCTCCGACTGGCTGTACGTCCGGCTGGGCGACGCGAACGACCCCGTCCTGGCGAAGCAGCGGCGGAGACTCACGGGGGCCCCGAGCGACGACCTCGACCTCTGGTACGTGGACAACAAGTCGCGCAACCCGGAGCGCCCGTCGAGGCTGCCCATCAGCGTCCTGAATTCCCCCTGGCTGCCGCAGACCTTCAAGGAGTACTTCGAGCCCGAGAAGGCCGGCGCGAAGCGGCAATACGAGAGCATCGAAGTTTCCTCGGTGTACGTCGACTCCCTCGGGGCGACGGTGGTGGTGCGCAACAAGATCAGCCAGGCTTCCGACCGCTACGTGATGGTCTACGAGGGCGGGTGGAGGGTGGACGGGCACATCGAGGCGAGGGGGGTGCTGCCGAAGTAGTCACGCCTTGACGGCGCGTCCGTTCCCCACCCGGATCGTCGCGATCAGCCCCAGATTGATGAGCAACCCGTCCGCTTCTTCGTCGACGGTGATGATGGCGCTCCGGGTCACGATGAACTGCTCGGACGATTTGAAACGGAAGATGCGACCGTCCACCAGCCGCACCTCGAACGGTTGGAACGGTTGCTGCCGCGCGATCTTGTCGAACTCTTCCTTTCGCATTTCTACCTCCCGGCCTCCAGCCGTTCCCCGAACCGCTTCGGGATGGTCTTGATCGCGAAGATCTTGTCCATCGTCTTGCGGAACTCGTACTCGACGCGCCGGTACTCGACGACCTGGTTGTCCGGGTCCCAGATCACGTAGCAGGCGCGGGTGTCGCGGTCCCGCGGCTGGCCGACGGAGCCGATGTTGACGTAGTACTTGCGGCCCTCGGTGAGCTTCACCTTGTTGGCGAACGCGCGGGGCGGGTAGAACTTGAGGTCCTGCGTGAAGACGCCGGGCTCGTGCGTGTGGCCGCAGAAGCAGATGTGCTTGATCATCGAGAAGATCTCCTCCATCTTCTCGCGGTCCTGCACGTCGTGCGGCCGGACGTACTCCTTCGTGTGGTTGCGCGGCGACGCGTGGAGGAAGAGGGCCCCGTTCTCCTCCCGCAGCTCCTGAAGGTCCCCGAGGAAGTTCCACATCCGGTGGTTCTCCTCCTTCTGGGCCTTCGGGTCGTTGAGCTGGTTGCGCGTCCAGTCGATCGCCTGCGCCGCCTCGGGGTTGAAGTCGAGCGCAAGGAAGAGGAGCGCGTCCTCGTGGTTCCCGCGGAGCGACCACTTCCAGTCGAAGGCGTGGCGGATCATCTCGCGCGGGTTGGGGCCGTAGCCGATGAGGTCGCCGAGGCAGTAGACCGTCTTGACGCCCTGGGAGTCAATGTCCTTGAGGACCTGTTCCAGGGCCTCGACGTTGGAATGCAAATCGGAGATCAGCGCTACTCGTTCCGCCATCTCGCTGCCATCGGCAGGATGTACCTCCGAAAGAGATGATACCCCGGCCAAGAGGCCGAGGCAAGGCAGTTTGCGACCGGCGCAGCGAGTCAGACAGTGGGGGTGGGGGCGAGGTATCTCTGGGGCACCGGATGGTGCCCGAAGGATGCGCTGGTTGGCGCGGCCCATCAGTGCGGCGGGGCCTTGCAGCGCACCCTCGCGCCGGCTCGTAAGACTTCAGGAG
>JACPRC010000213.1 GCA_016190175.1 Planctomycetota bacterium
GACCAGGTGGCCCGTCTCGGACGCCATGAGGGCGGCGTCGAACGAGACGTAGTCGCGCATCTCTCCGATCAGGATCACGTCGGGATCCTGCCGGACGACGTGCTTCAGGGCCTGGTGGAAGTCGGGCACGTCGATCCCGATCTCGCGCTGCTGCACGACCGACTTCTTGTCCGTGAAGAGGAACTCGATCGGGTCCTCGATCGTGATGATGTGGTTCCGCTGGTTCGCGTTGATGGTGTCGAGGATGCACGCGAGCGTCGTGGACTTGCCGCAGCCCGTAGGGCCCGCGACGATCACGAGCCCCTGCTCGTAACCGCAGAACTTCTCGACCTGCGGGGGAAGGTGCAGTTCGTCGAAGGAGGGGATCGTCGTGTTCACGCGCCGCGCCGAGACGGCGACGCAGCCGCGCTCGTAGAAGACGTTGATGCGGAAGCGGCCCACGCCGTTGAGGCTGTACGCGAAGTCGAGGTCGTGCTCCTTCTCGAACCGCGTCCGCTGCTCCTCCGTCATGACCTCGTAGATGTAGCGCTTCACGTCCTCGGCGGAGAGGTTCCGCGTGCCGATCTCGTGCAGGACGGTGTTGACGCGGAGGATCGGCTTCTGCCCGACCTTGAGGTGGAGGTCGCTCGCCTTGTTCTTGGAGGCCGCGGCCATGAGGCGCTCGACGTCGCGGAGCGGCTCGGCTGGCCTGACCTCGGGCAGGGGGGCGGCGGGGACCGGCTTGAGGGGGTCGTTCATCGCGGTTCTCCGAAGGCGCAAATCAGAGGATATCAGGAGAACCGCCCCGCGGCAAGCCGCGGACTACCCGAGGATCGAGGTCAGCTCCTCCGCCTGGCGGCGCACGTCGGGCGCGAGCTGATCCAGGAGATCCGCCGTCAACCCGTGGTAGGCGACGAACTCCTCTCCCAGCAGCGCGATCCACTCGTGCGGGAAGCGGTCCGGGTCCAGGTCCGCCAGCCGGCACGCGGCGTTGACGACTTTCGCCAGGGGGTCGAGCCGGTTCAGCGCGCGGAGTTTCGCCGGGAGCGCGTGGTGGTGGAGCACGCTCTCCACTACGCGCGCGGGGAACGTCCACTGCTGGCAGAGGAAGGCGCCGACCTCCGCATGCGTCAGCCCGAACGCCTCCAGCTCCGCCTCGCGTTCCGACGTTCCCCGAGCCTGCGCCCGTTCGACCGCCGCCATCTCGCCCTGGAAGTACTGGTGCAGCACCACCGTCCCGAACTCGTGCACGATCCCCGCGACCGCGGCGTCCTCGGGCTCCGACAGCGCACGGGCCCGCGCCAGCGCCGCCGCCCAGCGCCCGGCCAGGATGGAGTGCGTCCACAGCCGCCGGCCGCAATCCCCGCCCACCTTCGCGAACGCACCCGCCGCCGCCGTGGAGAGCACGACCTGCCGCGTGCCCCGCGCCCCCAGCATCAGCACGGCCTTCCGGACGTTCGTCACCCTCCCCCGCAGCGCGAAGAGCGCGGAGTTTCCGATCCGCAGCATCTGCGTCGCCATGACCGGGTCCGCCTCGATCACCCGCGCCGCGACGTCCAGATCCGCGTCGGCCCCGTCCAGCACCGCCAGGGTCCGCTGGACCATCTCCGGAAGCGCCGCCACCTCCCGCACCTTCCGGAGCACGTCCCGCACCGACGCCGCGCTCCGCGGTTGGGCCTCGACGGCCGGGAAGCCGCCCGACGGGGGTCGCGGCCGCTCCGTCGAGGCCGCGAGGTGGTCGAGGAACTCGCGGCGGATCCGCCCCAGCGCGTCCGGATCGAGCGTCCCCGCCCACTCCATGCAAGCGCAGAAGAGGAGGAACTGGTCCTTCTGGAGGCGGAGGAGGTCGTCGCGCTGCGCCGGGGTCATGAGCCCGTGTCGCACGCACAGCTCGCCGAACGCGAGATCCGAGTCCGCCTGCTCCATCAGGATCCGGACGATGTCCCGCGCGTCCAGATACCCGCGGATCGCCGCGAGCTGGCCGATGCGGGTGTCGAGGCCGCCCTGGAAGAGGGCGACGCGGCGGAGGCCTTCGAGGGTGCAGAGCTTCCGCTGCACGAGATACTGGATGAACCACCGCAGGACGTTCCGGGGATCGTTCGCCGTCGCCGTGCCCGCCATAGACACCCCCATCGACAACCCATTATGCGGGGATATGCATTCGACCGGTCGGGGCCCCGTTTTGTTACGTCCGAATGAAACGTCCCCCATATGGATCTGTTGGACGTTCCGGCGGCGGGCGACGGGGAAATCAGGCGCGGGGGGGGCGGATTCCAGCGGGCGAGCGGCCGGGGGGCGTGAGAAGGACAGACGTGCCGGTCACTCCGCCCGGCGCGTCAGGCTTTGCCAGAGGATTTCGCGGGCCAATGCCTGATACCTCAGGCCATGGTGGCGCGCGGCGCGCTTCAAGCGATCGAGAAGCTCTCGCTCCATGCGCAGTGTTACCGCACGTTTCGCTCCCTGCCGCGCCCCGAGATCCTCGCACACCTGCTCGTACGGCACGGCCATCCAGTCCCCGACATCGAGGGGGCTTTGGGTGTCCCAAAACGCGCTCTCCTCTTCGACGGTTCGGAATCGGGGAATGGCCCGGCGACGGCCCTTGCCGGCCCTTGCGTCCTTCATTTTCTGCTCCTGCCGCGGAACTTCCTGTGGAAGTACCCGCGCTCGCGCTGGAGACTCTCGGCTTCGACATGATGCGCGGTTCGCTCCGCCCGGCGCGGCGGCTCGGCCGCGGCCCGAGACGGAGGAAGAAGACGGCGCTCGTCGGGCGGGGAAACGGGCGGACGGAGAGGGACTGACCCCTACCTCCCCCCGTAGTGCATCTCGTAGAACTTCCGGTACTCCCCCGACCGCACGCGGTCCACCCAGGCCCGGTTCGTGCGATACCACTCCACCGTCTGCCGCAGCCCCTCCTCGAACGGGATCTCCGGCTTCCACCCGAGTTCGTCCTGCACCTTCGCGCAGTCGATCGCGTACCGGCGATCGTGGCCCGGCCGGTCCTTCACGAACCGGATGAGCGACTCCGGCCGCCCCACGAGCTTCAGCATCGCCTTCGCCACGTCGAGGTTCGGCCGCTCGTTCCCGCCGCCGATGTTGTAGACCTCGCCGGGCCGCCCGCGCTCCAGCACCGCCCAGATCGCGCGGCAGTTGTCCTCGACGTGCAGCCAGTCCCGGACGTTCATCCCGTCGCCGTAGAGCGGGCACTCCTTCCCCTCCAGCGCGTTCGTCACGAAGAGCGGGATGAACTTCTCGGGATACTGGTACGCCCCGTAGTTGTTCGAGCTGCGCGTGATCACGACGGGGAAGCCGAACGTGTGGTGGTGCGCCCGGCAGAGCAGGTCCGCGCCGGCCTTCGACGCCGAGTACGGGCTGTTCGGCGCCAGCGGAGTCGACTCCGTGAAGACGCCCTCCGGCGGCAGGCTCCCGTACACCTCGTCCGTCGAGATCTGGACGAACCGCGGGACCTCGTGCTTGCGCGCCGCCTCGAGGAGGACGAGCGTCCCCTGCACGTTCGAGCGCACGAACGCCATCGGCCCGTAGAGGCTCCGGTCCACGTGCGATTCCGCCGCGAAGTTGACGATCGCGTCGAAGCCCCCGGCGACGACCGCCTCGACCGCCGGCTCGTCCGCGACGTCGCCCTTGACGAACCGGAACTTCCCCTCGACGTCCTGGAGGCTCTCCAAGTTGCCCGCATAGGTGAGCGCGTCGAAGACGACGATCTGCGCGCGGGCGCAGAACATCCTCACGAAGTGGGAGCCGATGAAGCCGCAGCCGCCGGTGACGAGGATTTTCATTTCGAGAATCATAGCGATCCGCCGTATCATTTGAAGAAGTTTCGGCCGGCCCCCTTTGCAAGGAGCTGCCTCATGCGTCCCGCACGCCTCTTCTTCCTCCTCGGCCTCGTCGCCTTCTCCATGGCCGTCTCCCCGACTCCGGCGCAGGACACGCAGGAGCGGGTGGACAAGATCTTCGACCGCATCGAGGAGTCGAAGGGCGCGGCGCTCCTCGATGCGTGCCGCGAGCTGGAGGAGCTGGGCCGCGGCGCGGTCGAGCAGGTCCGCTCGGGCCTGCGGCGGTCCAGCCCGTGGGTCCGCATCGCCGCCGCCCGGACGCTCTACCTCAACGACCTCAAGGAGGAGGCCCTCCAGGCGTTCGTCATCGTGATCCAGGGGCAGGACGCGGCGGCCAAGAAGACCGCCGCCGAGTTCGTCGCCGCCCTCGTCGGCACGGACCGCGCCCTGAGCGCACGCGAGAAGCGCCGCATCGCCGACGACCTCACGAAGCAGGCCCGCGAGACCTCCGACGCCCCCGCCGCCATCGCCCTCTGGCGCGCCGTCTGGACGATGACCGAGACGATCGAGCCGCGCCGTGCCATCCGCGACATCGTCGAAAAGACCGACAAGCGCGAGGTGAAGCTCGACGGCGCCCTCGCCCTCGCCGAGATGGGCGCCTTCTCGAGCATCAAGAACCTGCTCCGCGAGATCGAGAAGGAGCCGGGGGAGCGCGGCCGCCTCGCGCGGGCCTACCTCAAGCTCGCGGACCTCACGGACC
>JACPRC010000219.1 GCA_016190175.1 Planctomycetota bacterium
GGCACCAAGAGTGAACAGGTCGGTCTTGGTGCGGCCCGACGACTCCCGGAACCGCGCCCCGATTCCCTTCAAGTCCGCCGCCCGATCCCGCCGATCTCCCTTATGGATCGTTCGCCGAACGAACGGTCGCAGGGAGAGCCTATGATGCTCCGGCGGAAGTACAGGTTCATCCGCCCCTCCAGCGAATACCGCGAACTGGCCATCTTGACCGGCATCGCGCTCAACTCCCGGGCCAGCCAGAGGTCCCTCGCGCGCGAGGCCTCCCTCAGCGTGGCCGTCCTCCACGAGTACGTCGACGATCTCACCAGCCGGGGGCTGGTGGAAGTCGAGGAGGAGAACGCGCGCTCCTACCGCTACCGCCTCAGCCCCCTGGGCGAAGCCCGCCGCGACGAGCTCTTCTTCGCCGTCTCCCGGGAGGTCATCCAGTTTTACGGCCAGGTGAAATCCGAATTCCGCCGCCGGCTGGAGGATCATGTCGCGAGCGGGGTCCGGCGCGTCGTCCTCTTCGGCGCCGCCGAGACGGGCGAACTCGTCTGGGCCGCGAGCCGCGGGACGGGCCTCGAAGTCGTGGGGATCGTCGACAGTGATCCCGCCCGGCAGGGGCGGCGCCTGGGCGACCTCACGATCGAGCCGCCGGCGAGCATCCCGGCCCACGCGCCCGACGCCGTGATCATCACCTCGTTCGGCCACATGGACGAGATCCACGATCAGCTCAGGCCGCTGGAGGAGAGGGGCCTTCGCGTGTTGCGCTTGTAGGAGGCTCCCATGGAAACGCTGCGGATCGGCGGGAGGGAAGTGGGACCCGGACGTCCGGCGTTCGTCATCGCCGAGGCGGGGATCAACCACAACGGGTCGCTCGACCTCGCGCGCCGCCTCGTCGACGCCGCCGCCGAGGCGGGCTGCGACGCGGTGAAGTTCCAGAAGCGCGCCGTCCGCGCCCTTCTCAGTCGGGAGGCCTACGACGCCCCCTATTCGGGGCGGAACTCGTACGGCGCGACGTACGGGGAGCACCGCGAGAGACTGGAGCTGAAGCCGGAGAACTACGTCGCCCTCCGCGACCACGCGCGGGAACGCGGGATCCACTTCATGGCCTCCGTGTGGGACCCGCTGAGCGCCTCCCTCGTCGATTCCCTCGGCGTCCCCGCCCACAAGATCGGCTCGCCCGACCTCACGAACCTGCCCCTCTGCGCGCAGGTCGCCCGGTTCGGGCGGCCCGTCATCCTCTCGACGGGGATGAGCGAGATGTGGGAGCTGGACGCGGCGGTGCGCGTGATCCTCGACGCGAATCCGCAGCTCGTCCTCCTGCACTGCGTCTCGGTCTATCCCGCGCCGTTCGGAGACCTGCGGCTCGGCTGCATCCCGATGATGCGCGAGCGCTACGGGGTCCCCGTCGGCTACTCGGGTCACGAACCAGGCTGGCACGCGGTCCTGGCCGCCGTCGCCCTCGGGGCGTGCGTCGTCGAAAAGCACATCACGCTGGACCGCTCGATGAAGGGGGGCGATCACGGATTCTCGCTGGAGCCCGGGGAACTGCGCACGATGATGCGGGAGATCCGCGAGACCGAGGCCGCGCTCGTCGGGAGCGAGAAGTTCCTCCTGCCCGACGAGATCCCTGCGCGGCGGAAACTGGGCAAGAGCCTGACGACGAAGGTGCGCGTTCCGAAGGGGACGGTGCTCACCCCGGACATGCTCACGGTCAAGGGCCCCGCGACGGGGCTCTCGCCCGTCCTCTTCAACCACCTGCTCGGGAAGCGCGCGAGTCATGACCTCGCGCCCGACACGGTGATCCGCAAGGAAGACGTGGCGTGAGCGGGACGTGGGCCGTCGTCCCGGCCCGCGGCGGCTCGAAGGGACTGCCGGGGAAACACCTGCGGTACCTTCGGGGCCGGCCCCTGATCGCGCACACGATCGAGGCGTCGCGCGCCGCGGAGCGCGTGATCGTCTCCACCGACGACCCCGGAATCGCGGAGGTCGCGCGCGCCTGCGGCGCGGAGGTTCCCTTCCTCCGCCCGGCCCGCCTCGCGACCGACACGGCGTCCGTGCGCGACGCGGTCTTCCACACGATCGACCGCCTCGTGGAGGAGGAGGGTCGCGCGCCCTCGGCGGTCGCGGTGATGTTCGCGACGAGTCCCCTGCGACCGCCGGGCCATCTCGCCGGGCTGTTGCGGCGGCTCGACCGCGCGTACTGCGCGACGACCGTCGCGCGCGTGCCGGACATCGTCGTGCCCGCCCTTGACACGGGGCTGCGGCCCGAAGGGCCGCCGCCCGCCTCCGGCGGGCGCGTCCCGCTTTGCGGGACGGCCCCGAGTCAAGGGCCCGCCGGCCGGCTCGACCATCTCGTCAAGTCGCTCGGGCTCGGCACCGCGATGCGCTACGTCCCGCCGGGGCTGCGGCCGTTCGAATCGCGCGGTCGGTTCCTCCGCTGGGCGGCGGAGAAGGGCGTCCAGACGGTGTGGTCCTTCGAGACCGTCGACGCGCCCGAATGCCTCATCGACATCGACACGGCGGAAGACCTCGATCGCGCGGAGCGGGGCCAGCCGCCGCCCGTGGGGAGTTCCCATCCCGCGACGCTCTACCGTACGCTCCGGCCGTGCGAGCCGTGCGAAGGTGCGCTCGCCTGGACCCGCGGGTACGACGACTCGGGCGCCTGCGTCCTCCAGACGCCCGTCCTCCGGCTGCGCGGCGGGAGGGCGGAGCGGGCGTGGGACTACCGCGTCGCCGAAGAGTTGGCGGGGAACGCCTCCTTCGTGGAGCGCCACGTCGTTCGCGAGAGCGATCCGTCGGAGGCGACGATGTGGTTTCCGCCGACGCTGGACTGGACGTACGACATCGGCACGGATCTCCGCGTCCGCCCCGGCGGGCCGATCCTCGGACGGCAGCAGCATCCTGCGGAGACGCAGCGATGAGTTCCTTCACGCGCCTGTGCTTCGGGAAGAACGCCTTCCTCCGCGACCGGCTGGAGAAGGCGCTGCGCGGCTGCTCCACCGTGCTCGACGTCGGGTGCGGCCCCGAGTCGCCGCTGCGCTCGACCGTCGCGGTGGACGCGCACCTGCCCTCCCTGCGCCGGGCGCGAGGCGTCCGCGTCGCGGCGCGCGCGCCGCGCCTGCCGTTCCGCGACGGCTCCTTCGACGCCGCCGTCGCCCTCGACGTCGTCGAGCACCTCGACCGGAGGGACGGCGAGGTCCTGCTTGCGGAGCTGGAGCGCGTCGCCCGCCGCCGCGTCGTCGTCTTCACGCCGAACGGTTTCCTCGAACAGGGCGCGCGGGAGGGCAACCCCTTCCAGGTCCACCGGTCCGGGTGGACTCCGGCGGACTTCGCCCGGCGCGGCTACCGGATCGTCGGCGTGAACGGCGTGAAGGGACTGCGCGGCGAAGGAGCGGACCTTCGCTGGCGCCCGAAGCCGCTCTGGCGCGCCCTCTCATGCGTGACGCAGGGGATGCTCTTCCGCCTCCCGTCCGCGTGCTTCCAGATCCTGTGCGTGAAGGACCGGCGATCGGCTGTCAGCCGTCAGCCTTCGTGGGTCGACGCCGACGGACAGGGCGTCGGGGGGCGGCTGAGAGCTGACGGCTGGGGGCTGAACGCTGTGCAGAATGGCGCTTGATCTCGTGAGCGTCGTCGTACCGACGTATAACCAGGCGAAGTACATTCCCGCCTGCCTGGACCGGCTCCTGCTCCAGGACTACCCGGCCCTCGAGATCGTCGTCGTCGACGATGCCTCCACGGACGGCACGAGCGAGGTTCTCGACGCGTACCTCCGATCGGCGAAGGAGGACGCGGTCTCGTTCGCGTCTCGCTGGGACGGCCGCGAGGTCGTGCGGGAGACGCATCCGCGGTTCCCGCGGGCGCGGGAGATCCGGGTCGTCCGCAACGCCGCGAACCTCGGCGCGACGCGCGCCTACAACGCGGGGATGTCGCGGGTCCGCGGCACGTACGCCACGTTCGTCCCCTCCGACGACCTGCCCCACCCGACGTTCGTCTCCGAGCTGGTCGGGGCGCTGGATCGCGGCGCGGACTTCGCGTACGCGGACATGTGGATCGTCGACGACGCGGGCCGCGTGCTGCGCGAGTTCCGGCTTCCCGACTACTCGTTCGATCGCTGCTTCGGCGACTGGTACCTCTGCGGCGCCGCGAAGCTGTTTCGCGCGGATCTTCTTCGGAGCGTGGGCCTCTTCGACGAGCGGTTCGCCGTCGCCAACGACCACGAGCTGTTCCTGCGCTTCGCGATGTCGGGCGCGCGGTTCGTGCATGTGCCGCGGGTGCTCTACTCCGTGCGGTTCCACGGCGCCGACCGGCAGACGGGGCAGCACTCCGCGGGATCGACACGGAGGATGTTCGAGGAGTCGATCGAGCTCGTCGAACGCGCTAGGGCCTCTTCTCCTCCGTCTCCATCGTGAACGTCGGCCGCGACTCCTCGTCCACGCATCGGCGCAGGACGACGTTGTCCAGGGCGATCGTACCGGGCTTGCCCGCCGTCCCCTTCCGCAGATAAAGCGCGACGGACTTCACGTCGCCGGCCAGGGGCGCGCTGCTCCTCTTCCCGCCGTTCCAGGCGACCGAGATCTCGTCGTCCTGGTCGCGCTCGATCGTGATCGCGACCCGCAGCGGGCCGCTCCACTTCTGGCGCTGGAAGCTCCTGCCGATCCTCCAGGCGATGGCGACCGGCTTGACGTCGGCGTCCCCGACGCGCAGGCCCGCCGCCGCCAGGGGCCAGGTCGCGCTCGTGCGGATCTCTTTGAGGACGTGCTCGGCGCGCCACTTCACCTCGGGATCGGAGCTGCGGAGCGCCTCCTCCAGGCGCGGGATCGCGGGCCGCGCGATCTTGATCAGCTCGGCCGTGGCCCCCTCGCGCTCCTCCCAGTCGTACGCGCCGAGCTTCTCCACCAGGTCCTCGATCTTCTTCTTCAGCTCCGCCGTCACCTCGATCGGCTCCTTCAGCTCGACGCGCAGCCCGACCTCGAAGACGGCGTCCTTCTCGGGGACGATCTCCAGTTCCGCCGACAGGGAGAAATTCCGCGGGATCGCGCCGGCGCGGAACCGGACGAGCGACGGCGAGAACTCCGTGCGGTCGGAGCCGGCGTCCGTGACGACCAGCCGCCCGCCGGCGACGGAGAGCGCGACGTCCCGGTCCGCGTCGAAGAGATCCGTCTTTCCGGACGAGAAGTCCTCGAAGAAGTCGAAGACGGATGACTCGTCGCCCGAGCGCCTCCCGGCCGCGTTGCCGTAGTAGAGGGCATAGCGGCCGTCGCGGCCGTCCCTGGCGATCTCCTCGACCGAGCGGAACCAGAGGGCGACACGGCCCGGCCGTCCCGGGAGCAGCCGGCACGGGATCTCCTTCCCGGCGTGGACGAGTACGAGGTCGGCGTGTTCCCGGGACGCCTTCGCGGAGATGCCCAGGTAGTCCGGATCGAACTCGACGCAGAGCTGATGGCCCTTCGGCAGCGGGCCTTCGATGTGGTTTTGGATTGCGATACGGCGGCGGAACTTCCAATCGGGGTTCCACCAGTCGTCCTGAGCCAGGAGGAGAAGGAGCTGGAGCATCGCCTCCTTAGACGCCGGCGGCGGCCCGCCGGGTTCTCGGAAGGTGGCGCCTCGGCGACGATTCCCGTATATTCCGTTCCCGTGACTTCGACGCTCATCACGGGCGGCTCGATCGCGACCGAGGAAGGACTGCTCCGCGGAGGAGATCTCCTCATCGAGGGGAGGAAGATCCGCAGGATCGCGCGGCGGATTCCGGCGAAGGGCGCGCGCGTCGTGCCCGCGCGGGGCCGGCTCGTCGCCCCAGGGCTGATCGACCTCCAGGTCAACGGGGCTTTCGGCGTTTCATTCGTTTCCGCAAACTCCGGCGAGGTCTCGTCGGCGTCGCGGCGGCTCCTCGAGTTCGGCGTGACCGCGTATCTCCCGACGCTCGTCTCCCGTCCGCACGAGGAGCTGCGCGCCGCGATCGGGCGCGTCCGGGAGGCGGCGGCAGACGACGGTGGGGCGCGGATCCTCGGGATCCACCTCGAGGGGCCGTACCTCAACGCGGAGAAGGCGGGCGCCCACCGGAAGGAGTTCCTGCGACCGCCGTCGTTGACCGAGCTCCGGGACCTCCTCTCCGCGGCCGGCGGCACGATCCGGATGGTCACGCTCGCGCCGGAGCTGCCGGGGGCGCTGGACCTCGTTCGCGAAGGCGACGAGGGAGGCGTAGTCATGGCCGCGGGCCACTCGGGGGCGACGGCGGATCAGATCCGCGCGGCCGCGGAGGCGGGACTGCGCCACGTGACGCACGTCTTCAACGCGATGTCGGGATTCCACCACCGCGACGAGACGATCCTGAACGCGGCGCTCGCGACGGACGCGCTTTCGTGCAGCGCGATCTACGACCGGTACCACCTCTCGCCGGGAACGTTCCGCGTGCTCCTGCGGGCGAAGCCGCCGGGGAAGCTCGCGCTCGTGAGCGACGCGATCGCGGCGCTGGGGGCGCCCGACGGCCCCGTCGAGGTGGAGGGAATGAAGCTCGTCGTGGAAGGCGGTGCCGTGCGGGACGCGGAGTCGGGCCGCCTGACCGGGGGTGCGAAGTCGATTCTCGACGGCGTCCGCAACGCGGCCGAGGACTTCGGTCTCGCCGCGGACCGTGCGCTTTTCCTGGGATCGGGGGCGCCGGCCGGGATCCTCGGCATCGGAAGGCGCAAGGGCGTGCTGCGCGCGGGCGCCGACGCGGACGTCATCCTCCTCGACCGGAAATGGACGGTGAGGTCCGTGTTCGTCGAGGGCGTGCTCCGGCTGGAACGCTGATGGAGATCGTCATTTCCCACGGCCGCACCAAAAGTTGACAGGGAGCTTTTGGTGTGGGTGGTTGGAACGCTGATGGAGATCGTGATTCGCACCGACTACGGAGCCATCTCCGACGAGGCGTTCCGGATCGTCGAGGGCGAGGTGGCGCGGAGGCCCGCGCTCGTCGTCGGGCTCGCGACGGGAAGGACCCCGCTCGGCCTCTATGAGCGGTGGGCGGCGTCGAAGCGGTCCTTCAAGCGCGCCCGCTTCTTCAACCTGGACGAGTTCGTCGGGCTCGGCCCGGAGCATGCCGGGAGCTTCCATCGGACCCTGCGCGAACGTCTGCTGGCCCCGCTCCGCGTCCCGCCGCGGAACGTCTTCCTCCTGCGGGGGGACGTGAAGGACCCGGACAAAGCCGCCGCGGCGTACGAGAAGGTGCTGCGGGCGGCCGGCGGGATCGACCTTCAGATCCTCGGCGTCGGCCGCAACGGGCACATCGGCTTCAACGAGCCCGGTTCGTCGCTCGGCTCCCGGACGAGGACGAAGACGCTGACGGACGAGACCCGCGCCGCGCACGCGGAGGCGTTCGGCTCGATGGACCGCGTCCCGCGGTTCGCGATCACGATGGGCATCGGGACGATCCTGGAGGCCCGGTACGTGGTCCTCCTCGCCTCGGGGGAGGAGAAGGCGCAGGTCGTGCGGCGAATGATCGAAGGGCCGGTCACGGCGGAGGTCCCGGGTTCCGCGCTGCAGCTCCACCCGCGGGCGACGGCCGTCCTCGACGAGGCGGCCGCGTCGGCGCTGGCGCGCCGCGACTACTGGAAGTGGGTCGCGGAGAACAAATGGCGCGTGGGGCAGTAGTTCCTCTTGCAGCGCGCCCGAATCCTTCTAGAATCGCCGCCACGAAAGGAGGGACCATGGCGGTCCTGAAGAAGACGGAGTTCGAGATCCCCTGCCCGCACCGGGTAGGCGAACTCGCATGCGCGCTGGAGACGCTGGCGCAGGCCGGAGCGAACGTCCTCGCGTTCTGCGGCTACGGTCACAACGACAAGGCGATGATCATGATCGTAGTGGACGACGAAGCGAAGGCGAAGTCCGCACTGAAGGGAGCGGGGATCAAGTTCCAGAGCCACCCGGTGGTGGCGGTCATGGGCCGGTCCGGGCCGGGCGAGGGCGGGCGCCTCGCGCGCGCGCTGGCGGACGCGAAGGTGAACATCGAATACACGTACGCGTCGACCTCGGGCGCGGGCGAGAGCACGGCGATCTTCGCCGTCAAGAACGTCCGGAAGGCGCTGAAAGTCCTGGCGTAGCGGCGAGGCTGCGCTCGATCTTCATCACGCGCGACTTCATCTCCCCGTCGCGTTCGAGCTTGCGGACGGCGAGCAGCACCGTGGAGTGGTTGCGGCCGCCGAAGTGACGGCCGATGGTCGTGTAGGGCTCGAGGAGGAGCTTCCGCGCGAGATAGTAGCACGCCTGGCGCGCGCGGGCGGCCTCCCGGCGGTGGGACGGCGAGTACAGCTCGCGGACCGGCACGGCGAAATCGTCCGCCGCGGCGCGGGCGATGTCGGAGAGGCTCAGGCCGTCGCGCCAGCGCTCGCGCGACTCGCGGACGACGGCGCGCGCGCGCGTGGGAGTGGGCGGCCCGGACGCGAGCAGCCGATCGAGACAGGACAGCGCGTCCTTGAGGTTCCTGGGGGCGCCGTTCGCGATGACCTCGATCGCGGCGCGGGGCGCCGCGGGCGCGCGCGTGCGGAGCACCTCGATCGTCGCGGACGCATCCGGAGGCTCCAACTCCGCCTCCGCCTGCGCCCGGATCCGCGCGCGGCACGGCCGCGACAGCCCGTCCAGGAATCTCGGCGGCCTGGAACACGTCAGGGCCACCCGTTTCCCGCTCTCCACCAGGGCCAGATACGTCCGAAGGAACTCCTCCTGGGCCTCGAACCTCCCGCAAAGGAAATCCAGATCGTCGAGAAAGAAGGCGCCGGCGCCGAGACAGCGGCGGCGGAACCCCTTCCCCTGGCGCCGCTCGCGCGCCTGCGCGCACTGCCGGGCGAATTCGTCCCCCGTGAGGAAGAGGACCGGCACGCGCCTTCGCGCGGAAAGCTCGCGGGCGGCGGCGCGCAGGAGATGGGTCTTGCCGGATCCCGAGGGACCGGTCAGGATCAGGGTCCGCTCAAGTCCGTCCGCGAACCGCTGCGCGGCACGGAGCGCGATGCGGTTGGACCGCGCGACCGCGAACGAGCCGAACCCCTGATCTTCCCGGGCGAACTCGCGCGGCGCAGCCAGGGGAAAGAGATTCGGATCCGCCGTGAAGACAACGCGGGTCTTCCGGTTGGTCGCCCGTCGGGCGCAGTCCTGGACGACGGCCCCCACCAATCCCTCCACTTTCTCGCGCGTGTACGAGCCGCTCGTGGCGACGACGATCTCGTCCTCGTCGGCCCGGACGAGCCGCACGTTTTCGATCCAGGCGGTGTACCGGTCCGGCCCCAGCCTCGCGAAGAGCTCGCCGCTCAAGCGGTCCCAGAGGGTGGCGGCATCGTGGCGGGGGTCTCGTCGGAGGCGGGTGCGAATCGACTCGAGCGCGAAACGCATGTACGGCCCCCCGGGTCGGGGTACGGAGAGGTGTCGAGGATCGTGGAAGGAATCGGATGATGACGGGAACAGGAAGCCGCGATCGTCGCCGCCCCTCTCGCTTTCAAAGACCCCGGCTCCGGTCGAAGTATAGCACGAAGGCTCGAGTCGTCAATCCGTAAAACGCGCCGCGACGAAAATAGATTCCGGGCCTAGCCTGACCTATTCACGAGGTTTCGGCCCGGAGGGCCGAAATCGTGAATAGGTCACCCGCGGCGCGCTCCGCTTGGGCAAAAGAGCCC
>JACPRC010000214.1 GCA_016190175.1 Planctomycetota bacterium
GGCAATAGCGCGCCGCGGGCCGCCCGTCGCGCGAGACACGGAGTGTCGAGCGCGATGGAGCGGGGCTGTCCAGCGGAATCGGCCCGCAGGGACGATGGAGCTGCCCGCCGTGCCACGCCCGCAAAGCGGGCGGGCAGGTCCGCCCGGCCGAAGGCCGTGGCGGAGAGGGCGAAGGATTCATGTCGGCGGCGAAGCCGACATGAATACTTCGGGCTACACCAGCGGCCGAAGGACCTCCGTCATCGGCATGGCCTTGAACTTCTCGTACGAGGCCGCGGCCGTCTCCTCCAGCTTCCCGGCCGCGAGAGCGTCGAGGCAAAGGGGGACGAGCCGGTCGTAGGAGTCGTGGATCGTCAGCGCCTGCAGTTCGGGATGCGTCGACGCGTTCTCCGACACCACCGCGCACCGGTTGTTCAGAAGGTAGCCGATGCGCGACAGGGAGAGGTGGGTGAATTCGTCGCCGGCATGGAGGTTCAGGTTGATCTTGGCCCGCGCGATCAGGTCGTTGCGGAATTCGGACGGCGCGTCGAGGATCGCGACGACGCGGACGCGGGCCGCCAGTTGGCCGAGGACCTTGCCCCGGCGCGGCGTCACGCTGCCGAAGAAGAGGACGTCGATGTCCTTCTCCGCCCAGTCGCGATGACGGACGTCCTCGAGACCGGGGTGATATCCCTGCATGTGCAACGTCCTGATCCGCTCGGGGGGGATGTTGAACTTCGCCAGCAGCCTCTGGTTCTCCACGTACGGGTCCCAGACGGCCTCGGCCCGCTCGAAGAACCTCCGGCAGACGCGCTCGAACGCGTCCTTGTGGAACGAACTGTCCACGAGGTTCTTCCCGGTCCCCGGCATGAGCCATTCGGACTGATGGGCGATGTAGCGGGCGCCCGACTCCGCGATCCCCTTCGCGTCCTGTTCGCTCAAGAGATGCGTGCCGACCACGATGTTGGTCGCGTCGCGGTCGATCTGGTTGAGCGTGAGGTCGCAGCGACGGCCCAACGAGCGCAGTCCGTACGCGATCGCGCGGCAGGTATCGGTGAGAAGGTACGCGTACTTGTACCCGGCGGGATTGATCAGGGTGAGGTTGAAGCGCATCAGACGCAGCGCTGGCAGACCCGGCACACCGGATGTCGGTCGAACTGCCGGGCGAGGACGATCTCCCGCAGTTCGCTCCAGCGCGCCGACTTCCAGACCTCCTCGAACGTGCTCCGGTGGATGTTCCCCATCACCATCGCCGGATGGTCGCAGAAGCCCTGCGTCGTGCAGGCCTGGATCTCGCCGTTGATCCCGACGTGGCAGCGGTACCAGGGCGACGTGCATTCGACGCCGTAGCCGGAGAGCATCGGGACGTCCTTGGGCAACTGCGCGGGGAGACTCCCGGCATCGAGCTGCTCCAGCCGCTTCTTTCCCGCGCCGTACGTCTTGCTGAATTCTCCGTCCACGACGGAGAAGACGTTCTTGAAGGGATAGACCTTGATCCCTCCGTCGGCGCGCTCCTTCCAGAGCGCGAGGAACGGATCCAGTTCGTCCCGATTCTCCTCCGAGAGGACGAAGCTGACGGAGAGGAGCGGGAGCTGCGAGCCCATCTCCTTCCGCTTCCGCAGGAGCCTCTCGATTCCCTCCGTGACCCGATCGAGCTGGTCCACCCCGTGGACCTTCCGGTACGTCCCCCGGTCGACCGCGTCGATGCTGACGTTGACGCGCGTGAGGCCGCTCGCGACGAGGCATTCGACGAGCCTGTCGCTCAGCTTCGATCCGTTCGTCACCATGCTGATGTCGGGAAAACCGAGTTCGCCGGCGTAGGAGAGGAACTCCATGATCCGGGGGTGCATCGTCGGCTCGCCACCCGTGAAGACGACGCTCCGGAGCCCCTTCCGCTTCCCCTCGTCGAGCACCGCCGTCAGGGTCTCGAACTTCATGCTGAACTGCGCGCCGGCGGGGAAGATCCCCATGCCGTGCAGACACTTCGGGCAGGTGTGATTGCAGTTGAGCGTGGTCTTGATCAGGACCTCGACGGGAAAACCGGTCAGGACCTGTCCCTTTTCGGCCCGCGCGAGCAGCGCACGGTATTCGGCGAAGCCCGCCCCTTTGATCCGCTCGATCCGCTTCCAAGGCTCGGGGTTCGAGAGCGTGAATCTGCTGCGGTCGTACTTCGCCGCCAGCGCCGAATCCGACTTCACGGCATACCCCTCGCCTGAAGGCAATGAGATCCCTCAATAGGATTATCGGACAACGAAGACGGAAACCTCGACGGCAACCGTTCACGGGTGTGACATGGCCGCGCGGAGTTGACTGGTCGGCACATACCGAGGATCCCGCCGCCGGCCTTGCCCGTTTTCGCGGCGTCCGCTATACTGATCTCGTGAGGTTGAAAGCGCTGTTCGACATGCTGGATGCGGAACCCTTCCGCCCCTTCGTCATCGAACTCCTCAACGGTCGCAGCGTCCCCGTCTCGCACCCCGAGAACGTCTCCTTCATCCCGAACCGCTCCAAGGTCCTCCTGATTGTCGTCGGCGTGCCGGAGCAGGAGGACTATCACCTCTTCTACCCCGAGTCGCTGTGTTCGTTCCAGCGGAAGCGGCTGAAGAACGGGGCGCGGGGGGCGTAACCGATGCGCCCGGGTGGGCGCGAGCCGTCGCCGCTTCCGCGTAGCAGGCGGCGCGTTCCTCATCATCGGCGTTGCGCAGGACGATCCGGGACGCCTCCACGGTCTTGTCGAGCGCGGCGGTCTCGGGGTCGGCCTTCATCCGCACCAGGAGGTACTCGCCGCAGTATCCGGCGGACGTCGGCGGGGGCGCGGAGGTCTTGGGGAGGTGTGTGCGGGGTGGGACCGGGATCCGGCGGCACTGCCCCGTCAGCGAACCCGCCGCAGATAGCCGCCGGGCGCGACGGTGAAGAGGAGGCGCGCTTCGAGTTCGCGGTCCACGACGAACCGGTCGTTCGACGCCAGGAACGCGTCGACCGCCGTCTTCGGACTGTTCCCGGGTCCCCAGGGCCGATCCGGGAAATCGGATTGCGAGAGCTCTTCGATCGCCGTGTCGAAGACGACGAGATACGAGCCTACGGAGACGAATCCCCAGTAGGCCGCAAGCTCGGCGGACACGTGCGCGGCCGTGTGGTTGGAGTCGAGGCAGACGAGCACGCGATCGGCGCGGCCGGCGTGCTCCGCCACGCGCGCCACCACCGCCGGGTCCACGGACGAACCCTCGATCAGCGCGATCCTCCGGGCCAGCGGGTGCTCCTCGATGGCGCGGCGGTTATGGGGTCGGATCTCGATGTCCACGCCGACGACCTGCCCGCGGCCGAGAAGCTCCATCATCGAGGCGTAGAGCACGAGACCTCCCCCGTGCGCCACGCCCGTCTCGATCACGAGGTCCGGCTTCACGGCGAGGATCAGCGTCTGCATCGCCATCACGTCCTGCGGCAACTGGATGATCGGCCGGCCGAACCAGGTCCAGTTGTAGGCGTACTTGTACTTCCCCATCAGGGAGAAGAGGTGCCGCCGGAGTTCGCGAATCTCGGGGTCCGAGCCCATCGCTCCGGTGCGGGCAGGCTCGTTGGGGATGGGCGGGAGCGGCTCTCCACCGTCGATCCGCTTCTCGAGGAGCTTCACGTCGTGAGAGAGGCCGCCCTCGAGATGATGCCCGTGGAGCGTCCCCACGTCGCCGTAGCCGTGACGATACCAGAACCGCATCGCGCGCTCGTTGGAGGCGAGGACTTCGAGGAGGATCCGGCGGAGGCCCAGCCGTTCGCGCGCGTGGCGTTCCATCTGCCCCAGCGCCGCGTCCGCGATGCCGCGACCGCGCCACGCCGGATCGACGTAGAGACCCAGATACGCGTGTCGATCGACGCGATCGATCCGCGTCAACTGGACGAACCCGGCCGCCTCGTCGCCGGCCGCGACGACGAAGAACGCGCCGTCGGGATCGCCGGTCCGCCGCGCCAGCCACTTCTCGACGTCTTCGGGAGTGCGGTCGCCTCCGCGGCCCATGAGGAGCCGCTGCTCCTCCGGGTCGGCCCGCCAGCGAAGCAGGGCGGGCCGGTCCGCGGTCGTGGGCGCCCGGAGCGCGACGGTGGGCTCAACTCCCATGGAGGAATTCCCGCCAGGCGACGCGGGGCGAGCAGATGACCTCGCGCCCCTTGCGTCCCACATTGGCGATCAGATCCAAGATCGACACGAACGGCGTGAACTCTCCATAGAGTTGCGGATACGGCACTTTCCGATAGTCGAGATACTCGACGCGCACGCCCCGGGCTTCGAAGGCCTCGTGATCGAGATAGTCCCGCGCGCCGTGTCCCGTGACGTAGACGTCGCCGCCGAAGTGCTCGACCACGGCGAGGACGCGTTCCCAGCTCTTCCCCGGGATGCCCAAGCTCGACGAGAAATGGAATCCTCGCGGAGGCCGCAGGTCGAAGTAATCGCAACAGACCATCATGCTCGCGACCGTCAGCTCGCAGAGACTCGCGTCGGGGTCCGCATAGACGCGCGACACCAGATCCAGCATCTCGGCGCAGAAGGGAGCGTGCCGGTACGTCTGTTCGAGGAAGGCGACGTGCCCTCCGCGCCAGTCCTCGTCGTCGATGAGCCGGACGTCCTTGATGAGCCGTCCGAGGTGGAGGTTCTTGAGCGGGAGCGTCAGCCAGTGGGAGCCGCGCGCGGCCTTGATCTGCACGCGGTTCGTGAAGCTGCCCTTCGAGAAGGGGACGTCGTCGTAGTGCACGTACACGTCGGCTTGCCGGATCTGCTCGAACATCCCGACCCACGGGAAGAACATCGGCTGCGAAATGACGACGCGTCCGGCCATGGTCACGGATAGAAGAATGTCAGGTTCCGATCGCGGAACGCGGCCACCTTGGCGATCTCCTCGCGCGCGCGTCGGGGATTGAGGCCCACGTACACGACGCCGACGTCCGGCGGCAGCGCGTCGGGTGCGACGATCGGCCGATCCAACAGCTCCTTGCCCTGCCGCCACGGGTTCTGGTCCAGGAACGCGGCGATGCGGTCGGGATGCGCCAGGCATGTGCCGACGAACGTTCCGTAGAATCCCGAACCGTAGATCGCGGCCCGATCCGCGTGAGCCGCTTCGAAGCCCCTTACGCGATCGCCGAAGTCGCTCCAGAAACCGGCCATCTCGCGGACGCGTTCCTCGATCTCGGGTCCGGGCGGTTCCGGTCGCGCGGCGGCGTCCTTCTCGCCCACGGCCACCCAGGCGCTTTCGTGCGCCGACGAGTCGATCTCCCGGATGCGCAGTCCGGCGTCCGCGAACAGCCGCGAGATCGAGGCGCGCGAGAAGTGATTCACGTGGTCGCACACCACGAAGTCGCCGACGTTCCGGTAAGGATCGGGGACGATGGCGTAGAGGACTCCGCCGGGACGGAGCAGATGCACGATCGCGGCAACGACCTCGCGCGGTTTCTCGACATGTTCCAGGGAGTAGAACGAGGTGACCATGTCGAAGCGGCCTTCCCACTCTCGCGGCGGCGTTCGGACCGCGGTCCGCTCGATCGGCACGAACCGTTCCCAGAATCCCCGGTACATGTCGGAGACGTCGAACAGGTGAAGCTCCAGATCCGGGCGGAGCATCGCGAGGCGGCGGAAGGTCGCGCCCTTGGCGCAGCCGAAATCGAGCACGCGCGTCCCCGGCGGGAGCTTCGTCTTGCCGAGGAGCGTGTTCAGTTGATGGTCCGCCCGGTACGTCCGGGTCCCGTCGGGCGCGTACTCGTAGAGCTGGTCCTCCTCCTCGCTGTCGATCAGGATCTTGTACTTCTCGCCGTAGTACCGGCCCAGATCGTCCAGCGGGGGCGTGAGGAGATGTCCGCAACCTCGGCACCAGTAGACCTCGGTCGGACGGCGGAGCACGTCGCACAGCGACGTGATCGAGACGTCGCCTCTGGACCGGTAGATCGGCTCGCCGAGCGGCGAGGCGCAGACGTTGCAGGTTCGTGCGTTCATTCGTCCGCCACGAGCTCGGGATGAACGGCGGCGAAGTCCCTCCCGGCCGCGAAGGATCCGCACCAGCCGATCCGCACGCCTACGGGATGGCGGAAGTTGAAGTACCGGATCTGCGAGGTCCAGCGCGAGCGGCGGCTCACGTTGAACCCCGAGGCATGGACGACCGCGAAGTCGATGAGCACCGCGTCGCCGGGGGCGGGGATGGGCGCCTCCTGCGAATAGCGCGCGACCACTTCGTCCCGGTTCTCGATCAGGAGGCCGTACGCCCCGGTCTTGTCGGGATGCGCGGCGTCGCGGGAGACCACCCGCAGCATCCCGGCCTTGTGCGATCCCACGCAGAACCGTACCGGCCCCATCTCGGAAGTCAGGGGCACGAGGGTGCTCCAGAAGGTGATGCCGTCCGGGCTGCGGAGTTGGGCGTGGTACTCCTGGTGCCAGTCGGCGCGGAACCGTTCCTCGCCGGGGTTGTCTACGCGGATGCCGTATCCGCCTGCCGCGACGCCCGGGAGCGATCCGTCCCTCAACCGGCGAAAAGCGGCGTCATGATGCGGATGCGTCACCAGCCGGACGAACGCGGGGATCTGCTTGACCGCGTCGTACACCTCGGATGCGTACCGCCGGTCGCGGGCCAGGAGTTCCGGATATCCCTCGTCGAACGTCTCGAGCCGGAATTCCGGCGCGGCGGGGAGGCCGTGCTTCGACCGCACCAGCCCGATGACCTCGTGGATGCCGCGCAGGATCGGGACGATGTCGCGCTCGCAGTCGTAGAATCCCGGGACGACGGCGAAACCGCGCTCGCGGAATTCGGCCGCCTTCGCGTCGTCGAGCATGGGAAGGTCGCGCTCCACCTTCCCGCGAACATAGAGGACGCTCCGGCACGGGTCAACTTGTTTCCGGATCGAGCCGATTCTACTGGAGGCGGACAGCAGAATGGATCGCATCCCCGTCGCCGGTCCCTGGATCACGCAGAAGGAGATCGACTACGTCGCCGACGCCGCGCGGAACGCGTGGTACGAACGGGCCGGCGAGTATCCGAGGAGATTCGAGCAGGCCTTCGCGGAGTACGTCGGGACGAAGCACGCGGTCGCCCTCCCCTCCTGCACATCGGCGATTCACCTTTCGCTGATGGCGCTGGGGGTGGGGCCGGGCGACGAGGTGATCGTCCCCGACGTCACCTGGATCGCCACCGCCGCGCCGATCTCCTACGTCGGGGCGACCCCCGTCTTCGCGGACGTGGACCCGAAGACCTGGTGCCTCGATGCGGCCTCGTTCGAACGATGCATCACGGCCAGGACCCGGGCGGTGATTCCGGTCGATCTCTACGGGAACATGCCCGACATGGATGCGATCCGCGGCGTCGCGGCCGCGCACCGGATCGAGGTCATCGAGGACGCGGCGGAGGCGGTGGGGTCGGAGATCGCGGGAAGGAGAGCCGGGAGCTTCGGCACGACGGGCGTCTTCAGTTTCCACGGATCGAAGACCCTCACGACGGGCGAGGGGGGGATGCTCCTCACGGACCGGGAGGATCTCCACCGGCGCGTGCTCTTCCTGCGGGACCACGGCCGGGCGCCGGGCGACAAGGCCTTCTTCAACACGGAGGTGGCCCACAAATACAAGATGAGCGCCCTCCAGGCGGCGCTGGGACTGGCGCAGCTCGAGCGCATCGACGAACTGCTGGAGCGGAAGCGCGCGATCTTCGAATGGTACCGCGAGAGCCTGGCGGGCGTCGATGGGATCACGGTCAACCACGAGGCTCCGGGAACGAGGAACACGTACTGGATGGTCACCGTGATCGTCCCCGGCTGGAGGAAGGAAGACCTGATCCGGCTGCTGGGCGAGCGCGGGGTCGCGTGCCGTCCGTTCTTCTATCCGCTGAGCTCCCTGCCGGCTTATGCGCGCCTGGACGAGGCCCGCCGCGCCGCCGCGAGGAACCGGGTGAGCTACGAGATCAGCCCCTCGGGCATCAACCTCCCCTCGGCCCTCCGCCTTACGCGCGAGCAGGTGGCGCAAGTGTGCGACGCGCTGAAGGGAATCCTCGCCCGTCCCGCGCCCTGACGCGGAAAAAATCCCTCAAGGTTTCCCGCTGAAGTTCCGATGAATCCTTCGGATGAAAAGAAGGTGCGTTGCACGGAGGATCGGGGCTCGATAGGCGCCGGCCCGGCGCGGCACGGGGGATCGGTGCGCGGCGGACGGCAGACCGCCGCAGGTGGGAACCACGGGGTCCGTCGCGGTCATGGAAGATCGCGACTACCGTCATGGAGGATGACATGGGCCTTCGGATCAACACCAACATCTCCGCGATTACGGCCCTGCGGTCGTTGAGGGTCAACGACCGCAACCAGGCCCAGTCGCTGGAGAGGCTCTCGACGGGTCTGCGGATCAACCGCGCCTCGGACGACCCGTCCGGACTCGTCATCTCGGAGCAGTTGCGCGTCCAGCTCGCCGCCATGAACAAGGCGGTGGAGAACTCGCAGAACGCGTCGAACCTGATCTCGGTCGCCGACGCGGCGCTGCAGGAGGTCAGCAACCTGCTCACGCAGATCCAGAACTCGGTCGTGTTCGCCCAGAACACGGGCGGTGCGAGCCCGGAGCAGATCGCGGCGGAGCAGGACGCGGTGGACCAGGCGGTCGCCGCCGTCGACCGCATCGCGGCCACCACGCGCTACGCGGACCGGTCGCTGCTCAACGGAAACTCCGGCTTCCAGCTCAGCGGGGCCGTGCCGGACATCCTGGACGACATCCATGTCCGAAGCGTGGACTTCTCGGGCGGGTCGACCTCGCGGGACGTGTCGATTACGCTGGTGTCGAACCCGCAGAGGGCCGCGATCCAGATCCTCGGGGCCACCTCGGGAGGCGGTGCGACGATCCGCGTCACCGGTCCCCGCGGCACCGAGGACGTCACGCTCGCCGCCAGCTCGTCGGTCAGCGCGATGCAGAACGCGATCAACAACGTCGCCGGATTCACCGGCGTGTACGCGAGCGCGATGGGCGCCGATCTGGTCCTCCGGAGCGAGGAGTTCGGCTCCAGCCAGATGGTCAAGCTGGAGGGGATCGTCGGCACGCTCACGGGCACGGTCAACTACCTGGACAGCACGGGGGCCACGGGCGCCTTCGTGGCTGCGACGATCAGCGCGGACCTGGCCGTGGGCGACATCGCTTCCGATTCCGGCCAGAACGGCAGAATCACCGTGGACGGCGTCTCCTACACGGGCGTCGGCCGGACCTTCAGCGTCCTCTCGAAGGCGGTCAGCTTCAAGTTCTCGTTCGACCCGGACGTCCTGAGTCCCGACTCCACGCCCGTTCCGGTGCTGGGCGGTTCGGCCGGCGGGGGGCCGTTCACGATCACCATCAACAACACCGGCCTGAACTTCCAGCTCAACGAGCTGCCGCAGCCCACGGACCGGCTCTCGGTGGGCATTGAAGGGGTCGGCGCGGCCCTCCTCGGAAAGGCGGTGACGGACGACAAGATCTCGGGCAGCATCACGGCCGCCACCACGGATGACCCGCAGATGTTCGGGTTCCTGAGCTCGCTCAAGACCGGCGGGACCAACGACCTTACGACCAACGCCGCCAACGCGTCCAACGTCGTCCGGGCGGCCGTGACCCAGGTCGCGCAGGTCCGTGCCTTCCTCGGCGCGACGCAGGCCGATACGATCGAGCCCAACATCGATTCGCTCGGCGTCGCGATCGAGAACCTGTCGTCCTCGCTGTCGAGCCTCCGGGACCTCGACTTCGCCAGCGAGACGGCGAACTTCACGAAGTCGCAGATCCTCTTCCAGTCGGGGATCGCGGTCCTGGCGTCGGCGAACCTGATTCCGCAGTCGATCCTGACTCTCTTGAGGTAGCGTGGTTTCCCCTCCCGGCGGGCTTCGAGGCCCGCCGGGGGGACTCCAGAGAAGGATGAGAACGAGACGATAGTGGTGAGGGTAGGATCATGGCAGTGGAACAGGTGAGTTTCCCGGGGACCCCGGGCTTGCCTCTTCCGCAGGCGGTGCCCGCGGTGCCGGCCCGGCCCGCGCCGCAGAGCCCCCCGCAAGAGAACGCAAACCCGGAGGTGTTCCTCGGCGGATCGTCCGCGAACGAGCCGACCGAACGGCCGCCGGAACCGTCGCGCGAGAACCAGGCGCGCTTCGACGAGAAGCACTTTCAGATGCTCGGCAAGATGCTCGAAGGGATCGGCGACCGATTGGAGTTCGGCATTCTCGAGGCGTCCGGCCAGATGTTCGTCCGGGTCGTTGATCGATCGACGAACCAGGTGGTCAAACTCCGGCCGGCGAGGGAGTTCCTCGAGATGAAGGAGAGGCTCGCGACGGCCCTCGGGCTTATCGTGGACGAACGCCGGTAGAGGGGACGGGGTACAAGAACCGGAAGTCGTCGAAATCCGGGGGGAAGATGCTCTGTCCGCAGAGTCCCCGGAGGAATCAGGAAGAACGGAGAACGAAGAGCGAAAAAGAAAGGGGCGGGGGAAGCCTCCCCCGCTCCCCGGCGTGCGAACCGGGGATGGGGGGTGCGGGGGCCGTCCCCCGCGTGCTCTCTTCTCTCTGTTCTTGGTTCTTCGTTCTTCCTGAGTGGTCCGGCACCGCAAGTGCGGGCCGCTCAGAGGAGGGGTAGATGGTAGGCCCGGTTCGGTTCGACGGGCTCTCGTCCGGGATCGACTACACCTCGATCATCGAGAAGCTGCTCTCGCTCCAGAGGCGGCCCATCCAGGGCCTGCAGGCCCGCGCGAAGTCGGTCGGCGAGCGCAAGGCCGCCCTCCTCCAGGTCAGCGCGAGCCTCCTGGCCCTCAAGGGGGTCGCGGACAACTTCGCGCGGCCGAGCTTCTGGGCGGGCACGAAGGTCTCCTCCAGCAACGAGAGCGTCCTGAAGGCCGGCGGCGGCCAGGCCGGCGCCCTGGGTGCGTACACCTTCACCGTCAAGAGGCTGGCCCAGTCGCACCAGCTCGTGTCGAACGGTTTCGCCTCGGACACGGCCTCGATCACCGCCGCCGACTCGAAGATCCGCATCGAACTCGGGGGCGGCTTCCTCGAACGGCGCACCCCCGTCTCGTTCCTGAACGGCCAGACGGGGATCGACCGCGGCTCGATCAAGATCACCGACTCTTCGGGCGATCTCGCGGTGATCAACCTCGAGCACGCCGTCACGGTCAAGGACGTCCTCGACGCGATCAACAACAACACGCAGATCGACGTCACGGCTTCCGTCACCGGCGACCGCATCGACGTGAAGGGCGCGACCTTGATCGAGAACTACGGGGCCGACACGACGGCGACCAGCCTCGGCCTGGACCAGGCGGCGCAGCTCGTGGGCGGCACGTGGCACGTCTACGGACGCGACGTCAGCTACGCGACCGGCTCGACTCCTCTGGACCTCCTCAACGACCGGCTCGGTGTCCGCACCGTGAGCGGGAACGACTTCACGATCACCGACAAGCTCGGTGCGCCGTACAACATCGACCTCCAATCGAGCGACGACACGATTCAAAAGGTCATCGATCGCATCAACGCCGTGACTCCCGCGACCCTGAACGCGAGTCTTTCCTCCGACGGCACCGCGATCGTCCTGGACGACACGTCGGGCGGCCTCGGCTCGCTGGCCGTCGCCACCGCCGGCGGGAGTTTCGCCGCGGTCGATCTCGGCTTCGGCGTCATCGACCCGGCAACGGGCACCTTCACGCAGGTCGCGACGGAGAATTCGGCCGACGGCCTGCCCAATCCGACGGGCGACCGGCTGTACGGCAACCGTCTGATCCCCGCGCTCGACAGCACGCTCCGGACGCTGCTGCGGGGGGGACAGACGAATACCGTCGCCGGCGAACTCAAGGGCGTCCGGGACGGGACGGTCCGGTTCGACGACCGGACCGTCACGCCGTTCGTGGACCTCGACCTCTCCTCGCGCGTGAGCACGACCAACGCCAGCGTCGGCGCCGGTCTCACGGCGATCACCGTGGGCTCTCTCAACGGCTTCGCCGTCGGCAACCGCTTCCGGATCCGCACGAGTTCCGGCGTGGAAGAGCGGACCGTGACCGCGATCAACACGGTGACGAACGAAGTCAGCTTCGACCAGGCCCTCGGCGGCGCCCTCGCCGGAGGCGAGGGCGTCTTCGCCATGAACGAGTCGCTGGAGGACATCCTCCGCAACGTCAACGACAGGCTCGACGCGAACGGCATCAAGATCCGGGCCTCGATCGATCCCGAGACGAACGGGATCCAGCTCACGGAGTTCTCGGGGGGCGCGGGCGCCTGGAGCGTCACGGACGTTGCGGGGTCCGCCGGCTCCGACCTGGGCATCACGGCCCCTCCCGCCGGCAACACGATCAACGGGGCCGACCTGGACGTCCAGTGGCTCAGCGAGCGCACGCTCCTCTCCTCGATGAACCAGGGCACCGGAGTGAAAGCGGGGGAGCTCCGGGTCACGGACACGAACGGCAACCAGTTCGAGGTGGACCTCACGCAGTCGGACGACGTCAACCTCGCGGAAGTCATCAAGGACGGCAACGGCGCGGCGGTCGGCGCCGCAAGCGGCGTCCGGTTCCGCATCAACGACTCCGGCGACGGACTGCTCGTCGAGGACACGACCCCCGGGGCGGGGACGCTGAAGATCGAGGAACTCGGGGGCGGCCGCACGGCGCGGGACCTGAACATCCTGGGCTCGGCGCCCTCGACGAACCCGGACACGATCGACGGTTCGTTCGAGATCTCGATCGACGTCAAGGCGGGGTCCACGCTCAAGGACGCGGCGGCCGCGATCAACGCCCGCGGGATCGCGGTGCAGGCCTCCGTCATCAACGACGGCTCGCCCATCAACTCCTACAAGCTGACGGTCCTGAGCAAGCGCTCCGGCGAGGCCGCGCGGCTGGTCGTGGAGTCGGAGATCTTCGGCCTCTCGTTCTCCGCCACGGCCGCGGCGCAGGACTCCCTCCTGCTGTACGGCTCCAACGGAGGAGCGACGGACCCGGTCGTCGTGTCGTCCTCCTCCAACACGGTGACGAACCTCATCTCGGGTCTCACGCTCCAACTGACGGGCACGAGCGACTCGCCGGTGACCGTCACCATCGCGCGGGACCTCGAAGCGATCGGGCAGCAGGCGTCGAAGCTGGCCGACGAGTACAACTCCGTGATCGCCAAGATCCGCGAGATGACGTTCTTCGATCCCAAGTCGCTCGGGAAGGGCACCCTCTTCGCGGACGCGACCGTCCGGCGCATCGAGGGGGACCTCGCCGACCTCGTCACGCGGCCGGTCTCGGGGATCCCGAGCGGCGACCTGAACAACCTGGCCGCGGTCGGTTTCAAGATGACGAAGGAGGGAGGGATCAACTTCGACTCCTCCGCCTTCACGACGGCGCTCCAGGACGATTTCGAGGAGGTCGAAACCCTCTTCACCCTGCAGCGCAAACTGAAGGTCGACACGGCCATCGCGGACCTCAACTCCGGCCTGGGGGTGGACGACGATCCCGACGGTGCCGACTTCGAGATCACCACGCGCAGCGCGACGAAGAAGATCTCGGTCGACATGAGCGGGGTGGAGACGATCTCCTCGCTCCTCTCGATGATCAACAACGCGCCCGGCAACAACGGCGACATCGTCGCGTCGATCTCGGCGGACGGATTCTCGCTGCGGATCGACGACGCGTCGAGCGTGCCGACGAGGGACGTGGAGGACATCGGGCCTCCCAACACCGTAACCACATTTGACGAAGTGGACCCCGACATCTCGGGCCTGTCCGTGGACTTCCTGAAGGGGGCCACGGTCACGTTCCTCACGGGCGCGAATGCAGGAGAGGTGAGGAAAGTCGACGCGAATTCGGGGAGCCTCATCACGCTCGACTCGGACCTGCCCTTCGTGCCGGCCGCCGGCGATACGTACAAGATCGAGCGGCCGCTGGAGGTCAAGCGCGTCGGCGACGCGACGGCGGCGTCGCAGCTCAAGATCGAGAAGACAGTCGAGCTCGGGAAGAACTTCCTCGAGGGCGGCCTCATCAACCTGAAGGGCGACCCGGGCGCGGCCTCCCGGATGGTCGAGGCGCTCGACGTCCTTACGCGCAATCCCGACGGACTGATCTCAACCCGGACGGACTCTCTGGACGATACAATCACGGACATCGACAAGTCGATCGCGCGGATCGAAACGCGGGTGGAGAAGATGCAGGAGCGGCTGATCCGGGAATTCGCGAGGCTCGAAGTGATCCTGGCGCAGTCGAAGGAGACGATGAGCCGGCTCCAGAGCACGCTCTCCACGTTCGTGGGGATGCAGGCGGCCGCCGCGGGGAATCAGTGAGATGAAGACGCAGGCGAAGCAGTACCAGGAGAGCCGGATCCTCACGGCCCCCAAGGAGGACCTGCTCGTGATGCTCCTCGAGGGGGCCGTCCGCTTCGCGGAGCAGGGGAAGGCGCTCCTCGTCGAAAAGAAGTTCGAGGAGAGCTGCCGGCTCTTCATCCGCACCCAGCGGATCCTGGTCGAGCTCATGTCGTCCCTCGACGAGAAGCTCCTGGGCGCGCCGATGCATGCGAGCCTCATGAGCCTCTACTACTTCGTCTACTGGCGCTTCGTGCGGGCGAGCGTGGACCGCAGCGCGGCGATGGCGGACGAGGGACTGAAGATCCTCGACTCGCTCCGGGAGACGTGGACGCTCGCCGTGGAGAAGGACCGCAAGGAGCGGCGGGGCGGCCCCTCGGTGCCGGCCGTCGCGCCTCCCGCGCCCGCGGGGGGGATCGACCTCGGCGCGTGATGCGGCCCGGCGCTCACGGGAGCGCGGGCTTCATGCTCCAGACCCGGTTGCGGCCGGAGCGCCGCGAGACGAAGAAAACCTCGCCCGTCGCGGACCACGCGGGCATCCAGTCCGCGGCCGCATCGGTCGTGAGGCGGACCGGGTGCGAGCCGTCGGCGTCCACCGCCCACAGGTCGTCCGCCTCCTCGAAGACCCCGGCGCGGGCGCGGCTGCGCGCCACCGTCGCGAAGACGATCTTCGACCCGTCCGGCGACCAGGAGGGGTTGATCGCGGCCCACGCGTCGCCCGAATAGACGGCCATGACGTTGCGGACCATGTCGCGGTCCAGCTCCAGCGTCCAGACCGAGCCGAACCACCGGTCCCGGTGGCGCATCCGCTGGAAGACGATCCGGTCCTCGACGGGGTGCCATTCCGGCAGCAGGCCGTCGACGCCCTCGAGGACCTGGGTGCGGCCGAGCAGGAGGTCGCGCACCTTCAGGACCCACATGCCGTCGCCCGACGTGCTGCAGTAGACGACCTTCGTCCCGTCCGGCGACCAGCTCGGGTGGATGTCGTCGCTCCCGGTCTCGCTGACGCGGACCCACTTCGCCGGCTCGCGGACGTAGTCCTCGACGACGAAGATGTCCCACTCGCCGTTCAGGTTGGAGCAGAACGCGAGCATCCGCGGCTGCCGCGGGTTGACCTTCGGAAACCGTTCGTCCGACTCTTCGCTCGTGATGCGGGTGAGCACGTTGCCGCCGATCGACTTGGCGTAGATGTCGTAGTGGTCGCTCCAGGCGGTCGAAGCGAAGAAGAGGAGCTTCCCGTCCCGCGAGAGGTCGGGGTCCTTGTCGTCGCCGCTCTCCCCGGTCGTGTGGCGCGTGACGGGCGCCTCGCGGTCGGGGAAGTCGCGCGGGGGGATAGCGGATTGGCCGCAGGCGGAGAGAAGAAGAACGAGCCCGATCGACGCGCGCTTCACGACGCCCTCTCGCAATCCGCCAATCTTATCGGCCGGAAGCGGGGCCGGACAGGACGGGTTTTTTCCTTTCCGGCGTGCCGCCCGCCGCCTAAGATGTACCCCATGGAAGTGATCGTGGACGGGTCCTACGGATGGCCCGTCGCGCGCGAGGAGTCGACCCTGGGCGAGGTCTTCGACCAGGTGCGTCGCCAGGTCGAGGGGAAGAGCCGCGTCGTCGTCGCGCTCGTCCTCGACGGCGAGTCCCTGAATCGCGCGAAGCAGGAGGAACTGAAGGGGGCGGCCGTTCACGGACGGGGACTGCTTGAGGTCAAGACGGTCGATCCGGTCCGCCTCTCCGGCGACACCGTGTCGCTGCTTCTCCCGTATCTCGCGGGGCTCGAACGGCTGCACGAGGAGGGCGCGGCGTTCCTGGCACGGGAGGAACTCACCGGCGCGCTCCAGAAGCTCGCCCAGTGCATGGACGGCTGGGACGTGCTCACCCATGCCGTCCGCGACGTCGCCCATCTGACGGACATCGACTTCACGGCGATCCCGCACGGGAACGGCACGCTGGAGGACCGGCTGCGCCGGCTCTCCGCCGCCCTCGTGCGCTTCCGGGCCGCGATCGAACTCAAGGAAGCCGAACGGTTGTCCGCGATCGTCGAGAAGGAACTGCGCGTCCAGCTCCAGGAGTGGCGCGGCGTGCTGGAGACCCTCCAGGCCCGGCTGGTCCGGCGGGACCGGGGATGAGCCCCGTCAGACTCGGCCGTGTCTCCTGCGAGATCCGGGAGAAGACCGCCTTGGGACGGCGCGAAGGCGCGGCGGGCCCGGAAGGAGTCTGACGGGGTGAGCGGCCTCCTCGAACGGAACCTGGCCCTCCTGTCGAACCGCGACCCCGCGCTGGCCGATCGGATCCGCCGATGCGCCTTCACGGTGCGCGTGGACCCCACACCGTCAGGGGCGGTCACGGCCCGGATCGAGGGAGAGGACGGGGCCCAGGTCCTTCTCCACCACCCCGACGACCCCTGGGCCGACGCGCGCGCGGCCGTGCGCCCGGCGAATCCGGACGCGGTGCTGCTCATCGGAATGGGACTGGGCTACTCGGCGGTGGAGGCGGCCCGTCGCGTCTCCGCCCGCTGCTGGATCGCGGTCGTCGAGCCCGCCGAGGATCTCTTCCGCGCGGCGCTGGAGCACGTCGATCTCACTGAACTTCTCTCGCGGGAGCGGACCCGGCTCTTCGTCGGGCTGGGGATCGACGCGCTCCGCACGGAGTTCCGTCGCTGGCTCGCGGACAGCCAGGCCGACGAGGTGTATCTCCTCTCCCATTCTCCGCTCGAACGCGCGCGTCCTTCGCTGTACGGGCCCGTCCTGCGGGAAGTGGAGGCGCTCCTGAACCGGCGGCGCACCGAGATCGCCACCCTCGTCGAGAACGCGGAGCGGCTGGCGAGGAACTGGATCGGGAACATGCCGTCGACGGCGCGCTCTGCCGGCCTGCACTCGTTCGAGAACCGCCTGAGCGGCATCCCGGCGATCGTCGTCGCGGCCGGACCGTCGCTGGATTCCCATCTCGACGCACTGGGGCGGGCCGCGGGGCGGGCGGTGTTCGTCTGCGTCGGCAAGTCGCTCCGCCTGCTCCTTTCGCGCGGGATCGTCCCCGAGTTCGCGTGCCATCTCGATCTCTCGCCGGACAGCGCCGCCTGCTTCGAGGGATTCGAGATCCCGCGGGACGTGACGCTGGTGTGGGATCCCGAGAGCCACCCCGCCGCGGTGCGCGCATGCCCGGGAGATCGCGTGACCTTCGAGACCGGGCTGGCGGGCTCGCAACTGGGGCGTCCTTTCTGGGGAGGGAAGGGGACGCTCGCGCGCGGCCTGAGCGTCGCCCACACCGCCTTCGCGTTCGCACGTGCGCTCGGCGCGGACCCGATCGTGCTCGTCGGGACGGATCTGGCGCTCCCCGGAAACCGGACGCACGCCGAAGGGGTCACGATGACGTGGGGGGGACCCGTGGAACCCCTCCTCGGCGCGGCCGTCGACGTACCGTCGACGGCAGGCGGCGTCGTGCGCACGATCCCCGCCTTCCGCGCGATGGTCACGCTCTTCGAGGAGGAGATCGCCCGGACGAAGGCGGTCGTCGTAAACGCGAGCGCGATCGGCGCCCTCATCCGGGGAGCCCGGCGCGGGGACGTGGAGTCGGCGTTGGGAGGAGCCGTGGACGCGCGGGGGCCGCTCCGGACCGCGCTGGCGGAGCCGCGACCGTTCGACCGCGAGACCTTCCGGTCGGCGGCCCGGCGGTGGATGGAGTCGATCGGGACGATCGAGCGCGCGGCGGAAGAGGGCGAGCGGACCCTCCGCCGGGCGGCGCGACTGGATCCGGCGAACCGGCTGGATCGCGAGGAGTTCGGGAAGGCGGCGGAAAAGGTCAACGGGCGCCGGGCGCGGATCCTGGCGGAAACGGACCTGCAGCCCCTGCTTCATCGGATCCTGGCGCCCGAGGCCGTGGAGATCCAGCGGACGACGCGGGAGATGGAAGCGGCATCCGCGGCCGAACGGGCGAGACTCGACGTCGCCCGGACAGGGGTCTTTTTCCGCGGCTACCGGCGGGCGGCGGCCGTATTCCGGGACGCGTTCGTCCCCGTGCGCGACGAACTGCTGGGGTGAGGGATGGAGATCCGCGATCCCCTGATGCGGCGGAGGTTCCAGCGCCTGCGAGCGCTCGTGCTGGACGTGGACGGGGTGCTCACGGACGGAGGGATGTACTACGGTCCCTCGGGCGAGGTGATGAAGAAGTTCAACGCGCGGGACGGGATGGGGATCTCGATGCTGATCGAGGCGGGCCTCCGCGTCGCCTTCATCACGGGGGAGTCGACGGAGATCTCGCTGCGGCGCGCGGAGAAGCTCGGCGTGGAGGACGTCTACCTCGGCGTCGAAGACAAAGGGGCGGCGCTGGAGGACTTCCTGGGGAAGCACGGGCTGGCGGCGGAGGACGTGGCCTACGTGGGGGACGACCTCAACGATCTGCCGTGCCTCCGCAAGGCGGGGGTGGGAATCGCGGTCGCGGACGCGGCGGCGGCGGTCCGGAAGGCGGCCCATCTGGTGACGGAGCGCCGCGGCGGGGAGGGCGCGGTCCGCGAGATCGCGGAGGCCATCCTCGCCGGCCGGTAGCGGGACGGCGCGTCCGGAGCGACCGGACGGGCGGGCCCCGTTGGACCGGCGTCGGATCGGCCTAACGGGACGGGCACGCCGAGACGTCGATTTCGACCTGCCGCACCGTCACGAACGTGGGCACCCAGCCGTTCCACGTCTCCCCCGGCTTGAGCTGGATCGTCCGGGAGAAGATGCCGGCCTTCGCCTTGACCTCGACGGGCACCGCGGAGGTGTTCCGCAGCACGATGTCGAGCTTCTTGGAGGCCGGGGCGGGGGACGCGCACGATGCGAGGAGCACCAGGGCGGCAAAGAGCAGTTTCTTCATACGGCACCTGACCCATACTTCCTGTATTCATTCTCGCGTCCGCCGCGGCGAAGGTCAAGTGAAAAGTGGAATTTATAACTTATAAAGTAGGGTGGGCCCGGGATCGTCCGGAGA
>JACPRC010000218.1 GCA_016190175.1 Planctomycetota bacterium
CACGGCACAGGCCGACTTCCGCGCGAACGACCGCGACGAGAACAAGGTGAACGACTTCTGGACGGGGGACGTCGCCGGCCTCTATGCGATCACCGATTCGGCGGGAAACCACATCAAGCTGATCGAGGTCTCCGCCGCGCTCGCGGACGCGGAACCCCTCGCGGCGAACGCGCTCAAGAGCGGCCGCTATCCGAAGGCGATCACGGGCTTCGGCGCTCCCGCCGCGTATCACGGATACCGCTTCCGCGCGCTGCGCGAGGACAAGCAGGTCACGGCGAACGGCGGCAACGGCGTCTACCGGCAGGACACGGACGGTTCCGAGGAGAAGCTGCACAACACCTCGCGATTCGGCCTCTGCGCGTACCCCGAGGAGTACGGCGTCGCCGGCACGCGCACTTTCATCGTCAACGAAGGCAACACCTTGTTCTGGCGGGACCTGGAGGGAGAGACGCTCCCGGACTGGCCGACGGATGAGGAGCTGGCGGCCGAGTGGCACAAGATGGACTGATCAGCGCCCCCGGCGGCAGGAGGTGGACGCCCCGAAGCAGCGGCCGTGGAGGAACAGCGGATGCGGGCGCAACCGGCGATCGACGAGTTCCCACACCCGCACGTTCAGGACGTAGGGCGGAACGGTCTCTCCGGTCGCGCCCGAGATCCCGATCGTCGATTCGCCCGGCCGGTCCGCGCGGAAGACGAAGAGATCGCGCCCCCCGCCGTCGTCCCGGCGGACTTCGAGGAGCCGTACGGCATCGCCGCGGACCTGGGGCGGCGGTGATCCCGCCTCGGGAAGCGCGATCGTGAAGACCCGCCCCGCATCCACCCGCACCGACCGCCCGTTGTGCGTCTCGTCGAAGAGCGGAGCGGCGCACCCGCCGAGAAGCGTCGCGAGCAGGATTCCGATCCTGGATGCGGCGTACATGACTGCTTCCTTTCGGCCCCCATCCATTACAACGAATGGCGCGGATCATTGCTTCACCGGAAACTCGACCGTCATCCCGGCCGCGTGATAGGTCAACGCCAGACCCTCTCCCTGTCCCATCGCTTCCACGCCGATCCGCACCTCCTCGCGGCTCCGGCCCGCGAGCATCGTGTCGAGTTCCGCGCCTCGGATCACGGTCTCGCCCGCACGGATCTCGCGGACCGCCTCCGCCTCTTCCTCGCACTTCCGCCCGTTGGCATCCACGTGCGTCCGATGGTATCGGATCCGCAGGATGTAGCGCCGTATCGGCAGGAAGTCCGCGCCCCGGACCTCGTCGAAGCGGACCCGAAGGCCCCCTTCCGGCGTGCGGGCGGCCTCCACCTGCGGGTTCCACACCGCGAGGAGCGGCGCTTCCATGTCGCGCCGAAGAACGAAGCTCTCGGTCGTGACGAACGCGTCGCCGCGGCCCGCCTGCGCCGGGTATTTGAGGTAGAAGGTCCGCTCTCCCCAGAACCCCGTCAGGTCCGCTCCCGTCCAGGCGAACTCGTACCTGCCCCCCGCTTCGACGGGGGCCGTCCGGTCCGCCGTTCCGGACGGGTTCAACATCCACACGAGGTCGCCGGAACCCACGGCGCGCCCCTGCAGCCGGACGACCGTGCTCGCCGGGACAGGACTCGGATCGCATCCCGCGCCCGCAACCGCCGTCAGGAACAAAGCCGTCATCCGTTTCAGATTCATCGTTTCTCCTTTCGCGTTCGACGGGTTCATCGGGTTTCGGGCGCGGACTTCTCACGAAATCGCCGATGTGTCATAATCCCCGCGTGGACGACACCCTGCCCGACCGGAGGAACCCGCTCCATCTCCTGAAGGAAGCGCTGAAGGAGCCGGCCGCGCCGGCCTCTCCCGCCCAATGGATCGAGAAGGAGCATCTCCCCCGCGTGGGGCCGTACGTCCTCCGAAATCAACTCGGCGCCGGCGGGATGGGCGACGTATTCCGGGCGTGGCAGCCGAGCCTGTCGCGGTGGGTCGCCCTGAAGTTCCTCCGCGACGCGAGGAACCCCGAGAGCCATGCCTGGTTCCAGCGCGAGGCGAGGCTCGCGGCCGGCCTCGATCATCCCAACGTCGCCAAGATCTTCGAGATCGGCGAGCACGAGAACCTTCCCTATATCGCGATGCAGTTCGTGGACGGCGAATCGCTGGCCTTCCTTGCGCCGGCGACGCCTCTCGATCGAAAGCTCGATATCGTGCGAGACGTCGCCGAGGCGATCCGCTACGCGCACGACCGCAAGGTCATCCACCGCGACCTCAAGCCCGCGAACGTGATGGTCGACCGCGAGGGGCACGTCTACGTCATGGACTTCGGCCTCGCCAAGGAGACCGAGGTCGACGGCGCGTCGCTCACGGCCACCGGGGCCGTGATGGGGACGCCGTCCTACATGGCCCCCGAGCAGGCACGCGGCCAGGCGGACGGACGGAGCGACCTCTACGGGATCGGCGCCATCCTCTACCAGCTCGTGACGGGGCGGCCCCCGTTCGTCGGCGACGTGACGGCCGACGTCCTCGCCCAGGTCGTCCGCGACGAGCCTATCCGTCCGAGGCGTCTGGCGCCCGACCTTGCCGACGACGTCGAGGCGATCGTCCTCAAGTGTCTCGAGCGGGACCGGTCGCGGCGGTACGCGAGCGCGGCGCAGATCATCGAGGACCTCGACGCGTACCGGAACCGGAACCCGCTCGTCCATGCGCGGCGGCCCACCATGGCGTATCTCCTCGCGCGGCGCATCCGGAAACAGCCGCTCCTCTGGGCCTTCGGCACGGCGCTGGTTGCGGCGATCCTCGGCGGCGCCGCGTTCGGAACCTACGGACTCGTGCGCGCCAAGAGACAGGCGCTCCGCACCGCGGCGGCGGAACGGGAGGGACGCGAGAAGGAGGCGGCGCAGCGGCGGAAGGCGGTGGAGCGGCTCTCGTACGCCTACTATTTGCGGGCGCGGGAGGCCGACGAGGCGGGCGAACCCGCCGAAGCCGCGCTCCTCGCCTGCGAGGCGTACGCCCTGGGGCCGTCGGCGCTCACCCGCGCCGCGGCAGTGTGTGCCGCGGCCCGGCTGGCGCGCCTCCGCCGGATTCTCGCCCACGAGGGTGAGGTGACCTGCGTCGTCCTCTCACCGGACGGAAGCGCCGCCGCCACGCTCAGCCAGGGCACGTTCCGCCTGTGGACCGAAGGAGTCTCTTCCCTGCGGGGCCCGAGGTCCGACCTGCTGCCGTCCGCGCTCGCCCGGCGCGCCGACGGAACCTGGATCGTCGGCTCGCTCGAAGGGAAGGTCCTGACCCTGCGCGACGGGCGCACGGGCGAGGCGATCGGCCGGCCTATCACGCTGGAGGGCGCGCCGTCACGGATCGTTCTCGACTCCGCCGGAAAGCATGTCGCCGCCGTCTTCGAGACGATGATCGAGGTCTGGGACATCGACGCGGCGCGGCGAATCGGCCGGCTGGTCCATCCCGCGAGAGTGCTCGCGGCGGAATTCGGCGCGGACGGGCGGTTCCTCGCGTCCGCCGCGGAGGACCGCCTCGCGCGGGTCTGGTCCGTCGCCACGGGAGTAGCGGTCGCGAAGGCGGCCCACATCGAGAACGCGATCGCGCTCGCGTTCAGTCCGGACGGCGCGCTGCTCGCGACCGGATGCAGGGACGGATCGGCGCGTCTGTGGGATGCGCGCACGGGGGCCGAGAGGGGCCGTCCCATGAAGCACGCCGGCGCGGTCCATCTCGTCGCCTTCACCCCCGACGGACGCCGGCTCGCGACGGTCAGCGACCGGCACGCGTTCCTCTGGGACGTCGGGAGCGGGGACTCCGAGTTCGTCTCGCTCGGACACAACGGCGAGATCGAGTCGGTCTCGTTCAGCGCGGATGGGCGGCGCGCGGTCACGGCGGCCATCGACTGGAGCGCGCGGATCTGGGAGGTCGACCGGGGCGCAGCGAAGAGGCTTGCGTTGGGTGCGCCGGTCTGGGCGATGGCGGCGTCCCCCGACCGGCTCTTCGCCGCCACCCGCGAGGGGAAGGCCGTCCTGTGGTCTCCCGCGGACGGAACGACCAAGCCGATAGAAGGCCGTATCCTCACGGGCGCGTTCGATCGCGACGGCAGGCTCCTGGCCACCGTCGCAGGCGACGGCTCGGCCCGACTCCGCGACGGATCGAGCGGCACGCCCGTCGGAGATCCGATCCGGGAGGCCGGCGCGATCCGATCGCTGGGGTTCGCCCCGGACGGCCGCCTGCTCCTCGTCGCCGAGAAGAGCGCGCAGGTGTGGGACGTCTCAAGACGCGAAGCCGTGGGCCGGCCGATGACTTGCGAGGACTGGATCATGGCATCGGCCGTCAGCCCGGACGGCCGCCGGATCGCCATCGGAAGCACCGACGGAATCGTGCGCGTGTGGGACGCGGCCACGGGCGAACCGATCGGGAAGCCGATGAAGCACGCCCTCACGATCACCGCCGTCGCCTTCAGCCCCGACGGCCGGCGCGTGGCGACCGGGAGCGCCGACGTCGAGGCCCGCCTATGGGACTCGGAGACCGGCGAGCCCGTCGGGAGTCCGATGCGCCACGACGGCGGCATCAACGCGATCGGTTTCCGCCCGGGCGGCACGCTCGTCGCGACGGCGTCCCTGGACGGGACCGCGCGCGTCTGGGACGCGCGAACCGGAGCGCCGATCGGCAAGATCCTGCGCCACTCGACGTGGGTGTCCGATCTGCGCTGGAGTCCTTCAGGCCGTTACCTGGCGAGCGCGGACGCGGATGGCATCGTGCGGCTGTGGGACGCCGAGACGGGCGATCCCGTGGGGCCCCGATTCCGCGCGGGCGCCGGCGCGAGGGGGGTCCTTTTCGTCGGCCACTTCCTCTTCTTCGCGTCCGACGACGGGTTCGTGCGCTCGTGGGACCTCGCGTTCCTCGCGGATGAATCGTCCCCGGAGGTCTTGAGGCGCCGCGTCCAACGCGACACGGCGCTCCGTCTCGACGAGCGCGACGAGGTCCGCCCCATGCTCCCAGAAGAGTGGCGGCCGGATTGACGGTTCTATCGTGCGCGTTCGCGCTTCGCCTTCTCGTACTCCGCCTTCATCGCCTCGTAGAACCGGCGCTCGCGCATGATCCGCTCCTCGTTGCCCGACCGGAGCGCCTTCTGCAAGTCCTCGTAGGCCCTGTCGAGGCGGCGCTTCATCAGCAGGAGATCTTCGTCGCTCGCGAGGCCCTCGCGCTCCCAGTGTCCGTACGTCCATCGGTCGTAACCGGGGGGATCCTGCGCTTCGTACCGTTTCGTCTGCTCCACGCGTTCCTTGTCGCCGGCCGCTTCGGCCGACCACTCGGGGACGGCGCTGAGGACCCGGCCGTCCGTCGCGGCGTACAGCCCCACTCCCAGCCCGCCCAGCGCGAAGACGAACATCAGGCCCCACTTCATCACGCTCACCATGTCGATCTCCTTTTCCTGCCACCCTCATCGAAACCGGCGCCGCGACTTCTCACGAAATCGCGCGGACCTCTGGTAGAATTCCGGAGGTGGACTTCCCTTCCACGATCTGGACCGTGATCCGCAACGCCGCCGCGGACCCGCAGGGAGCGCGCGACCAGGTCATCCGCCGATATTGGGAACCCGTGTGCGGCTACGCGAGCAAGAGGGGCCTTTCGGCGGAAGACGCCGAGGACATGGCGCAGACCGTCTTCCTCCACGTCTGCCGCGACGGCTTCCTGGAGCGGGCGGACCGGAACAAGGGGCGGTTCCGCGGGCTTCTGGTGGCGATGGCGAATCACCTTATCGATTCCTGGTGGCGGCTGAAGTACGCGGGGGGCGACAAGCGAGCGGTCGTTTCGCTCGACGACGAAGGAACTCTTGCGGTAGCCGACGCCGCTGCGAAGCCCGTGGACTCCGACTTCAACCGGCTGTGGGCCGAGAACGTGCTCGCGCGCGCGATGGAGCGGTTGAAGGAGGAGAGCGACCGCCTCCGGACGCCGTATCACGCCGCCGTCGACGCCTTCTATCTGAAGGGCCGCTCGTACTCCGAGATCGCGGCGGCCCTCCGCGTCCCCGAGGGCCAGGTCCGCAACTACGTCTTCCGCGGAAAGGCGCGGCTGTCGCAGCTCGTCCGGGATTTCATCCGCGAGTACTCGGGCTCGGCGGAGGAGTACGCGGAGGAGCTGCGCGACCTCGGGGAATTCCTGGGCGCGGAGGCGTAGTCGCGATGGGATTCCGCCCGGCGGGCGCGCTTCCCGCGTCCGGCCGCGCTTGGCAGGGACTTTGCAAAGGAAGCTCCAAGTCGCGATGCTCGGCGCCTGGAAGTTCCTGACCTCGGCGAAACTGGCGGTCTTCCTTGGAGGGTCGATCCTGGCCGCCGGGCTCGCCGGCACGCTGCTCGGGGGCGGGGTCGCGGCGACGCGGGTCTATCGCGCGCCGTGGTTTCTCCTCCTCCTCGGCGCTTTCGGCGTGAACCTCCTCGCCTGCTCCATCCAGCGGGCCCGCTTCCTTAGACCGCCTACCGCGGGCTCGTTCGTCAGCCATGTCGGCGCCCTCCTCATCCTGGCGGGCGCGGCGATCGGCGGCCTCTGGGGCGCGGCCGGGAACAGCCCGCTCCCTATGCCCGAGGAAACGCCCCTCGACCGCATCGCCTCGGACGACGGGAAGTCGGAGCACGTCCTCCCCTTCCAGATCGTGATCGAAAAGTTCTCCCTCGACCTCTACCCGCCCCGCCTGTGGGTGCTCGACCGCGGGCAAGAGGAGAGTCACGTCGTACGACCGGGGCTCTCCGTCCGGTCCGGCGAATTCGAGCTGACTGCCGAGGCCGTCACGGAAGGGCCCGTCGTGCGGCTGAGGATCCGCGGGCGCGGCAAGGACCGGATCGCGACGCTCCTCCTCGGCGACCGGTGGACCGCGGAGGACGCGGACTTCTCGATCGTGTACGACTACCGCGCGGGCTATGCAGGGGACATCCGCAGCTTCGACAGCCGCATCCGCATCGTCGAGAACGGGCAGGTCGTGAAGACGGAGACGGTCTCCGTGAACCGCCCGCTCGTGCACAAGGGCTACCGGATCTACCAGAACGCCCACCTCGACGCGAGCGGCCCGCGGTGGAGGCCCGCGCTGCGGATCGTGCGCGATCCCGGCATCCCGGTGGTCTACGTCGGGTTCGGAGTTCTCGGGATCGGCCTTCTCTACGCGTCGTTCGTGCGGCCCCTTCTTCGAAGGCGGACGCCGTGAGGTCCCTCTTCTTCGACGCGACCCTCTACGCGTGCCTCGCCGCGAGTCTCGCGTATCTCCTTTCCGCCGTGCGGAATTGGAGCGCGGGATGGGCCCGCGCGGGCTTCTGGGCGCTGACCGCCGCCGCCCTCTCCGGGATCGGGTTCGTCGCCCAGGAGTGGAAGGATCTGGACCGTCCCCCGTTCGCCACGACGTTCGAGGTGCTGACCCTTCTCTCCGTGGCCCTCATGTTCGTGTACCTCGCGTTTGAACGGTGGTTCAAATCGGCCCATGCCGGCCCCTTCGTCTCCTTCCTCGCCCTGCTGGACCTGGCCTACGCAACCCTCTTCCGCGGAAGCGCCCAACCTCTGATGCCGGCGCTGCGGAACAACTTCTGGCTCACGGTGCACGTCGTCCTCTGCTTCGTCGGCTACGCGGGGTTCTTCCTCTCCTTCGTGGCGGGAATCCTGCACCTCGCGCGCCGCGGAGGGATGAACCGTGCAGCGGTCGTGCTCGTCCTCGCGATCACGTTCGGTTTCCTGCTCTTCGTGGGCGGGGCGCAGTTCGCCGTGAAGCGCCGGATCCTCGACTCGACGGGAGGGATCGGAGTTTTCGTCCTCGGCGGTGCGCTCGTGTCGGTCGCGCTTCTGGCCCCGATCCGCGCGCTGCTGCCGGAAGCGACCGGAGAAGGGCCGGATCTCGACCGACTCGACGCCCTCGTCTACCGGAGCATCTCGTTCGGGTTTCCGCTCCTCGGCCTGGGGATCATCACGGGCGCGGTGTGGGCGAACGAAGCGTGGGGAAGGTACTGGGGGTGGGACCCGAAGGAGGCGTGGTCCCTCGCAACGTGGCTCCTGTACTTCGTCTATCTCCACTTGCGCTTCGTGCGCGGGTGGAAGGGCGGACAGTCCTCCTGGTTCGCCGTCGGGGGATTCTACGCCGTGGTCTTCACGTTCTTCGGGGTCAACTACCTGCTGCCGGGACTCCACGGCTACCTGGGCAGGTGAGCGGCGGCTACGCAGGACTCCAGAGCGACTTCTCGAAGTCCTTCACCCGTCCCCGCTCGACGACGTGACCTTCCCCTTCCAGCCGCTTCCGCTGCTCCTTCCCGCGGCCCGGGTATTTCGGGTTGAGCTCGCCGCCCGTCTTGAGCGTGCGCCACCAGGGAGTGACGTCCTTCTCCCCCGCGGCCTCCCCCTCCTCCGCCGCGTGCGCGGCGATCCACGCGAAGATGCCGGTGGTCATGGGACAGGCCATCGTGGTCCCGTGCTTGCGCGCCAGCGCGCCGCGGATCCCCTCGATCGTGATGAGCTTCCCGCGCGGGACCTGCCGCATCACCTCGTCGACCTCCTTGGGCGCGGGGATGACGAGCGTCTTCGGAAGGTCCTTGCTCTCCGCAAGCTTCTCACGCCAGGACTTTCGGGCTTTGGCCACGCGTTCCTCCTTTCGGATCCGGCGCCTTCTTCCCGCGGCACGGCTTCGGCCGGAACGGCTTCGACGGCCGCCCCTCCTGCCACTTTCCCGCAGATCGCGGCTTCCCGTTCTTCATTGCGAAGAGGATCTTCTCCGGCGTAATTGGCAACTCAGTTATCCACACCCCTGTCGCGTTCGCGACCGCGTGCGCCACCGCGCCCAGCACGGGGAGCGTCGAGCCTTCGCCGATCTCCTTCGCCCCGAACGGTCCCTCCGGCTCGTACGAATCGACGAGCCCGCTGAAGATCTCCGGCGCGTCCCGGATGGTCATGAGGAGATAATCGTGGAAACTCGGATTGACCACCCTCCCCTTCGCGTCGAAGACCATCTCCTCCAGGAGCGTCTCGCCCGCGCCCATCACGATCGCGCCCTCGACCTGGCCGTGGACCGACATCGGATTGACCGGCGTGCCGCAATCGTGGAAGTCGGTGAACCGCTCGACGGAGACTTTGCCCGTATCGAGATCGACGGACAACTCGCAGACCGAGCTGCCGAAGGAGTACGCGGGGCTCGTGCCGACCGCGGCGCCCTTGAAGTCGCCGCCCAGTCCCTTCGGCGGCTTGTACCAGCCGGTCCCGACGAGCGGGCCGTTCGCGTTGAAATATCGCCTCGCCGCCTCCGCCCAGTCCATCGCGCGCGCGGGCTCCGACTTCACGAAGATCCTCCCGCCGCCGACCTCGAGTTGCCCGGCCTTGCACTTCAACTCCGTCGCGGCGATCGGGAGGAGCTTCTTCACCACGTCCCGCGCCGCCATGAGAACCGCGTTGCCACCCATGAGCGTGACGCGCGACGAGTAGGCGCCGAGGTCGATGGGACAGAGGTCCGAGTCCTCGGCGCGCGTGCGCACCCGGTCGGGCGGGATGCCGAGCCCTTCCGCGCAGATCTGCGTCAGGATCGTCGCCGCGCCCTGGCCGATCTCGGCCGCGCCGATCATGCAGACCGCGGCCATGCCGTCCTCGAGGACGCGCACCATCGCGTTGCCGTGCGGGAAGACGGACTCCTTCACGAACGGCTGCGGCTGCTTCTCGTGCGAGAGCCGCACGTCGCCGCGGTAGATCGCGTAGCCCGCGCCGGAGACGAAGCCGCCGCAGCCGACGCCGATCCCGCGGCCGCGCGCGAGCTTCCCGTATTTCGCGGCCCATCCCGCCTTCTCGCGGACCGCCTCCAGCGTCGCCTTGAACTCGCAGCTCCGGATGTCGAGGTCGTTCACGGTGCGCGTGTTGCGGTCCATCGCGTTGCGGAGGCGGATCTCGATCGGGTCGATGCCGATCTCCTCCGCGACCATGTTGAGGAGGCACTCGAAGGCGAAGCGCGGTTGCGGCACGCCGTGGCCGCGGAAGGCGCCGCAGGCGGGCTTGTTCGTGTAGACGCGGATGCCGTCGTACTTGTAGTTCGGGAGATGGTAGAGGGTCGGCATCATGCCGCCGGCGTAGTAGGCCGTCGCGACGCCGAACGAGCTGTAGGCCCCGCCGTCGAGGAGGATGCGGCTCTGGAAGGCGGTGATGCGGCCGTCCTTCTTCACGCCGAGCTTCATCCGCATGTGCTGCCGGTGGCGGCCGCGGTTGTACTCGAAGACCTCGCGGCGCGTGAAGACCGCCCGCACAGGGCGGCCCGTCTTCCGCGCCAGGATCGAGGAGCAGAGGTCGAGCGGCGTCGTCGCCGCCTTGCCGCCGAACCCGCCGCCGACCGTCGGGCGCACGACCCGGATGCGGCCGAGCGGGATCTTGAAGACGTGGGCCAGCATGTAGTGGACGTAGTGCGGCGCCTGCGTGCTCGAATGGAGCACGAGCGTCCCGTCGCCCTCCCACGTCGCGATCGACGCGTGCGGCTCCATCGGCGCCTGGTTGGTGTGATTGCCGACGAACGACTCCTCGCGCACGTAGTCCGCCTCGGCGAACCCCTTCTCCACGTCGCCGAAATGCTGCTCGACGAGCGTGTTGACGTTGTTCTTGTACTTGTCGTGGAGCAGGGGCGCGCCGTCCCGGATCGCCTCCTCGGGATCGAAGACGGCGGGCAGCTCCTCGTACTCGGCCTCGATGAGCTTGAGCGCGCGCTCCGCCGTCTCTTCGTCGACCGCGGCGACCGCGGCAATCGGATCGCCGACGTAGCGCACCTTCTCCTTCGCCAGGACGTGCTCGTCGTACCGCGCCGGCGAGACGCCGTACGTCACGTCCGGGACGTCCTTGCCCGTGATGACGGCGGCGACGCCTTGCAGCGCCTCCGCCTTCGACGTGTCGATGCGACGGATTCTGCCGTGCGCGATCGCGCTGCCGAGCAGTCGCGCGTGCAGCATCCCGGGAAACGCGAGGTCGGCCGTGTACTTCGCGCGGCCCGTGACCTTGTCGATCGCGTCGACGCGCGGGAGGCTGCGGCCGACGCATTCGTGGCGATCGAGGTCGCCGTGGGTGGAGCGCGCCCCCTTCCAGTTCCGGACGGCGCGGATAATGCCGTGATATCCGGTGCACCGGCACAGGTTCCCGCCGAGCGCGTCCTTGATCTCCTCGACGCCCGGGTCGGGGTTCCGATCCAGAAGCGCCTTGGCGGCCAGGATCATGCCCGGCGAGCAGTAGCCGCACTGGACCGCGCCCTCCTCGACGAACGCGCGCTGGAGCGGATGCAGTTCCCCGCCCTTCGCCAGCCCCTCGATCGTCGTGATCTCGCGCCCTTCGACGGCCGCGGCGAGGAGGAGACACGCGTTCATCGGCCCGCCGTCCACGAGGACTGTGCACGCCCCGCAGTCGCCGATCTCGCAGCCTCGCTTCGTGCCCGTGAGAGCGAGTTTCTCGCGCAGCACGTGGAGGAGCGTGTCACCGTCCTTGACCGAGACGGGGCACTCGCGGCCGTTCACTTTCAGGACGACGGTGCGATACGTCATCCGCATCTCTCCGCGGCCTGCGCGAGGGCCCGCGCGGCGAGCACCTCGACGATTTCGAGCCGGTACTCCTTCGACCCGCGGACGTCGGAAATAGGCCGCGCCTCCTCGCGCGCGATCTTCGCGGCCTCCGCGAAGACGGACGTCGGTTTGCCGATGAGGAAGGCACTCGTCTTCGCCGCGATCAGCGGGATCGGGGCGACCGCTCCGAGGACGACGCGCGCATCCTCGATCGCGCCGTCGAGCCGCAGCATCGCGGCCACGGAGGCGACCGCGAGCGCGTTGGCGCCGCGGAGGGCGAAGCGCTGATAGGAGATCCCGGTGCGCGGCGCCGGCGCGGGCACGAAGAGGTGGGTCAGGATCTCGTCCCGCGCGCAGGCGGTCCGGCGCGGACCGAGGAAGAAGTCCTTGAGCGGCACGCGACGTTCCGTCAGGATCGCCTCCCCGCCCGCGGCGATGAAGAACGGCGCGAGGTCGGACGACGGGACGGCGCTCGCGATGTTGCCCCCGATCGTCCCGAGATTCCGGACCTGCCAGCCGGCCATGCACGCCGCGGCCTCGGCCAGCGCGGGGAAGGTCTCGCGCACGCGCGGGTGGCGTGCGACCATTTCCGGCGTCACGAGTGCGCCGAAGCGCCAGCCGTCGGGAAGCTCCTCGATCGCCCGCAGCCCGGGGATCTCGCGGAGTGCGACGAGGTGCTCCACGCCGGTCACGCGGTCCTGCCGGAGATCGACGAGGAGGTCGGTGCCTCCCGCGAGGACGCGCGCGGACTCGCGGAATCGCGCAAGGAGATCGCGGGCCTCTTCCAGGCTGCGCGGCCGGTGGAGCTGGAGGTCGGGAATCGGCACCGCGAAGCGTTATAGGCCCGCGGGGCGCGGGAGTCAAGGAAGCGAAGTCGGCCTGCCGCGTTTCATGCGACTTGACCTCCACCGGTCCACGTCGCTAGGATCCGGCCCGTATGAGAACCCTCTGCTTCCTGCTGCTCTGCCTGCCCCTCTCCGCCGATGTCCTTGTCCTGCGCGACGGCCGCAAGCTCTCCGGCCAAGTGACCGAGAAGGAGAAGTCGTACGAGATCCGGCTCCAGGGAGAGACCCTCGTCTTCGCCAAGGACGAGGTCGCGTCCTGGTTCAAGCACCCGAAGGAGATGACGGGCGAGGCGGACCGCGGCATCGAGGAGGCGAAGAAGAAGTACCTGGAGGCTCTCGAACTGAAGGACGAGGCCGCGGCCCGGGCGAAGTTCGAAGAAGCCCTGCCTCTGGTCCAGAAAGCGCGCGACATCTATGCCGAAGCGCGGGACCTCTTCCCGGACGGATACCCCGAACTCGACGAGAAGCTCGTGATCACCATGTCCCTCATGCGCCTGGTGCGCGAACGGCTGGGATCGAAGATCGCCGGCACGAAGTCGCCCGTCGTCCCCAGGAAGAAAACGGAGCCGAAGTCGGAGCCCCCGAAGGATCCGAAGACCGAGCCGAAGAAGCCGGAGCCGAAGTCCGACCCCGCGCCCGAGCGGGAACCGGAACCCGAGCCGAAACCCCGCAGGCAGGTCGTCCTCCGGGAGGCGCTCGCGATCTTCGCGGATCCGGTCCAGAGGAGGAACGACGAGGCCCGGCTCGCCGCCCGCGAGTGTTTCCGCGCGCTTGCGGAAAGCGACGGGGATCTCTCGGATCTCGGCGCCGCCTTCTTCGCCCTTCTCTCCCGGGACGAACGGGAGTGGGAGATGTCCGAGGACGTCGTCGAGGTCGGCGCCGCCGGCGTCCGGTGGCGCTACGCTGGGCGGCTGGAGAGGAAGTCGGCGACGCTGCTGATCCTGACCACGACGCAGGGCCAGCAGGTGCGGCTGCGCAGGAACGGGGACGACTGGTTCGTCGCCGCTCCGGGAGTCTCGGAGTTCAAGGCAACCGAGTGCGTGATCCAGGAGGGGCAGCGGACGGAGATCGGTCGTGCCTTCGACGACTATTTCTCCGCGAATCGGATCGCGGATCTGGAGCGGTTCACGGTTCGCACGCACGCCGAGGCGGCGCGCCGGCTGGCATCCCGGGCGAAGGCGGCCGACGCGCTCCACCTGCTCGCCTGCGCGCACCTTGCCGTGCTCCTGCGCCGGCCCGCGAGCGAGGCCGAGCGGGCGGAGATCGACGCGCTCATCCGGGACCTGGGCCTGCGTGCGGGGAAGGGCCTGGGGCTCGTGGGCACCGGCGAAGGGCTCGCCATCCACGATTTCCGGAGGTGGCTGTCCGACGGCGAATACGACCTGGGCTGCGCCCAGTTCCGCGGGGAGTACGGGAGTTCAGCCGCCTTCTGCGTCCGCTACGCGCACGGCTTCCTCCTCCTCGTCAAGGCGGTCGAGAAGGGCAGGTCCTTCGACAAGGCCTACGAGTACCTCGAGAAGAACGCGACGCGGCAATTCCCGGAGCACCAGGCGGCGCACCTGAAGGCCCTGGCGAAATCGCTGCGGGCCGTCGAGGTCTGCCGGGCGTGCACGGGGGAGGGCGCAATCCGGTGCAACATCTGCCGCGGCAAGGGTCGCGCCGATTTCCAGTGCAACACCTGCGGAGGTTCGGGCAGGCAGATCGACGCGTTCCGGGGGAAAGACGTGAAGTGCAATGCCTGTCAGGGCGTGGGGACGTGGCGCAACCGCGAGTGTCCGAAGTGCAAGGCCACGGGGAGAATGAAGTGCAAGGGGAGAGGCTGCAGCGGGCCGAAGCCCGTTCCAAAGCTCGAAGACGTCTTCGAGGCGGTCGCGTGCGAACCGTGCCGGACGCGCGGTCTGCTCCTGCCGACCGTGCCGCTCGTGTGTCCCGACTGCCAGGGAATCGGGGCAATCCTCCTTCCGAAGGCCGATCCGAGGAAGACGATCCGGTGAGGGGATGGGGAGGAACGTCAACTTGACCTGGTCATCGGACCAGGATATCCTTGGGACATGACGACGATCGGCGTCTCGGAGTTCAAGGCCCGGTGCATCGCGCTCCTCAAGTCCGTCCAGCGGACGCGGCGGCCGCTCCTCGTGACGCTGCGGGGCGAACCGATCGCCCGGATCGGACCCGCCCCCGGCGGGAAGGCGGCGCCCCGCCTGGGCGCCCTGCGGGGACAACTGGAGATTCGCGGAGACATCGTCGGAGCCGACTTCGGCAATCTGTAGGCGTCGCGCAACTCGGTCCGGGCGGTGGTACGGAGCTGGAGGCGGAGGGGGTGAGTCGCGCCTCGCGCCTTCCCTGCGCTCTCGAGCGCGAAAGCCGCATCAGGCGATCGAATTCCCCTTCGATCATCGCCTGTTTCTTGGCGCGGCTCCATTTCTTGAGCTGGATCTCCCGTTCGCGCGCGGATCTCGCCGTCGGATGGGGCTCCATCCACTCGGCGGAGACCGACAAACGCCGAGACGTGTGGACGCAGTGGTCGCCCTTCGCGTGATCGCGAAGAAGATCCTCGCGAGGCAATCGGCTGATGCCGGTGTAGAAGCGGCCGTCGGCCGGTCGCGCGATGTACACATGCCACACATCCTCTTGTGCCGCGGAGGGGTGAGGCTCCCCGCCCCATCCTCCTCCGCCCTTCGGGCTACGGAGGACAGGAGGGGCGGCCTGCCCTCC
>JACPRC010000216.1 GCA_016190175.1 Planctomycetota bacterium
AGGCGGGCGCGGGGGTGACGATCATTCCCCGTGTGAAGAACTGGCGAAAGAGGGCATGTGGCTTGCCGGCGGGCCCACGAATTACGAATAAGCCTCGGGAGCGCATTCACCTGCACCGGCTTGCACCTTGGGACAGGCGAGGGCTTTCCTCTCATAGAACTTCCCGGACTTGATCGTGGGCCTGCGGTAGGGCTTCTTGCCGGCGTCCTTCTTCGTGCGGTTTTCGTCCTGAGGGGGACGCATCGAACGTATTATAGCCCGCTGCCACCGGCTTCAATGCGAAAAAGAGGAGTCGGGGTCTCGATCGCCGAGGGTCACGACGCCGGCGAGCTATCGGATCGGGACGATCGCCTCCCCGGCCCCGACGCGGCCGTCGATCAAGTCCACGCTCACCCGGACGAGACCCGTGCCGTTCCCGAGATCGACGATCGCGCTCCTTTGCACTTTGAGAAGGAAGGTGTCGGAGGACTGGAGGACCTTGCCGGGCGTCTGGCCGTTGACCGTGAAACTCCCGGGAACGAGCGCGCTCATCGTCACGGGCGCAAGCGGCGAGACGAACACGGTGAAGATGCCGGGGTTGCGCTTCACCCGTTCGGGCTCGACCGTCACGTTGAGGGGGACCGGAACCGCCCGAAAGACCTTGAAGATCGAGAGACTCGTCGTCGTCCCGGTCGTCGTATGGGTCCCGCAGTCCGTGTCGCCCGGGCCCGAAATCGGGACCCAGTCCGTTCCGTTCCATCGGAAGAGCTTGATGGGGGCCTCGGGAGGGCAGTCGAATTCGTCGTCCCAGAAGATCGTGATGGTGAACTCGTTCCCCGCCGCGAAGGTGAGGTTGACCGCGTCGATCGTGAAGTAGATGGACTTCGCCCCCTTCCCGATCTTGAAATCCTGCGGTGCGGGGGGACCGATCGGGGACGCGAGGACGCTGAAGTAGCCCGGCTTCGCCGGGTCCGTCGTCCAGCCAGGCTGCGACGTCGTGATCGTGACGCCGGGGATCGGCTGGTAGGTTCCGGCAGGGAGCACGGTTCCGGCCGCGGCCTCCTCCGGCTGGATCCGCCTCAGCCGGTTGTTCCCTTCGTCGCTTACGTAGAGACGGTACTTCCCCGCCGCCGCGTCGAGGACTTCCACGTCCAGCGAGTTCGGGGCATAGAACGACGCGGCTCCGGCGTCTCCTCCGTCCCCCGCGAACCGCCGGATGCCGTCGCCCGCGATCGTCGTGAGCACGCCTCCCGAGATTTTGTAGATCCGGTCCGCGATCCGGCTCGTTACAAAGACGTCGCCCCCGAGCCCCACCGCGAGGCCGTCCGGGAAGGGAAGCGATGCCAGGACCGTCACGACGCCCCCCTGCGTGATCCTCAGGACACGGTTGTTGTTCAGATCCGTCAGCAGGATGTCGTCGTTCGATGGGTCGAGCCGGACGTTACTGGGGAACCCCAGGACGCCTCCAACCTGCGGCCCGGGTATCACGGTCCACATCTCACCGGGGGGCACCGTGACTCCCAGGACCGTGATACTGGCGCCGCCCGGCGCGTTCCGGTTGAGGACGCGCAGGCGGTTGTTGCGGAAGTCGAGGACGTACACGGCTGCGGTCGTAGTCGATATGTCGACCGAACTGGGAAGCCAGAGCCTCACATCCAATTGGGGGCCGCCCTCGACATCGAAGCCTCCATTCGCCAACTCGCCCGCGACCGTGTCGATGTTCCCCGCCGCGATCGTCACGGAGCCGACCTGAAGCGGTGTCCCTTGGCGATTGATCACCCGGATCGCGCCGTTTCGATTGTCCGCTATGTAGGCATTCCCCGCCGGGTCGAAGGAGACGTCCGCGGGACCTGAAAGAAGAGCATCGACGGCGGGACCTTTGTCTCCCGAGGACCCCGTCACTCCCTTCCCCACCAACGTGGTGAGCTTTCCCGGAGCATCGATCTGGAAAACGCGGTTGTTGTTGAATTCGACGCCGAAGAACCGCGGCTCGCCGCCCTCCGTCCGGAACCGCACGCCGGTGGGACGTCCCAAGCTTGCCGTGTACGAGAGCGCGTCGTCCCCGGACGCGCCCGAGAAGCCAGTGCCGGCGAGCGAACTCACGATCGAGGTCTGTTCGCCGCCCGCGATCTTTCGGATCTTGTTGTTGCCCTGGTCGGCAACGAAGATGTGGCCCGCCTCCGCGCCTGCCTTCGGGATGCGCACGTTGCCTCCAGCGAGCCACCGCGCCGCGCTTGCGGGTCCTCCGTCTCCGGCGAAGCCGGCGTTCAACCCTCCCGAGATGGTCGTCACGATCCCCGTGACGTTGTCCATCCGGCGGATTCGGGCCGCCGCATACGGGGCAATAGTATTGACGTCCCTCCAGAACAAGCGCCCCGTCGTGTCGACGTCGAATCCGGTGACGTTGGCCGCCGCGGCCAGGCGGTCGCTGCCTTCCCCGAACGCGTCGCTGCCGCCTCCCAGGACCGTGTCGATCCCGTTGAGCGGGATTGTCGTGGTCGTGGCGCCGCCGAAGACGAGGGGCGGGGACGTCGCGAGATTCACGACGCGAATGCGCGCCACCACGGCTGCACCCACCACTCCGGTGAATGCGTGGACGTAGAGGTTCGACGCCGCGTCGAGAGCCAGCCCGCCCGTTGCGAAGCCGGGAGAATTGATCGAGATCGGCGAATTCTCTCCGGGCGCACCGGTCGGGAAGAGCGCCGACGTGCCGTCCCCCGTATTCGCGGCGATCCCGTTCCCGAGGACTGTATCCACGTTCCCCGGCGCGATCGTCTTGCCGAGGATGCTGGTGGCTGCCGTCCCGATGTTCACCGCCCGGACGCGGTGGTTCGAGCTGTCGGCGAAGATCAGGAGATCGCCGCGCACGATCAACCCGCGCACGATCCCGACCTGCGCCGCCGAGGCGGGACCACCGTCGCCCGAGTACCCCGCGCTCCCTGTCCCGATCAGCGTCGTGATCGTCCCGTCCGTCGCGACCTTCCGGATCCTCGCCGTCTCCGAGAAGTAGACAGTCCCGACGCCGTCCACCGCGATGTGGGACGGCGTGTTGATCCGGGCGGGCGGGGCCGGATAGGAAGGGATCGCGAGGCCGCCGTCCCCGGTCGTGCCGGCGTTGCCGTCCCCCGCGATCGTACCGACCTCTCCCGCGGCGATGGGGATGGTGTTGAACGTCGCATCGGCGCCTCGGTTGTGCACACGGATGCGATGGTTCAACGTGTCCGCGATGTAGACGTTGTTCGCGGCGCCGAGCGCGATCGCCAGTGGGCCGTTGAAGCCGGCTTGCGGCGCGGGGCCGTCCGCGACGCCTCCTCCGCCCGCCACGGTCAGGATGATGGAGGCGCTGGAAGAGGGCGGAACCGGCCATTGCGGAAACGCGATGGGGATCCCCGTCATCGCCTCGATGTCGGAGTCGGGCAGGACGCCGATCCATGGCCCGATCGTCGGGTCGCCGAGAAGGTCCTCGAAGGTGAGCAGGGGATCGATCACGACCGGATACGTCGCCGCTTCGAGCCACGCCGCGGGCACGAGGATGCTGTAGGTGGACGATTCCTGGTCGAACGTCATCGCCGCCGGCGCGCCGCGTCCCGAGGCGTCGTAGACGTACGGGGTGCCGATGAACGCGAACTGGTAGGGCGCGGGGCCCGCGAACGCGAGAGGCCCGCCCGCGCGGACACCCGCGTAGGGGAGCGTCGTCTCCACCCGCGTTGTCGCGACAAGGTCTCCGGCCCCCGCGAGCGGCCCTTCGAGGCGCAGGATCTGTTCGTAGCTCTCCCCGCGTTTGACGTACTGTTCCCGGACGCCGTCGTCATAGAACAACTCGACGCCATCCTCATGACGTGCGACGCCGGAAGGGGTGTCATAGCTCGCGCCATGCGCCCCGCGCCGGATCTCGGCCAGCTTGAGTCCGATGGCGCTCGAGCCGTCGGGGGTGGCGCAGCGGATTCCCTCGTGCCCCCACGAGGCCTCCAAGCGCGGTCTCGCGAGCGGCGCAAGGTCGTGTGCCCCGCGTTCGATCAGGGGAGCCCGCGGCTGCTGCTCGACATGAGGCCATCGCCGGACGCAGAGACTCCCCAGGACCAGCAATCCGACGGCGATCCGCGTCCCCCGGGCAAGACGCTGTGCCGCGCTTCCCATGCCCCACCTCCTTCGATCGTCCCTCTGTCGGCGTGCTGCATGGAGAATACGTCCTGCTTATGAAAAATGCAAACGAATTGCCCAAACCTGACGCACGGCTTCATGGACGGCAGGGGCATGGGGCGGCAAGACGCGCTTTTCGCCCGCGCGTTACGAAAAGCCCTGTTCACCGACGCAATCGCCTGGGCCTCCCTCCTGCTTCGGGCAGGCGAGCGCCTTCCTCTCGTAGAATTTCCCGGACCTGATGCTCGGCTTGCGGTAGGGCTTCCTTGATGCGCCCCGGCTCCTCTCCTTCTCCCCTTCCGGTCGCACCATGAACCCGATTATAGCCGCCCGTCGAGTTCAATCAATGGCAAAACCGAGGGAGGCAGCGCGTCGCCGCGCCGACCCTAGCCCGACTTATTCATGTCGGCTCCGCCGCCGACATGAACAAGTCGCCCTCCGGGCAGCTCCATCGTCCCTGCGGGCCGATTCCGCTGGACAGCCCCGCTCCATCGCGCTCGACACTCCGTGTC